>NZ_LT630003.1:932045-1242727 GCF_900105615.1 Lacrimispora sphenoides JCM 1415 | reverse complement strand
GCAGCAGGCAATCATGGATTTGAAATAAAACCTTTTTTGTCCGCTGCTTACTGCAATCAATCTTTTTTCGTATATCTTATGACCTGTCTATCCTATCATACCAGTCAATGCATTTATTTGATCATCCCGGGAGTATACCCAGCTTTTCTCACTATCTCTTTCAGCTCCTCCTCTGGCATCTGATCTTTCATATGTATGACTGCCAGTTTTTTCTTCAAATCCACGGAAGCATATAATCCTTCCCGGCTATTAAACTCATTCTCCACTCTCTTTTTGCAATTGCCGCAGGTCATTCCTTCTACCTCCAGGGTTCGCGTATAGGGATAATGGGAAATATTTTTATCAGCAGCTTTAATTTTCTTCACTTCGCTGCCGCCGCTTCCGCAGCAACCATATTTCGTCCTATTTATGGTGCTCCTTAATCCAAAGTAGCAAAGTACAATTAAAATTGCACAAATAATTGCAGTAGACATCCTGTATCCTCCTCTGTCCTTTTAATTCAGTTTATACACGAATGCATCATTGAGATATACCTTCCTATCCGGTTGATGCCTGGTAAAGCGTGGTATGCGGCTCATGAACTCAAGATTGTAAGATTATTTCTTTCAGCAACCCATTCCAGCCACCCCAGCCATTCCAATCCTATTATAATACAATATCATGAAAAAAGGACACGATTACCTGATTGTTTTTATCAACAACTTAATTTTTTCTCTCACAAAAAATAAAGACGGCAGACCGTAAGTGTTTTCTCAAACCCCTGCCGTCTGCCGCATTCATTTATGATTTTCTTTCAATAATAAATTCTGTTACAAGCTCTTCTTCCCCGCTTATGCAGTACTCCCGGTGAACCGGCGCTCCCCAGCTGTCATCGCCGCCGATGCCTCTCATGGCGCCAAAAATGTTCACTACCGTATATCTTGGTGACAGAAGCTCCTCTCTGTGGGTAGCCGCTTCCAGTTCCTCCGCCGTATAAGGAAGTACGGAAGCATCAAACGCCTGACCTGCTGCGCTAAAACTGATGGAATGACCCTCCATGTCCGATACCTTAAGCCAACGGACTCCGGTTCTGTTGCCGCACTCCTGAGGCACCAGATAACGGGAAAGGTTGTTATCCGGAGTATCCTCATAGATTCCCAGCCTCGCCCCTTCATTCCTGTCGCAGTAATTTTCCTCAGGACCTCTTCCATACCAGGTGAATTTCTTAGCTGCTTCCGGTGTGATGAGCCTCATTCCAAAGGCAGGAAGCTCTGGCAATCCTTTTTGCCCCCGGAATACGGCCCTTACATGAATTGTTCCCCTTCCATCTACTTCGTAGGTAACCTCTGTTGATGCCTTGGGAACAGTAGAAAGCTCATAGGTATAGGTCACCTTTATGCTTCCTTCCTTCTCTTCCACCGCACAATTCTCATAACAAGGGAACCTGCCTGCTCCATACCACACAGAACTTGCCACGGAAAACTTATTTCCTTTATCATTATCCGTAGTCGCCCTCCAGTACACCGGCATCATCGGTCTTCCGACCCATTCTTTTCCGTCATAAACCAGGGAAACGATACCGCCTTCCTGCTTGGAGAACAGGATCCGGAAGCCATCTCCCATAACGCCGAGGTTGACGTCGCCATGAATTATTTTCAAAGGCTGTCCGCAGCATTTCTCCTGCTGCCCTTCTATGACTGAGACCGCCTCGCCAAAGGCTGTTTCATAACCGGAATCTGCCCATAAGGTATCATTTTTAAGTAGAGCCGAAACCTGGCAGACGTATTCCCCCGGCTCTGTGAAATCAGGTACCGTGACGGCTTCATACCTTGTATCCAAAGGCTTTACCGATGCATCAAAGCTCTTCTGATAAACCGGTTCCCCGTCCTTTAAGACCGAATATACAAACTCAAGGTCAGAGGTATCTGTAAATAATCTTCTGTTTTCTATGGAAACACCTTTGGAGTCAGGAATCAGGCGGATATCCTGATACAGGTATTTTACCTCCTGAGCCTTTGGAGAGATGGTCCTGTCTGCATAAGCGATCCCGTTTCCGCAGAAACTGTAATCCGTGGGCCTGTCGCCAAAATCCCCGCCATAGGTCATATGCTCCTTGCCGTAAGCGTCTTTTTTCATCAGAGACTGGTCAATATAATCCCAGATAAAGCCGCCCTGATACATCTCATACCTGTCTTCCAGATCCGTGTACTTTTTCATCCCGCCAAGGGAATTGCCCATGGCATGCATGTATTCACAAAGGATAAAGGGCTTCTTTGGATCTGTATTTAAGTATTCCTCTACCTCAAATGGTTTGGCATACATCCGGCTTTCCATATCGCTGGTACGGTCAAATTCCCGGTTCCAGAACACGCCCTCATAGTGAACCAGCCTGGAGGGATCCCGTTCTTTGAAAAACTCTGACATAGCAAGAATGTCCTTTCCTGCATAGGATTCATTTCCGCAGGACCAGATCAGCACACTGGGATGGTTTTTGTCCCGTTCCAGCACTGACTTTGCCCGGTCCACCACGCAGTCCTTCCACTCAGGCAGGCTTCCGGGTACATTCCAGGATGGTTCACAGGCTCCCATCTTCTGCCAGGAACCATGGCTTTCCAAATTCGCCTCATCAATGAGGTAAATTCCATATTCATCACAAAGCTCATACCACAGGCTCTGATCCGGATAATGACAGGTCCTGACCGCATTGATGTTGTGGCGCTTCATAAACCGGATATCCCACATCATATCTTCTTCTGTAATGGAGCGGCCCCTTCTTACATTGAACTCATGACGGTTGATTCCCCGGAATACGATTCTCTTTCCGTTTAAGCACATCAGCCGGTCTTTCATTTCAAAACGGCGGAATCCCACCTTCTGAGGAACGATCTCCTTCACATTTCCCTGCTCATCGTACAAGATGATGGTGAGTTCATACCGGTATGGATCCTCACCGCTCCATAGATGGACATTGGATATGCAGGCGGTAAATTCCACTACTTTCTTTGCCGGAATAGGTTCCCAGGAGGCAACTGTTTCTCCAGCTTTATCCTTTAATACAGCACGGATACTTCCCTTTATTTCTCCTGTAAGGGTCAGTTCTCCGCGGAACAGGCCATCCCGGTAGTCATCGGATACGTCCCCATGAATGAATAAATCCTCCACATGGCATTCGGGAGTTGCATATAAATATACATCCCGGAAAATCCCGGAGAACCGAAAGAAATCCTGATCCTCGATCCAGCTGGCGCTGCTTCTTTTATAAACCTCCACGGCAAGGCGGTTGGATCCTGGCCGTACCGCATCCGTAATCTCAAACTCAGAGGGTGTAAAGGAATCCTCTGAGTATCCGATAAAGGTCCCATTCAGCCATACATAAAAGGCTGTTTCCACTCCCTGAAAGGACAGGAACAGTCGTTTCCCTTTTAGCGGTTCCTCCAGTTCAAACTCCCTTAAGTAGCTTCCTACCGGATTATTCTGCCAGTCAACATGGGGAGGCCTGATGTCAGCCAGACCATCCCATGGGTACATGGTATTGATATACTGGCATCCGCCATATCCCTGAAGCTCCATATGTCCCGGAACCTCAATGGTGCCAAAGCTGTCCAGATTAAAATCACTTTCGTAGAAATGCTCATTCCGCTCCCCGGGATTCTCTGCATAAGAAAATCTCCATGTCCCATTTAAGGATTGGCGCAGTCTCATGATCTCCCTTAGAGCTTCTGCTTCCGTTTCATAATAGCAGTGATCGGAATGGGCAGCCAGCCGGTTTACCGCGAAAACCCGCGGATCCTCCAGCCATTCCAGTTTTGCGGTCTTCTGATCCATTGAAAGAAACCTCCTTCTATAAATATTAAGTCCATTATAATCCACCACTTTAAAAGAATCCATGGCATTTCTTACGATTTCCTATATCTTTTATTCTTTCACCGCCCCGGCAGCGATTCCCGCCAGAATATATTTCTGAAAGAAAATATAGATAAGGATCGTCGGCAGCATGATGATGATGATGCCTGCCGCCAGCTTCTGCCACGATCCCTGCTGGGCATTGGCATAATTCATCAAAAAGGTTGTTAATGTACGAAGCTTGTTCTTTGGCATATATAAGTATGGAATATACATATCATTGATGATGGTAATTGCCTTGATGATCACCACGGTAGCTGTTGCAGGCGCCAACAAAGGAAATATGATCCTCGTAAACAGACCGAAATAAGAACAGCCGTCCAGGAGCGCGCTTTCATCAAGAGACACCGGAAGGGTAGAAATGAACTGCCGGTAAATATAAAGCTGCATCAGATCCGATGCCACATAAATCACGATGGGTGCCCCAAGCGTATTGTAAAGGCCAATGCCGTTAATGATTTTAAACCTGGCAATTTCCGTTACAAAGCTGGGAATCAGCATGCCAAGAAAAAAAAGGCTCATGATCACTTTTTTAAGCTTAAACTCAAAACGCTCCAGAATAAATGCGGTTATAGTTCCAAACAGCACATTAAACAGAATGCTGACTGCAAGTATGATGCCCGTATTCTTAAAACCTATCAGGAGATATTTATCTCCCACCACCTTTTGAAAGTTTGAAAATGTGATCCGTTCCATAGGCGGCAAAAGCAGGGGAGAGGTATTCACCATATCCGCCTTTGTCTTGAAAGCGGCAAACAGGGTTAAAAGGATAGGTGCCAGAACGACCAGGACCATTCCCATGCAGATGATCTGTTTTAATCCCTGTTCCATTGTTCGTCTTTTCATCTTATTTTCTTCCCCCCTTCAGAATTCCGTGAATGATCTTGTTCTGGACCAGATAAATGACAACGATCATGACCATAATCGCCACCGCCATGGTGGAAGCAAGGCCAAAGTTGCTGTATTTAAAGGCCGTATCAATGGTATAGAGCGTAAAGGTGGAGGAGGCATATCCCGGTCCTCCGCTGGTCATGACATAGGGGATATCAAACACCTGAAGAGCGCCCCGGATGTTGTCGAAAAGGACAAAATCCACCATGAGCATAATAGACGGTATCTGAATGTACTTGAACATTTGCCACGCATTTGCTCCATCCACTCTGGCTGCTTCCTGTACATCCTGGGGAAGAGACTGCAGGGCGGCCATAAAAAGGATGACATGGTACCCGGAAAATCTCCACAGGGAGACAAAGGCCAGCACGAAATTGACGATTTTAGGGTCGGACAGCCAGTTTCTTATCAGGCTCTCCAGATGAAATAAGGTTAATATCTCATCAAATGCTCCGTTTATAGGAGAAAAGAAATAGGAAAAGGCATAGGAAATAGCAACCCCGTTGATGATATATGGCATAAAAACCATGGTTTTATAGAATTTTGACGCCCTAAGCCTTGAGGTTAAAAGCACTGCAAACATCAGCTCAATGGGAATGAATATCAGATGCCCGAAAAAATACACCCCATTGTTGCGGAGGGACAACCATAAGTCCCTGTTCCGAAACATGGCTGTGTAATTGCCAAAACCGATATGATCATAGGTTTTGGAGTATCCGTCCCAGTTTGTAAAGCTCATGCGGATTAAGTCAAAGGCCGGAAACACCACAAAACCGATGAGCAGTACCATAGGAACGACAAGGGCGCATACAATAAATCTTTTTTTCTGTTTTTCCAGAGAATTCATAGATACCTCCTGATTTAAGTCCTTGGAAGAAAAGGGGGACAGGGCTTCCATCACCCTGTCCCCCTTTCCACTCTGTTTATTTTATTCCAAGCTTGGTTCTGGCTTCCGCCCATTTTGTATTGAGTCCATCCAGTTCCGCTTTTAAATCAAAGCCATTGGTAAACATCTGGGCACCCAGCTTCTTGTAATCAAATGCGATATCGTTCTGGATCGCCTGGAAATTATCTCCGCCGCCATCATACATAACCAGTACCCTATCCGGCTGCTGCTCATCTGCCTGGGCAAGGATCGGGTCCTTTTCCTTGGGGAAGTTCTTCATGGAAGATGCACTGGTTACATAATTGATATATCCCGGGTACCATTCTTCGCTGTAAAACCATTCTACGAAAGCCTTTGCCAGCTCCGGATTCTTGCTGTGAGTGGTTACTCCCATAAAGGAGTCGCCCTGTACGATAACACGGAAAGGATCGTCTTTGGAATCTCTTACCGGAAGGTAGAAGGTTCCAAGTTCCGAAGCATCATCGGTACCGCTCTGAATGTTCTGCAGGCCCCAGTCTCCCAGAGCAATGATAGCCGCTTTTTTCTGGGCAAACAGGGATGTTACCTGATCGTTGCCCATGCCAAGTGGATCTTTGCCGAACACATTTTTGCTGAATAAGCTGTTAACCTTATTGTATGCCTTGTTAATGTCGGTTCCATCTGCGAACGGAGCGTCTGTCTTTGCCATGTCGTTCCAGTTCTGTCCATTGCCGCCCTGAAGTGCAGGCATAAATTCCATGTAAGGATAATCCGGCCATTCATCCTTTGCGCCAAGAGCGATAGCCATGAAATCCGGGTCGTTCTTCCCATAATAATCCTGAAGGGTCTGAGCTGTTTTCTCAAAATCTTCCCATGTGGTGGGAACCTCTACACCGGCTTCCTTAAACATGTCTTTCCAATAATAAACGTATTCATAACCCGCTGTCATCGGGATTCCCAAAACCTTGCCATCCATTGCGTATCCGGAGGCCAGCTCGTTGTTTTTCGCTGCTCCCAGCCCGGATAAATCCACCAGATAGTCCTTGAACCTGGATAAGGTGAAGGGCTTGTTAAACATAACATCAGGAAGCTGGTTTGCTGATGTTCTCATCTTCATGGCATTCCAGTACTCGGAATCATCCTTGATCTTTTCTACTTCAATATCTGCATTGGGATACTTCTCCTGGAATTTCCCAACCATATCATTTTCATCAATATAATCCATCAGGTTATTGTCCCATATGGCAAATACCAGACTGCCTTTTAAGTCTTCCTTTGCCTCCGGCTTTCCCGCTTCTGTCGGGGCCTCATCCTGACCTTTCGCCGTGGTTTCTTTTGGAGTTTCCCCGGTTCCATTTGATGAGGAACAGCCGGTCATAACCCCTATTACCATTGCTGCACAAAGCCCCAAAGCCAACACTCGTTTTCTCATTTCTGTAATACCTCCCTTGTTTTGATGATATTATCTTACCATTTCAAAACAGCCTTCTCCATGAGATATGGTTTGAAAACTTGATCTATCGTCAGGTCTTTATTTCCGGTACCCGCCCGGACTTACTTTGCACAGTTTTTTAAATACTCTGGTAAAATGCTCCACACTGTTATAGCCAACGCTCTGACTGATTTCATAAATCTTTAGATCCGTTGTCTCCATCAGCTCCCTTGCCTTTCGAATGCGGACCTCGGTCAAATAGTTGCTGAAGGTCATCCCTTCTTCTTTCGTAAATCTGGTACTGAAATATTTTTCATTCAAACCAATAAAACTTGCCACACTTCCCAGTGTAAGCTCCGGATTGGCATAATTGTCCATAATGAACCGTTTTGCCCGGATCATCATATCCGCCTGCTTCCGGTCTGCATGGTGGGCATTATAATCCATGATCCAGCGGAAATAATTATTCAGCCATAATTCCAGGCTCCGCATTTCATCCAAACGGCCGATTTTCTCATAATAATTGACCTCTTCCGCAAACAGGGCGCTGATATCATCGTGGTTATCCGAAAGCTGCCAGGCTATGCTGCAGATGAGATGGAGACAGACCTCTTTGGCAGCTTTTAATTCCATTTTATAAAGTTCTGAAAAGAAGCCTTTCTTTTCCGTCCATACGGCCAGTTCATCGCCTACCATCAGACCCTTTAAAAGCTTTTCATAATCCTGTCCGGCCTGCCGGACCTGCTGGAAGGAGACCGTATCTTTTTCCCATGGATCGCAGATCTTCCCTTTCCCTTTTAAATACTTTAGCCTTAACTGCTCTCCCGCCTCTTCAAACCGGTTTAAGAAATCCTTTGTGCCATTTCCCGGCCTGCTGATCCCTGCGGAAACGGAGAGGTTCATAAAGTGCTTCCATACATTGCATAACTGCTTACAGGCGGAAACTGCATTTTCCCTATACTGCTCCGGATCGGTGATGCGGTACAGCAAACAATAGCGGGAAGGCGCCACTGCTCCAAGAATGCAGCGGGAAGCCACCCTGGGGATCTGTCCGGCCAGCTCTAACATGGGCTTAATAAGTTCTTCTTCAAAATCCTCTCCAAAACGGGCAGATGCCTTATGAAAGTCTTCTATTTCAAATTGCATCACCAGATATTCCTGGTAAAAAAAAGTCTCATCAAGGGACCGTCTTCCCATGGCCATATCTACCAGAAGGACAGAATCCGGGACTTTTACCACCGGATTTTTCTCCTCCCCTGTTTCATTGCTGTGATCGTGAAAGACCTCTTCATCCAAACGTTTCAGCATGGCTGCAAGGATTTCCTCTGTTAATCCGGTCTTTAACAGGTAATCACAGGCCCCCAGACGGAAGGCATCCCGGACCAGCTTGAAATCATCATAACCGCTTAAAACCAGTACTGCCGGCATGGTTTTTAAGCGGTTTAACTCCTCTAATAGGCCGATCCCATCCATAACCGGCATTTTCATATCGGTGATTACTAAATCCACCGGATGATCCTTGATATATTCCAATGCCTGCTGGCCATGAATGGCATCCGCGGCAATCTGATACCCCATCTCTTCCCAGTTGATCAGGGAGCGCAGGGTAATCCGTACTATAGTATCGTCATCCACGATCAGGACATTTCTCATTGGTCTTCCGGTTCCTTTCTTCTTATGGGAATGCGGATGGAGGTTCTTGTGAACCGGCCCTTTCCGCTTTCCATCTCAAATTCACAGCTTTCGCCATAATTAAGCGTGAGCCTGGTTTTTACATTAGTGATTCCGATGCTTACATGATCCTTTTTCCCTTCCTTTTCCTCTTCCCCATTCAGGATCCGGCTCAACTCTTCTTCAGACATTCCCTTTCCGTTATCCCGGATCTCCAGGAACAGAAATCCATCTGCTTCACGAGCCGTCATCCAGATGATTCCCATTTCATCCATCAGGCCGCTAAAACCATGGACTATGGAATTTTCCACCACAGGCTGTAAAATAAGCCGCGGAACCAGACAGGAAAGGCAGGATTCCTCTATTTCATATTTTATATCAAACCCGTCGGAATAACGGATTTTCATCAGATAGATAAAACTGTCTAAAACCTCCAGCTCCTCTTTTAATGAATAAAATCCCGTATTGCTGCGGAAGGAGCAGGATAATATTTTTATGAGCGCCTCCGCCATGCGGGCAATGGACTCATACTTTGACATCTGTGCGATAAACCGGATAGAATTTAAGGAATTCACCAGAAAGTGAGGGTTGATCTGAGACTGCAGCGCCCTGATTTCTGCCTCATGCTTTTTCTGCTGCTGTTCCTCATTTTCCTGTATCAGCTGCTTTAAACGTCTTGTCATACGGTTAAAGGAATGGATCATCAGGCGCAGCTCTTCCTGCCCTTTTGGTTCCACATGAACCAGAAGATTTCCCTCCTCCACCTTTTTCATGCCCTCAACCGTATGATGGATGGGGTCAATGATGCTTTTTAAGAAATAGCTGGAAAAACGGTAAAACAGTGCAAACAGGAAAAGTGTAACCGCTACAATAACGGCTGCAGTCCTGTTAAAGCTTCTTATAAGGGCTTCATATGACACGACGCTGATGATCTTTAAGCCGGTTACCGGTTCTTCGGTCACCACTCCCATAAATCGTCTTCCATTTGCCTGATACCGGAATTTGGACTGCTCCAGGGAAATATTCCGGGGCAAAAGAGCCATCGTACCTTCTGCGTCGAAAATAACCTTTCCTGACTTGTCCACAATCATGGTAGATCCAAGCAGCCGTTCCTTATTATAATCTTTTATCAGCCCTCCGGTCCTGGAAGAGACAAACAGCGCCGTCATCTCTATGACCCCGTCCCGGTCTACATCCATTCCGGGTGACAGGCCTGCGGCAATGGTCAGGGTATAGGCATTTTTTCTGGAATTGGTTACACTGCGGTCATAAAAACCTACCTTTACAACGTTAGGTGCTGCCAAAGCCTCCTGATACCAGGAGGAGGCCCTCAGTTCCTCCATGCCTAAGGTGATGTCATCCTTCATATACGTATGGTCCCCGTCTTTCATATAAAATACGGCAGACAGGATGTCCTGCACCGGAACCATGGCATAGTGAAAGGATTCGGTCAGGATCTTCGTATACAGGTATTTTTCAGCCACATCTTTTGTATTGGTCTTTGCTGCATTTTTTATAACTTCATTGTCGTTGACATATACGAAATGGGATAAACGAAGAGAAGCATCCTTTACTTCGCCGCCCAGAGTGGAGGCGATATTATCCTGGGCACGCCGGATGTTGGAAACTGCGGAATCCACCATCATGGTACGGATAATGAAGATGGATAGTAAGATTATAAAAAGAATAGGAATCACGATGAGGGCGAAGAAGCTGTTATAATAAGAAGCCTTTAATTTCTGCTTTTTATTCATCCACATCTTCTTACGCCCTCCTCGCTGCTGCCTGTTTATGACTTTATTATACAGCGGAAAAACATTAAAATCAATGCATCATTCTATCGGATCATACTTTCCACCTTTGTTTCCAGCCGAATGGTTTCCCCTTTTTTAATGCGATAGGAAACTGCCGGTATGGAAGCATTGGGATAAAGCACATTGGTATTGGGATCAGCCTCTATTATCAGGCCTGCCGCCTCCGGGCCTTCGCCGGATACCATACAGTCCTGTTCTCCAGAGGATGCAAATGCTCCCTTCCCTTCCTCCTTCTGCTCATAATTTTCTGTGAATTTTTCCACAGAAAAACCGCAGTCATAGGCGGTACAGTCATACTGGCTCTCAATTTCATGGATCCTTAAATGGCCGTACTCTTTCGGAATAATCGTAGAGGTAACCGTAATCCCCTGGAATGGATGCCATCTGCTGACCACCCGGTCTTCCAAAACCTCAAAGGAGTCACTGTATTTCCGGACGAATACGTAATCATCTCCGTCAATGACAAAGGCCAGGGAAGAATCCGGAGCATTTTCATGAAGCACGATCTGGCTTTTTGCAACGGAAAATCCAAACCGGGTCGAATAGGCAAACTTGGAGTACTTCTCCGGTACATGGCCGTGTCCGTATTTCTCGCAAACTCCTGCCGGGTAGGCAATCACATCCTTTCCATGGCGATGCATCACCATATCCGCCTGCTTTAACATTTTAACCGTCTCCAGCTTTGGTAAGTCCTCCGCCTTTGCAGACCAGAAGGGATGATCATCGGGAAGCCCCAGGCACAAAAGGGTCTTCATCCCCCAGTAAGGGGAGCCTGGCGCATTGTAGCGTTCCGCCATGACTAAGTTGGGATATCCGTACCCAATGGTCAGCACGCCGTCACGGTCAAAGATCTTCTGCTCCGTCCACCAGTTCAAATGGCGTGCCAGGATTCCCTTTACAACTCCTGCCGGAATATCATCAAGGCCTGCAAATACATAGGCAGACCAGAAGGCTGCTTCTCCAAAACGGTAGGACAGGCTTCTTCCGTAAGGGAGAGCGGATCCGTTTTCGTCAAACCAATATATAAAATCTCTGGCAAACCACTTTGCCCGTTCCTTAAACAGGAGGCACCGTTCCGGCTCTTCCTCCTCCATTGCCACCGCATACAAAAGCCCGTAATAATGAATGGCAAAGGAAATGTAATAATCCTTCTGACTGGAACCTCCATCCCGGTACCAGCCATCCTCTATATAATAACTTTCGATTTTTTCAAGACCGGAAGCCAGCCGTTCTTTGCTATACCGGCAGCCCAGCTTTTGCAATGCAACGTTCACCAGAATCATGAAAAACTGCCAGTTGCAGTCAGGTATGATATATTCATTGATTCCGTAAAGCCATTTTGCCAGATTCTGTTTTTCTTCCCCGCTTAAAGGCTCCCATAATTTTTCCGGAGTAAAAATCAAGCCGCTGGCAATGGCCGCCATTTCCACAAACCGCTGGTCATAATCCTTAAAACCGCCCCAGTATTCCGGATGAGAAGGATCGGTGCCGCTTGCAAGGCCTTTCTGATAAATCTCCTCAAATCCCTTGCCTCCCCCAAGCCACAGGGGAACCAGTGCCCACAATGGCCGGGAAAATGCCTCCATCTCTATGCTCACCTTAGGATATGTGACACCGCTGTCTCCAAGGGAAAGCCTGGCACACCCTTTGCTGTACAATGGCTTTAAAGGATTTAACACCTGGAACATCCATTGCCTAAAATCCTGTTTTGTTTCAAGTTTCATCTATATTCGCCTCGTTTCGAATTATTTCGATTATTACCAATATGGATTCCAATCCTTAGACAGCCTGGTTAAGGCCTCCATGTAAAAATAATCTCCCCAGATATTGCACTCATCCACACCTTCCGGTGTGCAGGTATTGTAAGGAGATTTCTTGGAATACGTGCTATGAAGCACCATTCCATTGGATTCCTGTAAATCCTTAACCGCATAATGTTCCACAACGGAATCCATGATCTTTTTTGCTATGGATACGTAGCAGGCGGCGGCAGACTCATCCATATACTTTGCCATTTCAAGCATTCCGCAGGCTGCAATGGAAGCTGAGGAAGAATCCCTCGGCTCCTCAGAGCCTTCACCAAATTCCAGATCCCAGTAAGGTACCAGATCTGAAGGAAGGTGGTCTAAGAAATATCCGGTCACATGCTTGAAATCTTCAATGTATTCCGGCCGCTTTGTATACCGGTAAGCAAGGGCGCATCCATAGATTCCCCAGGCCTGTCCTCTGGCCCAGGCAGAGCCATCCTTATATCCCTGGCAGGTGGCCCCATGATCCGGCTCCCCTGTCTCCATGTTCATGAAAAACGTATGCCAGGTGGAATAGTCCTCCCTTATGACATTTGCAATGGCAGTATGGATGTGCTTTTCTGCTATCCCGCGGTATTTCTGGTCTCCGGTTTCTTCCGTGGCCCAGTATAATAAAGGAAGGTTTAATAAGCAGTCAATGATAAAGCGGTAATTTTCCCGCTGGTTCATGGGCCCCCAGGCCTGAATAAACTCACCCACCGGCTGAAAACGGCTGATCAGCTGGTCTGCCGCCTTGATTGCCGCTTCCTTTGCGGTTTCATCACCCACCAGTTTATAGGCAGCCACACAGGAAGGGGTATACAAAAACCCCATATCATGATGATCCACTTCCACCTTGCGGTCGATCCGGTCTAAAAAGCTTTTCGCCTGGATCTGTCCGGCTGTTTTCAGTTCTTCTGCCTTGCTCCACTCATAAGCCAGCCATATCTGTCCGGTCCAGAAGCCGGTGGTCCAGTTTACATTGGGAGTTGGATGATAGAATCCATCCTCGCTGTAAGCTTTTTTAAAGGAATCCGTAAATTCTTTTAAATTATCCTTCACCTGCTTTACAGCGAAATCCATGGCCTCCAGGCACTTTACCTCTGTGAGCTCCTTTTTTTCTTTAAGCAAAGTCTCCATCTGTCTGTTCACGTTTTCTTACCTCCTCGTAATATTCCTTCATGATTAAAAAGGCAGGCTTCTCCCGCATCCGGTCCGCTGTTACAAGACCCTTGATGTTGTATCCCTTTTGATACTTTCCAAGCCGTTTCGGCGTCCGGTAATCAAATAGAATCCAGGGCGCAGTACCCTGAATATAATCGATCTTTCCAAACATTTCAACCTGCTTTTTATAAATTTCCTTCTGTTCTTCCTCAGAGCCCCGTACCTTGCTGCCTTCCGTACCGGAAGCCAGATACCCATCTCCGCCGAATTCGCTGATGACAACCGGTTTCTCAGGCCTGGACCCTTCTAAAATATCAGCCAGCTTTTCGTAATCCGGATCATACCAGCCATAGTATTCATTAAATCCAATGACATCCAAATGCTTTTCCAGTCTGTCGGAGATCCTTAAGTTCACCGCATCCACCAGACAAGCGGCAGATACCAGGCGGCTGGAATCAAATTCCTTTGCTGTTTCTGCTAACTCCTTCATAAAGTGGTAGCGCTCATCGGTATCAGGATTTTCATTTCCTACGGACCAGATAATCACACTGGCCCGGTTATAATCCCGGTTCATCATTTCGGTCAGCTGGTTTTTCCCATCCTCTAAGGTCCGGGGATTTGTAAAATCGATCCACCAGTAAACCGGAATCTCTTCCCATAGAAGAAGGCCCGCCTCATCTGCCAGTTCCGAAACCCACTCCGTATGAGGATAATGAGCCAGACGGAGGAAGTTGCAGTTCATCTTTTTGGCCCAGTCAAATGCCTGACGGATGTCCTCCTTTGTAACCGACTTTCCACGGTCCTCTGTCTCCTCATGAAGGCAGACACCCCGAAGGAAAACCGGCGTACCATTTAAAAGAATTTCTCTGCCTCTGGTTTCCACGGTACGAAAGCCCACACGGTCTTTCACCTGATCCAGTGCTTTACTGCCGGAACGAATATTCAGGAAAACCTCATACAGCTTAGGATTTTCCGGGCTCCATAAAGAAAGTCCGCTGAGTTCCAGCGTCAGCTGTCCCCGTCCATCCGCTCCCAGGGGAACTGCTTCTTCCACCTGAAGCTCTGGTATGGAAAATACTGCTTCCCTTTCCTCAAAGTCCTCATAACCTCCAAGAGTCACGGATACACTGATTTCCTTTTTCTCCCGATCTGCAAGGGATACCTTCATATCCTTAATATAAGTCTGAGGTACGCAAAGAAGAGATACACTCCGGTAAATGCCGCCGTATAAAAACCAGTCCGTATTCTCACTTGGTATCTGATCCTGCCGTCTGGTGTTGTCAGCAACCACGATCAGCCTGTTATCCTCTTTTAAGTCTTCCGTAACTTCAACGCAAAATGGGGTTGACCCCCCTTTATGGACACCAAGGAATTTTCCGTTCAAAAAGATCCTGGCCTCATAGGATACTGCCCCGAACCGCAAGAACACATGCCCTTTGGAAGAATCCTTAAAAGAGAACCGGCGGCTGTATACCGCCGGTCCCTCATAATAAAAATATTCCGGCTTCGCAAGGTTCCATACTCCCGGTACCTGGATCTCCTCCCAGTCGTCAAAGCCATAATCCAGAGGAACCCTAAGCCCCTCCGGATTCACCTCCTGCTCCAGAAACCATTTAGCCCTTAAGCAGTTATCATACATATCGACGGAAAAGTTCCAGGCTCCGTCCAGGGACTGCTCTGTCCTGCCGCCTGGGATCACATAGGAATCGGTCCCCAGGCAGGGGGAGGCGTAGCTGTCCTTATAAGCCTCGTTATGGATGTTATCCACGAAATTTTTTATTGTTTCCATTTCTTTATCCTTTCACTCCGGTTGCTGCAATGCCTTCTACGAAATATTTCTGCAGGGACAGGAACACAATTAGGACCGGGATCAGGGAAAGTACCGATGCAGCCATGATCAGGCCATATTCGGAACTGTACTGGCTGATAAACATCTTAAGCCCCAACTGCAGGGTCTTTTTCGCTTCTGTTTTCAGATAGATCAGGGGCCCTAAAAAGTCGTTCCAGGTACTTACAAAGGTAAAGATGGTCAAGGTAGACAGTGCTGGCTTTGACAATGGAAGCATGATCCTTCCATAAATCTGATACTCGCTCATGCCGTCGATTCTGGCAGCCTCGCACAGTTCATCGGGAATCCCCTGATAGAACTGGCGCATCATGAATACGCCGAAGGCAGAGAACGCCTGAAGGAAAATGATCGCAAGATGGGAATCATTCAGCCCGAATTTTCTCATCATCATGAACTGGGGAACCATGTATACCTGCCACGGAACCGCAATGGTTGCAATGTAAGCCATGAATAAGAGATTGCTGTACTTGAATTTCAGCTTTGCAAATGCATAGGCAGCAAAGCTGCTGGTCAAAAGCTGTAAAAAGGTAACGATCAATGTGATCTTCACCGTGTTTAATACAAAGGTCATAAGCGGGATCTTTGTCCAGATATCCAGATAATTCTGCCATCTTGGATTTTCCGGTATCCACTGGATCGGGAAAATAAATACGTCCTTATCCAGCTTTAAGGAAGCCGAGAACATCCATGCAAATGGAATCAGCATAACAGCTGTCAGAATGATCAAAACCACATAGAGGAGGCATCTGCTGATTTTATAATTTGTGCTTTTTACTTTCATTTCGTTTCCTCCTTATTTTAGTTTGCATATTTCTTCTCGCCGCGGAACTGAACCAGCGTGATGGCAAGAACCATTAAGAACAGCACCATTGCTACCGCACTTGCATAACCTAAATTCCAGTTGCGGAACGCCTCTTCGTAAATGTGGTAAACCAGAACCATTGCCTGGGAACTTACAATACCGTTGGAACCCCCTGCCAGCATGTAAACGATGTCGTAAACCTTAAAGCAGTTGATGGTCAGAATGATGGTAACAAAGAAGGTGGTGGGCTGAAGCTGGGGCCATGTAATATACCGGAACCTTTGCCAGGAATTGCAGCCGTCAAGGCCTGCCGCCTCATAAAGCTCTCCATTGATCCCCTGCAGTCCGGCCAGATAGATAACCATGTAGTAGCCCATATTTTTCCAGACACTGAACAGTACAATGGTAAACATCACCCAGTGAGGATCCGCGGACCACTTTGGAAGACTTTTTGCATTGACGCCCAGATGATAAAGGATCATGTTTATGGGACCGCTTTTCTGGGGGCTGAACAGCATATTCCATACAGCTGCCACCGCCACTAAAGACGCCACATAGGGAAAGAATCCCACCGTACGGAAGAAATTTCTTCCCATTACTTTCTGGTTTAAGACCACGGCCAGTCCTAAGGCACAGGCCAGTGTCAGAGGAACCGTTGCAATACAGTATACAATGGTATTGATAAAGGACGAATGGAATCTGGCACTTCCAAGCATATCAATGAAGTTCTTAAGTCCGGCAAATTCCAAGGGGCTGTTGCCATCCCATTTCATAAATGCCAGAATAAAAGCAAAAATAATGGGGCCAAGTGTAAATACTGCAAATCCGATAAAGTTGGGGGCGATGAAGGAGTATGCAACCATATCCCTCTTTTCCTGACGTGTGAACCGTTCCCCTGTCCTCACCTTTTTTATTTTCTCATCTATTGTCTCGATTTTCGCAATCAGGACATCCCGCTTACGGGTTCCTTCAGTCTCTCTCAATAAAAGGCTTAAAGCATCCCGTTTCTTATTTAACTCCGCGATTTTTTCCTGTTTTTGCGCTTCTGTTATTGTCTTCGCCATATTGCTTATCCTCCTTTTCCCGTTTTTATCGTCTATAGAATCAACTGGATATGCTTTCATATCCGTTGACGCCCGATGAAGCGGGGCACGCTGTTATTTCAATCGTCAAATCAAATCGGAAGTTTCTTTAAATGAGGCGGGCTTTTTGCTGCCCGCCTCTGTGATATCGTTTTTGTTTACCTGTTACTGAGCCAGAATTGCACTTACCTTTTCATTCATCTGGGCAATGCCTTCATCTACGGACATGCCGCCTGTCATGATCGCATCATGGGCTTCGTTTAATACAGTCTCAATTTCGGAGTTCTTTGCATTTACAGGCATCTCTAAGTACAAGTTAGAGGTGTTAAGAGCTTCTACGCTGGTTCCGTCATCCTTAGGGAATCCGTCTGCACTGGATACCAGATCAGAAACTGTGCTGTTCATAACGGCCGGAATCGTACCGGTAGATGCAAGGATTTCTGCGCCTTCTTTTCCGCATACGAAGTTGATAAATTCCCAGGCAAGATCCTTATGAGGAGCTTTGGCCGGAATTCCTAAAGTGGTAATGGTCGCAAGGGTGGAGCCTGGTTCTACTCCATCTGCATGTGGATATTTAGCAATACCCCAATTGGTGCAGTCTGTGTACTCGCCGGTGCGTACCTTATCCATTAAGGTGGAGATAAACCATGTACCCATGTTCATCATTGCAATATTTCCCTGGGCAAATGCGCCGGAATAATGTAAGCCGCTGGTCTTTAAAGTAGCATAGTCCTGGCATACTCCGTCTTCCTGCTCTCCAAGAACCATTTCATAATACGGTTTTAAGAATTCATATTTTCCGTCAAGAATGGTGTTCTTTCCATCCAGAACGCCGAAAAGCTGTACGGCGGATCTCCATGTATGGTAATGAGCGCCATAAACCTCCTGTCCGGGAGTATCTACGGTCAGGCTTCTTGCCAGAGCATCATACTGTTCAAATGTCATATCATTGGTTGGATAAGCAACGCCTGCTTTGTCAAAGATATCTTTATTATAGAATATCACCCAGAAATCATTGCGGAACGGAAGCTGATATAATTTTCCGTCAACCGTAATCTGATCCGTAAGGCCTTTGTACTGTGTCAGATCAACATCTGAAGACTGGATATAGCTATCCAGGGGTTCTAAAACACCTTTGTTCACAAGCGTCATATAGCCAGGAACATCCTTTATGGTAACTACGTCAAAGTCAGAACCGCTTCCGGTAAGCTCTGTTGCCAGAACCGTCTGATAATCGGTGGACCCTAAATCAACCATTTCTATCTTCACATCCGGATGCTCCTTTTCAAAAGCATCGATGAGAGGCTGGTAATAGGTTGTTAAGCCGATATCCCATACGGACCATTTTAATGTAGTCTGCCCTCCTGCTGCCTCTGAGGCTTTCGTCGCATCCGCTGCAGCACCTTCTGTGGAAGCTGCCGTGGTTTCCTTGGAACCGCCGCCGCATCCGGCCAGACTGGCTGCTGCCATAGCACAGGCCAGAACAATACTCAGTGTTCTTTTTTTCATTGTAATCCCTCCTGATTTGATTGTTTTTCAGTAAACCCAGCATAATTCCCGTGGTTTACCATGGATCTTATTATAACGCTGGATTTCGGTTTTAAAAATGGAATTTATCTTTCATAATATTCACTTTTTATTCACACTTCTTTTACACTTTGTTAAAACATGCACTTTTTTATGATAAGCAGTAATATTTCTCTTTTGTATACAAATTAACACGTTTGTATATAAAAAGCAGCCGATTTTTCATTGACATTTTACATTAAATAGGCTACCTTTGTAGATGTTAAAAACATTATCACAAGCTATCCATTGAAAGAAGGGACTTTATTTTATCATGTGGAAAAAGCTCATCCCAAAGACCATGAGAGGAAAAATCATGGTACTGACGGCAGCCATTACGCTGCTCATCACCGTTCTGACTACAACTGTCTGTTTCTCAGTTTTCCAGTCCTTCTTAAGAAAAAACCAGATTCAGTCTGCGGAATTCAGCCTTTCAGTTGTAAGCAACAACATTGATGCTGATATGAAGGATATCATCTATTTCAGCAAATGGTGCTGCTCCAACAGTGCGGTTCAGGATTATCTGGAAGCGTTTAAGGACCAGCCAAAGCTTGCCACCGCCGCCAGGGACTTTGATAATCTGCGCCCTATAGCCCTTTCCTCCCACAGCCGTTTAAAGGAAGAATATTACAACACCAGGTCTTATGAATACATGTCCCGGGTCATCGTTTCTTCTTCCAATGAAAACAATTTCCTTCAAATAGCGGCATTGGCAAACTCCTCCTCCTCCTACGCAGCCAGGATTATTAAAAATGAACCTTTCTTTGATAAGCTTTACAGATCCGACGATTTTCTCTGGATCGGCCTGGTAAAAGATCCATTTTCCAATATAGGCATGGACCAATTTATTCCCATAGTACGTCCGGTTTCCAACATATTTAATTCTGAAGTCATTGGCTGGGCTTATGTGGAAATTTCCTCCCGGATCTTCACCGATTATCTGGCCTCCTATCCTCTTCCCGAGGACAGTATTCTATTTATTACCATGGGAGATAAAATCTATGGTTTTAATTCAAACGGCTTAAAGGAAATGGAAATGCCCTACACCAATCCGGTAAAACTGGCCGGAAACGATTCTCTCTCCAAAGGAACCAGTGTTCTCTCCGTTACCATGAACGATGGAAAAAAACGGACCCTGGTGGAACGGCCCATCGAGGGTATGGCCGGCTGGAGTTTATCTCAGGTACTTTCTGAGCAGCAGCTTGGCCAACAGAAAAACTTATACACCCTATTAATCCTTGGAATCTGCCTTACCATTGTCTCATTGGGCGTCCTCCTCGCCTTCCTGTTAAATAAGATCATCATGAACCCCATTCACAGGCTCAGCAGTAAAATCCATGATATCTCAACCGGGGATTTTTCCAGGGATTCGGCCATTGAGTGGAATCATGAGCTGGGAGAAGTCGGCAAGGGAATCAATAATATGTCAGAAAACATTAATACCCTGATGGAAAAACGGGTAACGGATGAAAAACAGAAAAAGGATTTGGAATACCAGATTCTGCAAAGCCAGATCAATCCCCACTTCCTATATAATACATTAAATTCCATCAAGTGGATGGCAACCATTCAGAATGCAGACGGAATTGCAGATATGACCACAGCCCTGGCCAGGCTCCTTAAAAATGTCTCAAAAGGTACCACTTCCATGATTCCCTTAAGGGAAGAGCTGGAACTGGTAAAGGATTATTTCCTGATCCAGAAATATCGCTACGGCGGAAGTGTCACCATCGAATATTTCATTGAGACAGAGGATCTATACAATTGTGAAATTCACCGTTTTACCCTCCAGCCCATCATTGAAAATGCTCTGTTCCACGGAATAGAGCCTGCGAAAACAGCTGGAAAGATCACTGTTTCAGCCCGTAGCATAAATCTGGGTCTCAAAAAAGCACTTAAAATTGATATAACCGATAACGGCATAGGAATGTCCAAAGATACCATTGATAAGGTTCTCCATGAGAAGACCGACAGCCAGAACAAAATAGAATTTTTCCGGCAAGTTGGGATCAGCAACGTAAACAGGCGCATCCAATATGATTTTGGCCCGGAATATGGAATCACCATTGACAGCTGTCCTGGCAGCTTCACTACCATGACCATTTTAATACCTTATGCCCTTTATACAGAAAATCAAACAGCCGAAAGGTAATATATATGATAAAACTATTGATTGCAGATGATGAGCCATTGGTTCAGATCGGATTAAAATCCATGATAAACTGGACGGATTACGGCATTGAGATCTGCGGTACCGCTATGAACGGGCAGGATGCCCTTGAGATGATCACAGAATATTCACCGGAAATTGTCATTACCGACATCCGCATGCCAATTATGAACGGGCTTACCCTGGCAAAGACCTGCCGGGAAACCTATGGAAAGATCCCCCTGTTTATTTTTCTAACAAGCTATGAGGAATTCCAGCTCATCAAGGAAGCTATGACCTATGAGGCCGTAGACTACTTAATCAAGCTGGAATTAAATGCAAAGGCCCTGGAGGAAGCCGTAAAAAAGGCCCTCTCCCGCCTGGAAACCATTCAGGTCTCCATGGGATACAGGGATACAGGACGTCCCTTATTACAGAGCTATTATGAGAAATTTTTTATGCGGCTCCTGCATAACCTTTTTGACAGTGAGGAACAGTTTGAGCTTCAGTCCAGAGATTTAAGGCTGGACTTTACGGAAACCTGTTATTTTACCGCCCTTTGCCAAATCCAGGAAGAAACCAGCAGGGAAATGGATTATGGAAAACTCATGAACCTTTATAACAGCGCTTTGCAAATGGCAAAGGAAATTATCAGCAGGCATCTTCCCGCCTATGTGGTAAGTCTTGATATGAAGCACTTTGCAGTGGTATTTCACCTCTCCGATTTGGCAGATTATAGAACAGAAGCTGTTTTTGATGCATTTCGCAATGTGGCAGATATGATCCGGAATTATTTTAACGTTTCGGTTCTCACGGGAATCGGAACTCCGGTCAGCCAGCCCTTAAAAATCAGCGAATCCTACCAGGAAGCCCGCCAGGCATTTGGACGTACCGGTACCGCACAGCCCATCGTGATGTTCACCGGCAATGATGCAGCCTCGATCCGCAATGCTTTTAACATCTCCGTATTTAAAAGCGAGATAACCAAGGCCTTTAATGAGTTTGATACAGATGTCTTATTCCGTACCCTGACCGAAATCATCCAGCTGTTTGAAACACATCCCCTTCGGTTTTCCCAGGCCGCAGACGGAGCCTGCAACATTCTTTACTTAGCGCTTTCCCTTCTTCCCGACGGAGAAGAAAATATGTCAGAGATCTTTTCTTCCTACAGTGACGGGTACCGCTCCATATATCGTTTTACCAATGTGGAGCAGATCGCCGAGTGGATGACGATTTTCCGGGACGGCCTTTGTGAAGTGCTGAAATCCAAACGAAAAACCTACAAAGCTCATGTTATAACCAATGTACAAAAGTACATCAATAACCATGTATCAGAAAAACTCACCTTAAACGAAGTGGCCGGAGTATTCGGCTTAAGTCCCAATTATTTAAGCATCCTGTTTAAGAAAAACTGCGGGACCGGCTTTTCAGAATACATTGCCCAGGCTAAGATCAACCGGGCCAAGGCCCTCCTTTTGGAGCAGGATATGAAAATCTATGAGGCCGCTGATCAGCTTGGCTTTGAGAGCGCCTTTTATTTCAGTAAAGTTTTTAAAAAAGTCACCGGGCTTTCTCCCCGTGAATTTATACAGCAAAATACCGTCAACCCTGACGAAAACAAATAAGGAGTGTACATGCCATGATTACAGAACTTGCAAATGCGTTAAAGAAACCTTTGTCCTGCTTTTCTCCCTTTCCCCAGGCCTCTGACCGGGATACCTGGAATTCTCTGCCTGAGGATCTCATGAGCCGCCTCATTAAAAACGGAGAAGCATTTTTAAACTTCGATTATCCTTCACTGACTGCTGTGGATTACATGGAGTTTACCAGAAACGGAAACAGAAGCCGTTTTCAGGATAAGTTGTTCTTAAGAAGGACCGCTCTTGATGCTCTGGTCCTGGCTGAATGCGCAGAATATAGGGGACGATTTCTTGATGATATCATCAACGGGCTTTCTTTGATCTGCGAAGAAAACGCATGGCAGCTTCCTGCCCATAACTCCTACATCCGCGACACACCACCCTTTATCCTTCCTGATGTTACCCGCCCTGTCATTGATCTGTTTGCAGCGGAAACCGCCTCCGTACTGGCCGTGGCAGAGTATCTTTTAAGGCAGGAGCTGGATTCCGTCACTCCCTTCCTCTCAAAGATGATCAATAAAAACCTTGAGGAGAGGATTTTCACTCCTTACCTTAATGAACACTTCTGGTGGATGGGTGACGGGGCCAGCCACATGAATAACTGGACAGTCTGGTGTACCCAGAACGTACTTCTCTCCGCCTTCACAAGAGAGCTGCCAAAAGACCAAAAAGAGGATATATTTAAAAAGGCATGCAAAAGTATTGATTATTTTCTGGATGAATATGGAGAAGACGGTTGCTGCGATGAAGGCGCCCAATACTACCGTCACGCAGGATTATGCCTGTTTAACTGCCTTGAAGTTTTAAATGGAATTTCAGATAATGCCTTTAATCCTGCGTACGAAGTCGAAAAAATCAGGAACATTGCCTCCTACATACTGACCGCTCACATTCATGATGTTTATTACGTGAATTTCGCCGACTGCTCTCCCATTGCCGGACGATGCGGAGCCAGGGAATACCTCTTTGGCAAGCGGACGAAAAATGAGGAGCTTATGTCTTTTGCCGCAGAGGATTACCAAAGCAGTGAAGATCCCTTAACGGTTGAGGAGCATAACCTGTTTTACCGTTTACAGACTGTATTTACCCATAAGGAAATGACTTCCTTTGCCAAATCTCCCATTGCCCACCGGGATTTCTGGTATGAAAGCGTTGGGCTTTTCATCGCCAGAGATGAGCATCTTTATCTGGCCGTAAAAGCCGGGGATAATGACGACAGCCATAATCACAACGACACAGGGAGCTTTACCATTTACAAGGATGGGAAACCCATGTTTATAGACGTTGGGGTAGAGACCTATACGAAAAAAACCTTTTCAAAAGACCGGTATGACATTTGGACCATGCAGTCCCGGTATCACAATCTGCCTACCTTTTTTGACGGCGGGACCCAGATCATGCAAAGGGATGGATCTGATTACCGGGCAAAACATGTGACCCATCAATTAGGAACCTCTGTCTGCCATATTTCCATGGATTTAGAAGCTGCCTACCCGGATGAACGGATTAAATCCTACACCAGAAACGCTGTACTGGAAAAGGGAAAAGAAATCACTATATCCGATCATTACGAAGGAGATATCCCATATCCTGTTCTGTCCCTTATGTTCTACGAGGAACCAGTGATAAGTGAAAATACCGTACAGATCGGTGATTTGGGCAGCCTTATTATCGAAGGTGCATTAAGGATACAAAAAGAAGTGATACCAATAACGGATGAACGTTTAAAAACTTCATGGAAACATGATGTTTACCGGTTACTGGTTACTATGGATCATAAGGATTTGACCTTAAAGATCCGCTAGTTGCAGAAAATAGTGGCCAAATTATGACATCGTAAGAGATATTGTCTATTGAGTTGTAGCATATTTTCTTCTTTATAATATAATGTAGTATACCATGATGGTATAACGAAACATTCCTAATTATTAAGCAAAATGGAGGTCACATCATGAATGATCTTGATATGAGAATATGTGAATGCGATTGTGATGAATGTGAAGACTGCACATGTAATTTAACATGTGAACGGTCAAGAAAGCACTTAAAGCCAAACAGGACAATTTTAAAATGCGGTAGCCAGGGAGGCGTAACCCTGCCAGTAGCAACAGTAGCAGGCGCAGCATTTACTTTGGCTACGGTAAACGTAGATACAAAAGGTTTAAAGAACCCTTGCATTAAATTTGAATTTGCAAGTAATATCGTAACGACAGCTGCTGTTTTAACTCTGAATTTCCAGGTATTCAAACAGTGCAGAGGTGTGCTGACTCCTATTCCCGTAGGACCTATCTGGACTTTCTCACGGCTTGTTGCTGTTACTGAAAGCGACTCCTTCTCCTTCTTCGTTTGTGACTGTGATATGTGCGACGATGACTGCTGCACTTACAGCGTTGTTGCTACAGTTGCCGGCGTTGCTACGGTTGGTGTTACTGCAATTCACAATGCAACCCTTGCTGCAATTATCGTAGATAACGACTGCTTCTAATTCCGGGTTCAAATGATGGGTACAAGGGCTGTATGTCCAATAGCTGCATAAAATAACTTTCTATCATAGATAGAGTATTTGGCCAAACCCGGCTGAATGCTCTATCTATGAGCATTCAAATAAGGAGCCGGGCCCATTATGTATAACCGCTTATTCAGTATGTCATGCCGTCCTAATTTTTCATATCGCAGTACAGCCAATAGGAATCCGCAGTTTCCCCAGCCAATCCAGCCCAAAAAACCTAACCAAAGCCAGTATATACAAAATAATCAGATGAGTTCTTGTGATTTACCCCCCGAAGACCAGGTTTTAATAAAGAGTTCCGCTAAGGGAGGAATCATTTTACCTGAACATACAGAAAAAAACGCTACATATAACGTAGCTTCACTTAATATAAATACCAGCAGCTACAGGAATTTTGTAATTCATTTAAATTTTTCCTGCAATATACTTACCTCCAGCGCCCGCATGCATCTAAGGTTTCAATTGTTTAAGCAAGATAGCAATCAGGCGGCTCCGACTCCTGTCAGTTCCAGCCTGGTTTACAGCAGAAATGAGAATAGCAGGGAAACAAATACTTTTTCTTTCATAGCCTATGATCTTGACTCCATGGGGTGCAGATGCTGCAATTACAGCGTTTATGTGGAAATTATGGGCTTTGATACCATTGGCACCATTATGATTACAAATCCAGTTCTTATAGCATCTATCATTGAAAATAATAGTGGAATTGTATAGAGGGGAATTTCATGACAAATCAAACAAATATAAGATTTACAGACTCTACCATAACTATTGAAGAAAATACGATTAGATGGGAAAATCATATGATCAAAACCGCAAATATTTCTCATATATGGTTGGGAAACTGCTGCTCGGATAAAACTTTTCCATTCCATTTTGTTCTCATCTTATTACTCATAGCTTTGTCTGGTACCAGCCCTGCAAGCATCATCGGTATACTGCTGGCTCTGATCCTTTACCCCGCCGCCTGGTTTTACTGGAATCGGAAGCAGGAAAGTTCCTTAGGTATCAATTTTGAAATCAGCTCCGGTAAAATTTACTCTTTTGTTTGTAATAATGAGGAATTTACCCGTCAGGCCTACGACCTGATCAGCGATCTTATTTCAAAAAGGTATACGAACTCAAGCCTTCAAATCAGCTTTCTTGGGGATGGAAAGATCATAGATAATTCCGACAAAGAAAAGGAATCTTCTTCCGGTACACAAACGATGAACCTTATGGCAGGCGGTCTGAACGAACCAGTCATCAAGGAACTGCAAAAGTTATCTATGCACTATACTAAAAATAGTGAAATTAATAATGAAATTTTGAGTTTGATTGAAAAAACAATCCAATCATTAAATATGAATGATAAAACTGAGGCAAAAAAATTCTTCGGCAATTTTATTACTATGGGACTTATTAACGATTGCAATGAATTGGGGCTAAATGCTCTGATTGATGAAATAAAAGCTAATATCTATTGATCGGTATCTATTATGAAAGTTCTTTTGACCTTATACCATAAGAATAAAACGGCTTGTTCGTTTATGATAGACACTCCTTTTTGATAAGTTTTGCGCTTATCGAAAAGGAGTATTTTATATTGTGACAAATTCTATAAGCCTATGGGGCAAGCCTTGGCTTTGACGCTCGCGCTATCTATAAATCCAGTAATCCACCTACAATCATCCGGAATATTTCCTTTCCAATTCGCAGTGATTTTGACGCTATTATTAAGTTCAACCATTTCCTAACAAACTTGTCATTTAATACATATCATAAGGTATAAAGGAGAACGAAAGTCCTTTATATTCTGATTTTTATCTTGTATAGAACGCTTATAAGCAGAAAATCACAATATCACACCTTAACAGGAGGGAGTTATAATGAATAATTGCAGAAATTGGGATGATAGACGCTGCTGTGATGAATGCTGTTGCCCAGGCCCCCGAGGCTGTCCAGGACCAACAGGCCCTAGAGGCCCTCAGGGACCAACCGGACCGACTGGACCTAGAGGCCCTCAGGGACCGACCGGACCGACTGGACCTAGAGGCCCTCAGGGACCGACCGGGCCAACTGGACCTAGGGGCTTCACGGGACCGACTGGGCCGACTGGGCCTCAGGGACCGACTGGGCCGACCGGACCTAGAGGCCTCCAGGGACCGACTGGACCGACTGGACCGCAAGGACCTCAAGGGCCGCAGGGACCTGCCGGACCACAGGGACCAATAGGGCCGCAGGGACCCCAGGGAATACAAGGACCAACTGGACCGACCGGCGCAACCGGACCAACCGGACCAACTGGCGCTACCGGCGCTCAGGGACCAACCGGACCAACCGGTGCTACTGGCGCTCAGGGGCCAACTGGACCAACCGGACCGACCGGTGCTACTGGTGCCCAGGGACCAACTGGTCCGACCGGCGCTACTGGTGCCCAGGGACCAACTGGGCCGACCGGCGCTACCGGTGCTCAGGGCCCAACTGGTCCGACCGGCGCTACTGGCGCTCAGGGACCAACTGGGCCGACTGGACCGACCGGCGCTACCGGTGCTCAGGGACCGACTGGACCGACCGGTGCTACTGGTGCCCAGGGACCAACCGGACCGACTGGTCCGACCGGCGCTACTGGTGCTCAGGGGCCAACTGGACCGACTGGCGCTACTGGCGCTCAGGGACCAACTGGACCGACCGGCGCTACTGGCGCTCAGGGACCAACTGGGCCAACTGGACCGACTGGACCTAGAGGGCTTCAGGGGCCAACTGGACCGACTGGCGCTACCGGTGCTCAGGGACCAACTGGGCCAACTGGACCGACTGGACCTAGAGGGCTTCAGGGGCCAACTGGACCGACTGGTGCTACCGGTGCTCAGGGACCAACCGGACCGACTGGCGCTACTGGCGCTCAGGGACCGACTGGACCAACCGGACCGACCGGCGCTACTGGCGCTCAGGGACCAACTGGACCAACCGGACCGACCGGCGCTACCGGTGCTCAGGGACCAACTGGACCAACCGGACCGACCGGCGCTACTGGCGCTCAGGGACCAACTGGACCAACCGGACCGACCGGCGCTACCGGCGCTCAGGGACCAACTGGACCGACTGGACCTAGAGGCGCTCAGGGACCGACTGGACCAACCGGACCAACCGGCGCTACTGGCGCTCAGGGACCAACTGGACCGACTGGACCAACCGGTGCTACTGGTGCTCAGGGGCCACAGGGACTGCAAGGACCGGAAGGACCGCAAGGACCTCAGGGACCACAGGGACTGCAAGGACCGGAAGGACCGCAAGGACCGGAAGGACCAGAAGGACCTCAGGGACCACAAGGACTTCAGGGACCACAAGGACTGCAAGGACCAGAAGGACCAGAAGGACCGGAAGGACCAGAAGGACCTCAGGGACCACAAGGACTTCAGGGACCACAAGGACTGCAAGGACCGGAAGGACCAGAAGGACCGGAAGGACCGGAAGGACCAGAAGGACCAGAAGGACCTCAGGGACCGCAAGGAATACAAGGACCTCAGGGACCGCAAGGACCTCAGGGACCTCAAGGACTTCAGGGGCCAACTGGACCTACCGGACCTACTGGACCTGCAGGACCATTTACGCAATTACGTGGATTTGACCTGCAGCTCACTGGAGGTACCTCAGTAGCAAATGGAAACCGTGTAATTTTCAATACCATTTTAAACAACCAGAGCCTTAATATTTCTTATAATACAACAACAGGCGTTGCAACACTTAATGCAGAGCAAAATTACTATGTATCATGGTGGGTAACTACTAATGGCGCAGGCCCAGCTACTTTTGTGGAATTTTCTTTAGAGATCAATGGAAGCAGCGGTATAGCATCATGCTCGCCAATCGTAACAGGCCAGTTAAGCGGAATCACCCTGATTACTGTAGGCGCAATCCCATCTACCATTGCACTCGTTAACACAACAGGGCAGACCGTTTCTTACGGTGCGACCCCAGTTCAGGCACACATGACCATTTTCCAGGTTTCCCAATAATTACTGATGCAAAGTATTTTTAAAAATCTATGATTTTAAAAACGCGTCGGAAGTTTATACTTCCGACGCGTTTTTACATAAACTGCAGTATATTTCCTGTTGTTCTACATAAGCGGTGCAAACAGTCTGAGCGCCCGTCCTGCCAAAATTTCATACCAGGGATAATTCCTGCAATCTTCCATGGTAATTCTGCGGCATTGGGCCAGAGTGTCATGAAAATCTCTCTGTATATCCCGAATAACTTCATTCCGATACAGGTAGACTGCACATTCAAAGTGAAGATAAAGGCTTCTGAAATCCATATTAATAGTTCCGACTACTGCCTTGATGTCATCGCTTGCATATACCTTTGCATGGACAAAGCCTGGCATATACTCGTAAATCTGGACCCCGGCCCTTATCAGTTCCCTATAGTGAGACCTTGCAAGCAGGAACGCGTATTTCTTATCCGGTATCCCCGGCATAACGATAACGACCTCCACGCCCCGCTTGGCGGCAAACGTAAGAGCCTGGATCATTTCATAATCCAGAATCAGATATGGCGTCATAATGTGGACATAATGTCTGGCAGAGTTTATGATGTCCAAATAAACTTGTTCCCCAACCGATTCCTGGTCCAAAGGGCTGTCCCCGTAAGGAATCACAAATCCATCCATGCTAAGCTCCAAGGGATAAAAATATTCCGGATCTCTTAAATATTTCCCATAGTCCTCAGGCCCCTTTTCAGAAATGTTCCACATCTGCAGAAACATCATGGTAAAGCTGGTAACGGCATCCCCCTTCAGCATGATTCCAGTATCCTTCCAATGGCCAAAACGCACACGCCGGTTAATATATTCATCTGCCAGGTTTACTCCTCCGGTAAAAGCGGTAAGGCCGTCCACCACCAGGATCTTTCTATGGTCCCGGTTGTTCTGGTAAGTGGTGAACGCAGGCTTAATGGGAGAAAACATCTTTGCATTAATTCCCCTTGCCTGTAATTCCTTTGGATAGCTAAATGGAAGCAGGGTCAGGGAACACATGCCATCATACATGAACCGGACTTCCACCCCCTCTTTTGCCTTTCTCTCCAGAATTTCCAATATGGCTTCCCACATTTCTCCGCGTTCTACAATAAAAAATTCCATAAAAATAAACCGCTTTGCACCCTCCAGTTCCTTCTTCATCTCTTCAAACATGGTCTCACCCAGCGGAAAATACTGTACATTCGTATTTTTATATGCCGGGTAATGGCCTGAATGTTTGATATAGTAAGCCAGATTGGCATTTCGCCTGCTGATTCTGGACAAATCCTCCATGACCCTTGGGCTCTGGGTCAGATAGGTTTCCGTATCTTCCATGTTGACCCGCAGCCGTTTATTTGCCAGTTTTCCCACAATCTGCAGCTCCACAAACAGATAAAAGAATGTTCCAAACACAGGAACAGCCGCGATTGGGATCATCCAGGCCAGCTTAAAGCTGGGATTTTCCTCTTTGTTCAGAATATATATGATAACAAATGCACCCAGCAGAGCAGAACCACCATAGAAATAGGCGAGGTAACGGCTTAAAAAGCGGTATGCCGCAAAAAGAATAGCCACTTGTATGATAAGAGAAATGACCGCAAATGTAGTCCGGCCAAAAATAATCCTCAGCATTCTCCTGATCAGTTTCATCTTGTGCACCTCCTATGCTGCCAATTCAACAATCACATCTTTTTAATTATACAGCCTGCCTCTTTATCTTGCAACATCCGGAAGGCTCTGTATCCTTTTCAAAGACGTCAAAAACAACGGGAAAACCGCTGATATCGCAGTCTTCCCGCTCCTCATACTTTTCTTTTACTGTTCCAGCGCCTGTCTGATATCTTCCATAATATCCTCTGCATTTTCGATCCCAACACTCAGCCGGATCATGGACGGATCAACTCCTGCTTCTACAAGCTGTTCATCCGTCAGCTGTCTGTGGGTATGGCTTGCCGGATGCAAAACGGAAGTACGCGCATCTGCCACATGAGTCACGATAGCCGCCAGTTTCAGTCCATCCATAAACTTAACCGCAGCTTCTCTTCCTCCCTTTAAGCCAAAAGAGATTACGCCGCAAGTGCCATCAGGCATATATTTTTTTGCCAGTTCATGATATTCGTCCCCCTCAAGACCCGGATATTTGATCCAGGCCACATCTTCCCTTGAGCTTAAATACTGCGCCACTTTTAACGCATTTTCGCAATGACGGGGAACCCGAAGATGCAGGGTTTCCAGACCAAGGTTTAAAAGGAAGGAGTTCATTGGGGAGGGAATTGCACCAAGATCTCGCATCAGCTGAGTAGTCGCTTTCGTAATATAGGCCTTTTTTCCAAACTTCTGGGTATATACAATGCCATGGTAGGATTCGTCGGGTGAGGTAAGCCCCGGATACCGCTCAGCATGAGCCTCCCAGTCAAAGTTTCCGCTGTCAACGATACAGCCGCCTACGCTGGTGGCATGTCCATCCATGTATTTTGTTGTAGAATGTGTTACGATGTCTGCGCCCCATTCAAAAGGACGGCAGTTGATCGGAGTTGCAAACGTATTATCCACAATCAGAGGAACACCGTGCTTATGTGCAAGCCTCGCAAACTTCTCAATATCAAAAACCACAAGGGACGGATTGCCGATGGTTTCACCAAATACTGCCTTTGTATTTGGCTTAAATGCCTTTAAAAGCTCTTCTTCTGAAAGGCCCGGATCCACCAGAGTGGATTCAATGCCCATCTTTTTTAAAGTTACGGTAAACAGATTGGTGGAGCCGCCGTAGATCGTAGCAGAGCTGATTACATGATCTCCCTCCTGGCAGATGTTAAGCAGCGCATAAAAATTGGCAGCCTGTCCGGAAGAAGTCAGCATAGCAGCCTCCCCGCCTTCCAGCTCGCAGATTTTAGATGCCACCGCATCATTGGTAGGATTTGCCAGCCTGGTATAAAAATACCCTTCATCCTCCAAATCAAACAGCCTTCCCATCTTATCGCTGTCATCATACTTAAATGTTGTGCTCTGAAAAATCGGAAGCACCCTGGCATCGCCGCTTTTCGGCTGCCAGCCGCCCTGTATGCAAACCGTCTCTCTGGAACGAATGTTCTGACTCATCTTATATCCTCCTGTGAACCGTAGTCATTTGCTTCTCCTAGTTTAGCATAAATAGTTCTGGAAATAAAGTCCAAATTGCCTTCTTGAATTCCCTGATTATTTACAGTATAATAAGCGGTATCATATCACGGATCAAAGGAGACCGAAATGGAAAAATCAAAGGTTTACTATACGAGCTTTCATGCCACCTTTCAGGAAAACCTTCCTCAGAAATTTAAGAGACTTATAAAAACTGCCGGAATGCTGGAGCAGATTGACTTCCAGAATAAATATACAGCCATAAAGATTCACTTTGGCGAGCTTGGAAACCTGTCATTTTTACGCCCCAATTATGCAAAAGCAGTGGTGGATCTTGTAAAATCCCAGGGCGGAAAACCATTTTTAACGGATTGCAACACGTTGTATGTGGGAAGCCGGAAAAATGCTCTGGACCACTTGGATACCGCTTATGAAAATGGCTTTTCCCCTTTCTCAACCGGATGCCATGTTTTAATTGCCGACGGCTTAAAAGGAACTGACGAAAGCCTGGTTCCCATTAACGGGGAATACATAAAGGAAGCAAAAATCGGACGGGCTGTTATGGATGCCGATATCTTTATTTCTCTTACCCATTTTAAGGGCCATGAAAGCACCGGCTTTGGCGGAGCTTTGAAAAACATTGGAATGGGCTGCGGCTCACGGGCAGGTAAGATGGAGATGCATAACTCCGGAAAGCCCCATGTAAGCGAAGAAACCTGTATCGGATGTCATGCCTGTGAAAAGAACTGCGCCCACAGCGCCATCTCTTTCCAGGATAAAAAGGCTTTCATTGACCATAACAGGTGCGTAGGCTGCGGCCGCTGCATCGGAGTCTGTCCTGTGGATGCCGTTGAGACCGACTTTGATGAGTCCAATGACATCCTGAACTATAAAATTGCAGAATACACCCAGGCAGTTCTCGGAGACCGGCCAAATTTCCACATCAGCCTGGTTATGGATGTATCACCTTACTGCGACTGCCATTCAGAAAACGATATCCCTATTATACCTAATGTAGGTATGTTTGCTTCTTTTGACCCGGTAGCTCTTGATATGGCCTGCGCAGATGCCGTAAACCGCCAGCCTGTTATGGCAGGAAGCGTACTGGAAAAGCACGGCAGCCATCATCATGACCATTTTAAAGACACTCATCCCAACACAAACTGGAAATCTTCCATTGAACATGCGGTAAAAATCGGACTGGGCAGTGCGGAATATGAATTAATCACGCTGTAATACAGCATTGTTTAAGAAATACCCTTTTATGTGAGCCATAAAGAGGGGAGGCGCAAAAGTATTGCGCACTCCCCTCTTTTCCTGCTCAATTCAAATCTCTGATCCTGTTCGTCCAGTGATGGGTTTTGCTCTCTCCAAGTGGGACCTTGTCCCTTCCGATCTGCCAAACAGAAAGCGCTGAATCCTTCATCTTCTTTTCAGGAACACCTTTTGCAATAATAAGCTCCGGCCATACAAACGTGGTCTCTACAGCCTTTCCGTCAAAGCAGATCCTGGAATATGGAGTGAAATTTTCCCCGTAAACCAGAACATTGGAATCATTGTACACCACATGGTCAACAACGATATCATCAATTCCAATCTTAAGGTTTGTGGACTGGTAAGGACTTTCTCCGCCGTACACTTCACGGCTTCCATAAAGAATATCATATTCCAGAGTCTTCATATCCCTTAAATAACTTTCTTCTTCTGTTTCAGGATTACTGAAATAGTTCTGATGAAACCTCATCATTGTTCCCTCATGAATGTTAAGCATATCCAATACATGAGCTGCAAGCTGATAAGCCTCCACATTCTTTTTCTCCACAGGAAGATTCATGTTGTTCCATATCACATATTCGGTTTGAAACAGGGAACGGTTCTTCATCTCATCCTCTGACCACTCAAATCCAGGTAAATGATCCCCGTACATGACCAAAACAATGGGTTCCTTCCTGGTCCGCAGGGTGTTGACAAGAGAACGGATAAACTGATCCATCTCTCCGATCTGCTGGCAGTAATACTCAAAGTTTGGATATTTCCCATGTCCCTGAACAGAAATGGTATAGATAAAATCAGGGCCTGCCGTAGAATCCAGTGTCCTGATGATCTCACCGGTGAGAATCTTGTCCTTGCACCAGCCCGTTGGATTTCTTTCTACGTTATTCATATATTCAATGGGGGTAAAGGTATCAAAGCCAAGCTGGGAAAACACCCGGTTCCTGTCATAAAAAGTTGCCTCATTGTTATGGATCGCATGGGCACTGTAACCTAAGTTTTTTAGATCAAAGGCCACACTTTCGCAGGGAGTTTTCTTTAGCACGGTTTTATAGGGATACTCTCCCGGGCCGAAAAAATCCAGATTCATTCCTGTAATCGTTTCAAACTCCGTATTTGCGGTTCCTGCACCCACAGAGGGTACACTTAAATAACCTCCCGGATAACTCTGTTGAAGGTGATGGAAAAACGGGATGGGATCATAATTTACCGGATTGTTTTTCCATAAAGAAGGATCAAAAAAGGATTCCAGCTGAATCATGATCACATTCGGCTTTGTATCCTCAGACAGAGCATACGTGTTCTCCGGAACCAGTTCCTCATCCCGGATCTCTTCCATTGTCTCGGTCCCATATCCCTCCGGCTTGGATATACCGGTGTTAAACATGGAATTGGAAAAGCAGTATGGAAAACCATAGCTTTTAAATGCCTCTCCGATATTGCCGAAATGAACTGCCACCAGTCCCGTATTCATAGCGGCGCTTGTCAGTCCCAGCACAACCACTCCACTTATGGCTATAAGCCCTGCTCCAAGGCCGTACCGGACTTTTTCCTTAGAAACAGGCGCTTTGCGCCAAACTGCGGCTATAAATATAACTGCTGATACAATGCCGGCTCCAATAAAGATAATCTGCATCCAGGTAAAATAAACCGTGGCCAGGCTGACCGCATACTTTATCAGACGAAAATCTGCCGCAGTAAAGGGGGTAGTCCGAAAGATAAGCAGGATGCCGTTAACCACTCCCATAAAACACCATATCAACGATATGGTAATGCAGGCAAATGCCTTCCGCTTCGTCACAAATACAATGGTAAAGGGAAGGGCGATGATCAGAGTATTCAATAGAAAAACCGGAAAACTTCTCCATATATAAAAACCAAGGCTTGGCAGCGATTTTCTGCTGACCAGTTCAATAAAGACATTGATAATGGCAGCAAGCGCAAAAAGCCTTCCAAACCATTTGACATATCGTTTCATGATATACCTCATTGCAGCTTATTTCTTTTCAGAGTCGGATTTAGTCTACCACATTTTACGGAAAATTTACATACTTTTTTTAATTGAATATAATAAAATAAAGGCCGGCTTTTTCAGCCGGCCTTTTAAATAACTATTCCTGTTCTTCTGTAGGTTCAAAAGCGTCTTCACTAACCGTATTAATTCCGGCTGTTGGATTTACTTCCTCTGCAGGCGCTTCCGGTTCCACTTCCTCCACAATATCTTCTTCTGTATCAGTCTTCTGGGCTGCTTCCTTTACAGGAGCACCGCACTTTCCACAGTAATAGGAACTTTTTGGAACTTTAGCTCCACACTCCGCACAGATACGGGTTCCCTCACTTTGGCTCAGTTCGATCTCCAGAGCGGCAATTCTTTCCCGGCTGGCCCTAACAGCTTCGTAAGCCTTTGCATAAGCTTCATCCGGCTCTTTGTTCGCTTCGTAAAATTGTTTACCGATGACCGCATAAGCTTCTTCCAGCTTTGTTTTCTCTACACTGATCTGCGTCTTTAGCTGTATCGTCTCAGTCAGCGCTTTTGCCTTGGTTGCAACCTCTTTGCCGGTATCACTAAGTGTCTTTCCCAGCTCTTCAAAAAATGCCATCCGTGATTCCTCCTTTGACTTATGCTCCTATCATTTTAACTTCATTGGAAGAAAAAGTCAATGAAAGACTGCTTACACGTCTTTTTTTATCTTATTGATTTCATTTTTAACGGAATCCGGTAATTGATTCAAAGGAATGGTACAGGAAGTTTCACTTCTTCTTCCCCCTGATTCCGTTACAGCTGAGAAGCTGATCCGTTCCTCTCCCCTGCCGCCAAAAGGATTCATGTTGGAATATCCATCGATTGCTGCAAAGCTCATGATCTGACTAATCTGTTCCTCATCGGTAATTGTTAAATATTGAGAGCCTTTATCTTCATATGTGGAACGATAATCATTAAACTGATAGGCATCGATATTGATTTCTTTGACATTTTCCAGGCTATTCCAGCTCTCTACGTCAACCTCACACTCTTTCAATAGTTCCAGTGTGTTTTTAAAGGAAGGATAGACCGGATAATACCCTCTTGAGGTAACATCGCTGTATTTCCAGGAGCTCTGGACTTCTTCCCGCTTTGTTTCCGCATTTGCCTGCATCTTTGTTAAAAACTGGATGGTAGCCAACGGATATTCCTTTTCCATGGTTTCCACCTTTAAGTTTTTTAGATCCTCCTGATAGACAAGGAGTAATTTATCTGTCATGGCTTTCTCTGTACCGTTTCTGTCACGGCTGACAACATTGGTCTGCTCTCCCCTGCTTATCCTGACCCAGGCAGTATCTTCCGAAGTCTGGAGAAGGATGGGATAAACAGCTTTTGCAAACTCCTGGTTCTCAAAGATCTCCGCGATCTCCGGCCGGACTTCATCTCCGGATAAATGGTAGGTGCGGTAAATATTCTTGCCGTTTTTAAGCGTGTATTTTATGGAAAAATTATAGCTTATACTTCCATTGTCCCACGTATCAGAATAATCATCTCCATGATGCAGCTTCTGGTTCCTGTCCACAGCATCACGTACCAGGGCCAGAACCGGCGCCGTATCCTTAAGCTTCATATGGTTGAATATATATTCATCAGAATCCTGATACTCCCAGTAATATTCTCCCAGGGAATTCTGCTTTGCGCTTCCATAAGAAACCCAGTAGTTCACATCCGACATGGAAACCGCAACGGATTCGATGGAGGCTTCAGACGGTATATATCCGTCATACCCAAACAAATCATAACGGAAGCCGCAGAATATCACTGCCGCCAACAAGGCACAGGCTCCCATCTGTTTCCAATGGCAAAACAGTTTTCTGAATTCAAAATGATAAATGATCTCTATGACGCAGTGGGATAAAAGCATTCCGCAAATCAGTCCGAATATTCCCCAGCCTACGCTGGAACGCATGGACCAGAAAAAAATACTTCCGCCAAGAGACGATAAAACCACAATCGGAATCCTGATGACCGGCATGCTGATCTTAAATGCCATGGCTCTTCCTGCTGCTTCTGAGCCTCTCTTTTTATACAGCCAGAAAGAAAGGAGGGTCAAAACTACTGTTACGGCAAGAACCGCTAAAATCCTGACAGTCTTAGTTCCTGCCGGACTCCCTGGCTGCAGCCGATCTAAGTTTACCATGAACAGGGCAAATGCCGAGCATTTATCCATGAACCTGTTAAATACATTCCCGCCTGCCCGGTAGCTGGTATAGAAAAAGCTGCTATAGCAGTATTCCAGAATTCCGATCACACATACAAAATAAAATTGCAATACCAGATTTCCAAGAATTCCGACCAGAACATTTCCTGTAAGAATCATGGATATCACAGTCACGGAATACATCATGCAGTAGTGGATCATAAACAGCAGGAATCCTGAAAGGGCTGTTTTCCATACCTCCACAGGAGAAATGCCGTTCACTGCAATCACTCCCATGGCAATGATCAAATTCACCCCATATACGGCTGCCGGAATAAGAATTCCATTAAAATAATTCACCCAGAACAAATGCTTCCTGTTTACCGGAATACCGTGATAAAAATCCACCTTCTGCCTGGAATGAAGATAAGAGAAGCTGGTCACTCCCATAATAAGTGACAGGATTATAATCACTGCCGCAACCCAGCCGTTCTGAAAGCCCAGCCAGGATTTCAGGGTGGAGATAATATACGTAAGATCAATTTCTCCTCTCATTCGTTCACTTAAAGATAGTGCAATTCCCACCGGAAAGGTAAAGAAAAACACTAAAAATGACAGAGCCATGGACCAAAGGCGTCTTTTGCCATCTTCTCTTAATAGATTATAAAATAAGCTTTTTGATGTCATATCCTGCCACCTCCGTCTCGCTAATGAATATTTCTTCCAGAGATAATGGGATAATCTCATAAAAAACCGGTTGGTAAGATTCCATCAGCCCTTCCACTTCTTCTCTGGTTCCTCTAACCGTAATGGTATAGAGTTTTCCTCTTGTTTCAGTCTTAATACGCTGCAGAGCTGTTAAGTCTTCGGCAGTCATCCCATCTTTTAAAACACACTGCAGCTTATGGATGTTGAGTTTCATATCATCTAAATCCCTGGAAAGCAGTATCCCTCCCCTGTGAAGAAGACCCACATGATCGCAGATATCCTCTAACTCTCTTAAGTTATGGGAAGCAATGATAGGAGTTAAATTTCTCTCAGACATATCATTTGCAAATATGCTCTTAACTGCCTGGCGCATCACCGGATCAAGTCCGTCAAAGGTTTCATCACAGAAAAGATAATCCGTATTGGCACATATCCCGCAAATGACGGAAAGCTGTTTTTTCATACCCTTAGAAAAAGTGTGGACCTTTCTCCGGGCTTCCAGTCCGAAACTTCCTAAAAGATTGTGGAAGCGTTCCTTGTTAAACTGGGGGTAGATCCTGCTGTAGAACTCCATCATATCAAGGGGTGAAGCGTTATTAAAATAGTATTGGTCGTCGGAAATGTAGAAAAACCGGCCTTTCACCTTTTCATTTTCAAAGATCTGTTCTCCATCGATGGTAACACTTCCTTCATCAGGCTTTAAGATACCGCTCATCATCCTTAAAAATGTACTTTTTCCAGCTCCATTGGTTCCAATGAGGCCAAATACATTTCCATCCCGTATCTGTGCGCTTACATGGTCCACTGCCACTATATCGTCAAACTTTTTTGTCAGATTCTCTGCTTTTATCATCCTCTCTCTCCTCCCCGGTCAAATATTCCTGTCTTACCCATTCCTCTGCAATCCATGCATGAGCTTTATCCTCTGTCAGACCTGCCCGTTTTGCTTCCTGGATCCAGTTAAGAAGCTCCTTTTTCAGTTCACTGTTCTTAAGCGCACGAATGGAACTGGAATCTGCCACAAAGCTGCCTCTTCCTTTCACGGAATAGATGAATCCTCTTCGCTCCAGCTCCGCATAAGCTCTCTGGATTGTATTGGGATTAATGGATAAGTCTGTTGCCAAAACGCGGACAGACGGCAGCTGCGCATCCTGTTCCAACACGCCGCAAATCATAAGATCCTTTAGCTTTTCTACAACCTGCTCGTATATTGGCCTGCGGTCTTTGTAATCAAGCAGTATCATATTCCACCTCCTAGTCTGTATTAATACTCCTAATACACTTAGTATAGCAAAAAACCTCTGAACTGTCAATCAGAGGTTTCCAATTTTTTCTAAGGCCTTCGGTCTTCAACAATCAGAATACGAATGGCATCCTCCACATTACTCCAGTTAAATACGTACAAGGTATAGGAAGCATTGCCCCGTATATACATATCAGAGGTCAAAAGGAGTTTACCGTTATGTGCGATGTTGTTAGACACTGAGACCATATAAAAGCCTGTTGAGACATACTGGAAGCTGGTCACTTGCATATAATTTACATCAAAGAACGTTATGCTTTGTCCATTTAGGATCACATGAACCCCTTGGTTTGTTATGGATAAGTTGCATACACGGAAACAGCCTGTGTTAATTCCGGCATTGCAATACATATCCAAAATTACCATCAAATCCAGTCCGTGATCCGTATTGATGATCGCGACAGTAACCGCACGGTCAACTGGAACCGTAATCCGCTTTACAACGTATACATATCCATCCAGCCCGCCTACGGTTATGGTCTGCTCTCCTGCAGAAACCCGGCCATACTGGCTCATTTCTCCGTTACTCAATCCGTTCACAGCCAGCTGATTGTTGATATAAATAAGAAATGGCTGATAGCCGGCTACCGCATTTAAAAACCGGACAAGACCGTTTTGATCCGTCTCGCAATAGTAGCACGGAATGATTGGCTTTGGGAATACCGTGATAATAGAGGTCCCGGTACCATCAGGACCTGTTTCCGAAAGCGGAAAATCGGGTACAGGCTGTGGTGGTTCCTCTAGTGGTTTCCCCCCAGTTTCATCTTTATTGTTCCCGTTTTCTTCATCCGCTGGAAACTCGTCTTCTTCCGGAGCTGGCGGCATATTCGGCTCTATATCCGTATCATTCTGCATATAAAATAAACTTTCCATAGAAGCCCTCAATTTTATCTCTATATAGTAAGTTTATTCTCTCATAAAAGCCCAGTGCCTGTATTATTTTAAATACTCCCGCCTTTTTGTGTAAAATCTTTGTTCCATCTATAAAAACAGGCCCGGATGGTTTCATCCGGGCCTGTAACTTATAAATAAAGATCAATTAATCATTGCCGTATAAAGTAACCAGCTTCTGCAGGTATTCATACCGCTCTTTCGCATCTGCCTCATTCTTTGCAAATAATTCAGCTGCTCTCTCAGGATTCTTCATAGCCAGGGAAGCATAACGAACCTCTCCCTTTAAGAATTCCTGGTATCCTTCTAATGCAGGAGCCTTGCTGTCTAAGGTGAACTTCTTCTCAGCAGCTGGATTGTAGCGGAAGTTGTTCCAGTAACCGCACTCAACAGCCAGCTTCTCTTCTGTCTGAGCCTTGGACATGCCCTTCTTGATACCATGGCTGATACATGGAGCATAAGCGATGATCAGAGATGGTCCTGGATATGCCTCTGCCTCAGCGATTGCCTTAACAGTCTGTGCATAATCAGCGCCCATGGCGATCTGTGCAACGTATACATAACCATAGCTCATAGCGATGCTTGCAAGATCTTTCTTTCTTGTTTCCTTACCGCCTGCTGCGAACTGAGCAACAGCACCTGTCTTGGTAGCCTTAGAGGACTGTCCGCCGGTATTGGAATAGATCTCTGTATCAAATACCATAACGTTAATATCCCTGCCGCTTGCAAGTACGTGGTCAACACCGCCGAAGCCGATATCATAAGCCCAGCCGTCGCCGCCGAATATCCACTGAGATTTCTTAGCAAGGAAATCCTTATCCTTAATGATAGCCTTGCAGGTATCACACTCAATGCCGTCTAATGCTGCAACTAACTTATCGGTTGCAGAACCATTGGTTGCGCCTGCCTCAAAGGTATCCAGGTATTCCTTGCAAGCTGCCTTGATTTCAACGGAAGCCTTCTCGGAATTCATAACCTCTTCAACTTTGGCCTTTAAGCCGCCTCTGATAGCGCTCTGAGCCAGCATCATACCGTAACCGAACTCTGCATTATCTTCGAATAAGGAGTTTGCCCATGCAGGACCCTGTCCCTTTGCATTTACGGTATAAGGTGTGGATGGTGAGGAGTTGCCCCAGATGGAAGTACATCCGGTTGCGTTTGCAATATACATTCTGTCGCCGAATAACTGGGTGATCAGTTTTGCATAAGGTGTCTCGCCACAGCCTGCACATGCTCCTGAGAACTCAAGAAGAGGTTTCTTAAACTGGCTGCCCTTAACGGTATTCTCTTTAAACTTGTCGATAACTTCCTGCTTGATCGGAAGTGTCTGGCCGAAATCATATACTTTCTGCTTCTCTTCGCAGTTTTCTTCCATGTTGACCATAACAAGAGCCTTCTCGCCCTTCTTTCCAGGACATACGTTTGCACAGGAACCACAGCCTGTACAGTCAAATGCAGATACAGTCACAGCGAACTGGTATCCTGGCATGCCTGTCATCGGAAGAGTCTTCATCTCCTCTGGCTTTCTTGCTGCTTCTTCCTCAGTAAGAGCTACGGAACGGATAACAGCATGAGGACATACATAGGAACAGAAGTTACACTGGATACAGTTTTCTGGAACCCAGCCAGGAATAGTAACTGCAATACCGCGCTTCTCGTATGCGGAAGAGCCGGATGGTGTGGAACCATTGACATAATCGCTGAATGCGGATACAGGCAGGGAATTTCCTTCCTGTGCATTTACCTTAGACTGAATGTTATTAACGAAATCAACGGCATCCTTTCTGCCTTCCGTAATAAACTTATAATCAAGTCCTTCATCTTCGCAGTTTTTCCAGCTTTCAGGAACGTCTACCTTAACAACGCCCTTTGCACCTGCATCGATGGCTGCCCAGTTCTTCATAACGATTTCTTCACCCTTGCGTCCGTAGGTTGCCTTTGCAGCAGCCTTCATCAGTTCGTTCGCCTTCTCGGAAGGAATGATTCCGGTCAGCTCGAAGAATGCGGACTGAAGGATGGTGTTGATACGTGTCTGGCCCATACCGGTCTCAATACCGATCTTTACACCATCGATGGTGTAGAATCTGATGTTGTGGTCAGCAATGAACTTCTTCACCTGTCCTGGCAGATGCTTCTCAAGACCAGCTGCATCCCATGGACAGTTTAATAAGAAGACACCGCCGTCAACCAGTTCCTGAACCATGTTGTACTTACGGATATAAGCAGGATTGTGACAAGCCACAAAGTTAGCCTGACGGATCAGGTAAGTAGACTTGATCGGCTTGTGTCCAAAACGTAAGTGAGACATGGTAACACCGCCGGACTTTTTAGAGTCATAATCAAAGTAAGCCTGAGCGTACATGTCAGTGTTGTCACCGATGATCTTTATGGAGTTTTTGTTGGCACCTACGGTACCATCTGCACCAAGACCCCAGAACTTACAGTTTGAAGTTCCTTCCGGAGTGGTAACGATTGGTGTGCCTGTCTCAAGAGAGAGATGGGTCACATCATCTACAATACCGATCGTAAACGGACTCTTCTCCTTGTTATCATAAACAGCAACGATCTGAGTTGGTGTTGTATCCTTGGAACCTAAACCATAACGGCCGGTTAAGATCTTAACCTGATCAAACTTAGTTCCCTTAAGAGCTGCAACAACATCAAGGTATAACGGCTCGCCTAAGGAACCTGGCTCTTTTGTTCTGTCTAATACAGAAATGGTCTTAACGGTATCCGGGATTGCATCAATGAAAGCCTGTGCAGAGAAAGGACGGTATAAGCGAACCTTGATTACACCTACCTTGTTTCCGGAAGCCAGAAGATAGTCAAGAGTTTCCTCTATGGTATCGTTTACAGAACCCATGGAAATGATTACGTGCTCTGCATCCGGTGCGCCGTAGTAATTGAATAATTTATAATCAGTTCCGATCTTTGCGTTAACCTTATCCATGTATTTCTGAACAATTGCAGGCAGAGCATCATAATAAGGGTTGCAGGCTTCTCTTGCCTGGAAGAAAATATCAGGGTTCTGAGCGGAACCTCTTAATTCCGGATGGTTTGGATTTAATGCACGGCGACGGAATTCGTCAATCGCGTCCATACTTACCATCTCTTCTAAGTCCTCATAATCCCAGGTTTCGATCTTCTGGATCTCGTGGGATGTGCGGAAACCGTCGAAGAAGTTAATAAATGGTACTTTTCCCTCGAGTGCTGCCATATGAGCAACCGGAGTTAAGTCCATAACTTCCTGTACGCTGGATTCGCATAACATAGCGCAGCCTGTCTGACGGCAAGCATATACGTCGGAGTGGTCACCAAAGATAGATAAAGCATGGCTTGCAACTGCACGTGCGGATACGTTGATTACACCTGGTAACTGCTCGCCTGCGATTTTATAAAGGTTCGGGATCATCAGTAAAAGACCCTGAGAAGCTGTATAGGTGGTGGTCAGCGCACCTGCTGCTAAGGAACCGTGTACTGCACCTGCTGCACCTGCCTCAGACTGCATCTCTGTAATCTGTACTTTCTGACCGAAGATATTGGTTCTTCCGTCTGTCGCCCATTCATCTGTTGCTTCAGCCATAGGTGAAGATGGGGTAATCGGATAGATAGCCGCTACATCAGTAAATGCGTATGACGCATGAGCTGCTGCATGGTTACCATCCATGGTTTTCATTTTTCTTGCCATTCTTGATTTCCTCCTGCAAATGTGAATAATGTATAAATTGGTTCCCGTATAGGGAAAGTGACCTGACATTATTATAACAATTATTCAACAAAAAGCAAATATTAAAACAGGAAAATTAAGTATTATTTTCGAAACAATCCGATAAAAAGGGACTGGAACGAGTATTCTGTCCAGTCCTGTCTTTTTTTGTTTTGATTTTATTTTGTTTTTATCGTGTTTTTATTTTGTTTTTAGTTAAAAGGGTTGGGAGGAATGACATTCTGGCCTCCGTTATCGCCTGCCGCTTCTGTGGTGGAAGACGGTCCCTGGGGCTGGGTAGGCTGAGTTTCCGGGGTACCGGGACCCTGAGGTCCTCCGGAATTTCCAGCCGTCTCATTATCGTTAGGTGCGGTGGTCTCTCCAGGTCCCTGGGGACTTACTCCAGTGGTTTCAGGGGCAGAAGTAGCCGGATCAGTGGCCGGAATGACAACTCCGGATTTATTCCGCTTGATGGTAGCCGGCTTTCCGCGGTACGTACTGTTATGGAAAAACTCATCGCTAACCACAACGCCATTCTTTTTGGTAACCAGATTGGTCACCCAGCGGCTTCCCTTGGTCTCAGCCTTAACGATCTTTTCCTCCGTAGGCTGGAGTGTCTGGTCTTCCTCGTAAACCGGCGCCGGAGCATCTAATTCTGCTGTTTTCTTCGATGTCATGGATAATGTGACACCCTCCTCCAGAATCGGAATTCCCACAATAGAGATCTTAAGCTTCCGATCGGCAAAGCTGGTTCTGATGGCTATTGCAGTGGTAGAATTATTGACAAATTTCATATCAGGTCCGCCGTAGCTGACCATAGCATCCTCTCCCGGTGTTACATAGGAAGGCTCGTAGCTGTGGGCGTGGCGCTCCGTAGTAGAAATCCCTGCGAATACTACCGCATTATATAAGGTAGAAGACACCTGGCATACGCCTCCTCCGGGCTCCTCCACTAATTCTCCGTTCAAATAAGCGCCTGCCGGACGATATCCCTTTGCAGTGGAACGCTCCCCTGTGGCTTTATTAAAGGAGAATTCTTCTCCCGGCTGCAGAATTACCCCGTTCAGGGCCTCAGAAGCCAGTTCGATATTCTTATTCCTTGCACTGTTTGCCGTAGTAGTTGTAGTATAAGTACCTATGACCTTATACATTTCCTTTGCCTGGGCTTCCGTTATCTTAGGAGCAACTTCCTTGCCTTCCGCCGCGATAACTGCCTGGAAATTCTTATCCTTGAGCTGGGTCAAAATATCCGATGCCAGCTTATCCTGATTAATCACAACCCCGTTTTTCTCTCCGGAATAGACAAATTTCCCGGTATTTTTATCAAATCCTGAAATAGAACCGTTCTTGGCGGCAACATCCCATTTTCCTGCGATGGCTTTTACCTCAGCCTGAACGTCCTCATCCAGTCCGTCAAATTCAAGGGTATAACTTTCCTTTGGTTCACCTGAATATATTTCTTCAAGCAGGGAGTCCAGCTTTTTGTCCAGCAGATTCTCAAGTTCGTACTGATCGTCATGATAGGTGACCTTCATTCCCCACTGATATTTCTTTTCAATGGCATCCCGGGCCTCTTCCCTGGACATGCCGGCGATGGAGATTCCATCGACTTTAACTTCTTTCCGTAATTCCGGTTCTGAAACGGTTGGGGTATTGACCTCCGTCTCTTTTACCTTACGGCCTCCAATAAGCTTAACAGCCGCCATAACGCAGATAAAAGCAGCAACAGCCAGAATGATCGCCAGAAGAATCTTTGTAATGTTATACTGAGGGCCTCTTTTTCTTTTCTTTCCCCGCCTTTGCTGATAGGAGCTACCCGTTCTGTAAGCCTGTCCTGTTCTGCGGCCTGTTTCCGATGCATTTTTACTGCTTCCGTTCCGGGAAGAATTGGTTCTTCCCCCACCTCTTTGTCTGTTATCTATTTGATTCATTAACTTCACCTTTTTACATGATTTTGTAGCTTTACATTGAGTAGTATACCATACTTTGTGGGAAATGCTATTACGATTTTATGAATTTTCTTAATTATTTTTCGTCTTTTTTCAACATTTTACAGAATGAAAAAAACATGTTACTATAGTGTTACCAATCTATTTCATTTTGGAGGTTTTTATGAAATTTGTCGATTTGCATGTTCATTCCAATGCTTCGGATGGCACATTCACTCCCTCCGAAGTGGTGGCCCTGGCCGCGGAAAAGGGCTTGGCTGCCATTGCACTGACCGATCATGACACCATTGACGGTCTTTCAGAAGCCCAGGCTGCTGCTGTCGGGCTTCCAATTGAAATCATCCCCGGAATTGAACTCTCCTGTGTGTACCAGGGAGAAGAAATTCACATCCTGGGGATTTATGTCGATCCTACGGACCGGGTATTTATCTCTGAAACGGATGCTCTTAAAGAAATTCGAAAAAAAAGGAATGAGGAAATGATACGCCGTTTCCAAAATGCCGGCATTTCCATCACATTAGATGAAGTAATGGCTGGAAATCCTGACACGGTCATAACCCGTGCCCATTTTGCCCGGGTTCTTTTTGAAAAAGGCTATGTAAAGAATATGGACCAGGCATTTAAAAAATATCTGGACTATAGCGGTCCCTACTGCCCACGCAAAGAAAAGATCACGCCGGAGCACGCCATGAAAATCCTTACCGATTGTAATGCTTCCCCTGTTTTGGCCCATCCATACCAATATCACCTGGGAGATAAAAAAACAGAGGAACTGGTCTGCTATTTAAAGGATCTGGGGCTTCAGGGTCTGGAGGTCTACCACTCTTCCAATAATCAGTATGAAAGCGGCAAATTAAGAAAACTGGCCCGGAAATACGACCTCTTTCCCACAGGCGGCTCTGATTTTCATGGGAGCAACAAGCCTGACATCCGCTTAGGTGTCGGACGGGGAGGCCTGCGGATAACTGCGCTTCTTTTAGACGATATTAAAAGGATACGGAGGGAGAAGGGCCTTTGATCCCCTCCCCCGCCATCTTTATCAGCCGATTTTTCCTTCATCCATGAAACGGGCAAGTTCTATTGCGTAATATGTAATAAGGATATCCGCCCCTGCGCGGTATATACTCACTGCTGACTCGCAAACAATCTTTTCTTCCTCAATAAAACCAGCTTTCGAAGCCGCTTTTATCATGGCATATTCACCGCTTACACTGTATGCGGCCACAGGAAGGTCGTGACGGTCTGCCACTTCTCTTATGATATCCAGATAAGAAAGTGCAGGCTTTACCATCACAATATCGGCTCCTTCCGCCACATCTAACTCCACTTCCTTTAATGCTTCTTTCCTGTTATGGTAATCCATCTGATAGCTTTTCCGGTCTCCAAAAGACGGCGCAGATCCGGCAGCTTCCCGAAATGGCCCGTAAAATGCGGAGGAATATTTGGCAGAATAAGCCATGATCGGCACATTCACAAATCCTGCCTCATCAAGGGCCTGTCTCATGGAACCGATCCTGCCATCCATCATGTCGGAAGGGGCCACCATATGAGCTCCTGCTTTTACATGGGATAGGGCTATCATGTTCAAATATTCCAGGGTCTTGTCATTATCAACCGATTCTCCGTCAAGGATTCCACAGTGACCATGGGATGTATATTCACACATGCACACATCCGTAACAATGTATACCATAGGATAATGCTCTATGATAAAGCGGATGGCCCGTTGCACAACGCCCTCCTCATCGTAGGCCTGGCTGCCGCAAGTGTCTTTATGAGCCGGAATTCCAAACAACAGGACTTTTTCCACACCGGCATTTACGAGCCGGTCCATAATTTGCCGGAGCCGGTCCACGCTGTAGCGGTATTGGCCTTCCATGGAAGGGATTTCTTCCACAATTTCTTTTCCATCCACCACAAACAGCGGATAAATAAGGGATTCCTTTGAAACTCTGGTTTCCCGTACCATTTTCCTTAAGGTATCTGATGTTCTTAATCTTCTTGGTCTGTATAATAAATCCATATCCAATCCCTCCATTTTATTTTACGCAGGCTATGAGCCAGGCTGCATTCTTTCAACCGGCAAATGCTGTAGGAACAAATATCCCTTAGCTTGCTGCGAGGTATTTGACCTTGTCCATTATACACCCTCTAAAATAAGATTCAAGTAATTCTTGCAGCAATGGAAAAGATTGCTTATAATAGTATCCATATAAAATGAATCAGAAATGAGGTACTGCTTTATGGAAGAATTCTATCAGGCAATTGAAGAAGCCATCCGCATGACCGGCTATAAAGGCCCGGTGGACGGGGAAGAAATCTACGACGAGATCTGCGATGAGATTGAGGATAAGGAACCGGGGGCCTATGTATTCATGTCAAAGAAAACGGATGATACTTTTTTCGAATATAAAATCCAGGTTTTCGAAGACCAGTTTAATTTAAGCTCCATTGACATCCACTCGCCGGATCAGGTTTATCACGCAGATTTTGATTAAGACCGCTCTTTGGAAAGCCACAGGTCCGTCAGGGAATGTACCACATTACCTTTGCAGCCTGTGGTTGTTTTTGCCATGGCAAGAGAATTGAGGACCGCTTCCTCCGTCGCTTCTGCCGCAGCCGTGAAGGCCGTCTCCAGGGCACTTTCTTTTAGAATGCGGATGGAGAGCAGTTCTTTTTCTGCCTGTTCCGGTATCCGGTTTGCCGTGGTAAAGCCAATCATAATATCTCCGCTTCCGTGTCCCATATAAGAGCCTGTTCTGGAAAGTCCTACCCCGGCCCGCTTTATAATTCTCTTTAACTGACGGTCTGAGACAGGAAGATCCGTGGCTATGACGGTCATGATAGAACCTCTGTCCAGAACCTGCGGCTCTGTTATCCGGGTAATTTCCTCTCCAACAGTCCGTCCGCCTATCATCAGGTTCTCGGTGCTTCCAAAATTCGACTGCACCAATACTCCAAGGGTATAGGTATCTCCTCCGATTTTAAACCTTCTGGAAGCAGACCCGATTCCTCCCTTTAAGCCATAGCATACCGTTCCGCAGCCGGCTCCTACGGCCCCTTCTTCAAAGTCCGGCACAGCATCTTTAACAGCCGCCATCACCTCTTTCAGTCCTATAACCCTTTCGCTGATGTTATTTAAGACCGAATCATTGCACTCTCCCACTACAGGATTTACAGAAGCTAACTCTGCCCCCTCTTTCCTGCATCTCTCAAGCATTAAATCCACCAGAGCATCATGAACCTTCCCCACATTTAACGTGTTGGTAAGAGCAATGGGTGTTTCTAAAGTTCCCAGTTCTTCCATCTGGATCAGTCCCTGGCTTTTGCCAAAACCATTATGAATATAAGCCGCTGCCACCAGCTTTTTCCGGAAGGGATTGTCCTTACAGGGAATGATGACCGTGACTCCTGTTTTGTGATCCTTGGTATCAATCGTGGCATGTCCCACCAGAACGCCTTCCACATCCGTAATTTTATTAAGGGGTCCCGGAGCCAGTCTGCCCGTGATAATGCCATATTCCCGTATCCTCTTCATGATCCTATCCTCCCTTTTCACATTTATGTTCTTATTATACATAATAAACAGTGGTTTGACTTCTTTTTCTTGTTTTTTCCATATTGTACCAGAGAAGGAACACTGCTATAATAAGGACGTAGGAAATGATATTCATTTCACGGACATTTCAGAGGAGGGATTCACATGAAAATTCAAAATATCACAGATGTAGAAAAATTTTTCAAGGTAATCGAGCAGTGCAAAGGCACCGTTGAGCTGGTTTCCAAGGAAGGTGACCGGATCAACTTAAAGTCCAAATTAAGCCAGTACTTATCCATGGCCACCATTTTTTCCAACGGCAGCATCATCAATGAACTGGAACTGGTTGCTCATGACCCGGAAGATGTAGAAAGACTCATTAAATACATGTATCAGGGAGAATAACAGAAATAATCTCATGCTTAAGTGGAATGAGTTGTTTGGTTCAATTCTGCTTTGCCTGCGTTTATGGGTGCTCTTACCGTTTGGTTCCAGAAATGGTATCCGGCGCGGTGGGCGAGAGGATAGGGACAGAAAGCTGCCCTGCTGGCCGATAGAACCAGCAGGGCAGCTTTTTATTTTTTGTTTTTAGGCTTCTTCTGCTTTTCCAGCCTTTCATTCACAATTTCCCGGAGAATGGCATACACCACGGAACAGAGAGGAATAAAAATCAGCATTCCCACAATTCCCATGGCGCTGCCGCCAATGGTGACTGCAACCAGGACCCAGATGGACGGAAGTCCCACGGAATTTCCCACTACATGAGGGTAGATAAAGTTTCCTTCCACCTGCTGAAGCACAAAGAAGATGATTAAAAAAATAAATGCATCCAATGGCCTTACCATCAGCATTAAAAATGCCCCGATGGCACAGCCGATAAATGCCCCGAACATCGGGATCAGGGCTGTAAATGCAATCAAAACGCCGATGAGTATCCCATATGGAAGACCAAAGGCCGTCAGGGTCAAAAAAAACATACTCCCAAGAATGACTGCTTCCATGCACTGTCCCGTAAGAAAATGGGAAAAGGTTTCAGAAACCAGCGTTAAAATCTCAAGCGTCCGCAAGGACACCTCTTCCGGAAGAAATGCCTTCATCAGCTTTTGTATCTGCCGTGAAAGAGTCTCCTTCTGAAGAAGAATATAAATGGCAAAGACCAGGGCGATTAAAAAGGCGGTCATCCCACTGATAATGGAAAGAGCGGCCGACACGGTGGAAGAAAGTACCGAACCCGCTCCGGCAGATAAAAATCCAACCACCTTTTCCAGAAAGGATTTCCAGTCAATCTCAATGCTGTTGATATAATCCGCGATTTCAGGGTTCTGGACAAACAGCCTCTCCGCTTCCTCTTTAATACCTGCAAGAAACGCCGGAATGCTGTTTTGCAGGCTTATAACGGTATCAATAAGCTGAGGCAACACAACAAAAATAACAAGAAGCAGGAGCCCAATTACAAACACCAGGGTAAGGCAAAGGCTTAACGGCCTGCGGATTTTGTTATCTTTCTTTACCGGCAGCAATTGTTCGATCCTGCGCATCGGCACATTGAGGATAAAAGCCATAACGCCTCCCAAAAGAAAGGGTGAAATAAATCCCATAATCTTCATCGCCAGGGCAAACAGGCTGCGATAATTCCAGCCCGCCACCACCACGATTACGGCAAATACGATCAGGCCCCGTATTTTTTTAATTGTACTGTCATTAAATTCCATCATACTCTCCTTTTATGACTCCTCTTCAAAAGCTTGTCTGATATCTTCCTGTAAGGCCTGAAAGGTGCCCTGGGCCATCAGGGAGCTTCCTCCTCCCCGGCCATTTAATCTTCCATTTAATGCTTTGCTCAACACCCTCATGTCCTTCTGACCGCTTCCAAGTGCATACTGAAAGACACCCTCATCTCCGGAACATGCCAAAACAACGCTTCCCTTCCCTCCTTCATACAGCATCGTGCAAAACTGTCTCAGCTGTACCGGGGATAAGTCACGTTCAAAAACCAGTAGAGGCGCATCCAGTTCGGGATAATCTCCGGCCTTTCTTTCTAAAAGCTCTTTGGAAAGCTGGCCGATTCTTCCATCCTTTTTCTGCCCTTCTTCTTTCAATCTGCCAACTGCCTCCAGGAGTTGATCCGGTTTTGCCGACAGCAGGACGGAAATTCCGGATACTGCCTTCTGTTTTTTGCGGTAATCTTCCAGAGCCATCCTTCCGCACAGCATGGTCACCCTGACACCGCCCTTATAATGAATCATCCCAGTCACTTTCAAAAAACCGATTTCTCCCGCCGTTATCACATGGGTTCCGCAACAGGCACACACATCCCCTCCCGGGAACTCGATCAGCCGGACTTGCCCGCTCAATTCCTTTTTGCTCCGGTAATCCATAAGGGATAGCTCTTCCTTTGACGGATAAGACTCCAGAACCGGGATATCCTGCCAGATGAGTTCATTCACTTCCGTTTCTACTGCCTCTATCTGTTCCATGGTGAGGATTCCGTTAAAGTCCACGGTCACCTCATCCTTTCCCATGTGAAATCCTACGTTATCAAGGCCATAATGCTTATGTACGATTCCCGATAATATATGCTCTCCGGAATGATTCTGCATATGGCAGAATCTCCTCTCCCAGTCTATGATTCCATTCACCCTGCTTCCAGCCTTCAGGGGCTTATCCGTAATGTGAACTATGCCTTCCGGCTTTTCCCTGACATCAAGGACCGCCGCTTCCCCCAGACTTCCCGTATCAGCCGGCTGTCCGCCGCCCTCCGGATAAAAAGCCGTCCGATCTAAAAACACCTCAAAAAAACAGTCCTTTCCCGGCCTGCAATCTATCACTACCGCTTCAAATGTTTTAACATAAGGTCTGTCATAATATAATTTTTCCATCTTTTGCTCCTTATTTCTCTGTTGTACTAATTATACACAACAATTGGATAAGTTCAATCATAACAATTCTAAAATTTTAAGAAAAATTGGAAACAGTGGCAAGCTGACATTCATACACTTACATTGTAAACAAATTATTTGGAGGAACCAATATGAGTGATCTGGCAGCAACTAACTGTGGATGCGGATGTGATGGAGGATGTGGTAATAGTGGATGCGGCTTCAATATTATCTGGCTGATCATTATCCTGTGCTTCTGTGGCGGTGGCGGCGGCTTCGGTGGCGGTTGCGGTAACAGTTGTGGTGGTGGATGCGGTGGTAATGATTGCAGTTGTATTCTGATCATCATTCTTCTGCTCTGCTGCTGTGGCGGTGGAAATAACTTCTTCTGCTAAGCAAACATAAAACAAGGCCCGATCTTTTACAGATCGGGCCTTGTTTTTTATTTATTAGCGGCTCTGACCGTTGTTTTTACCAGGCCGTTGAAAAGAGTTCTGGCTGCTTACTCCTTTTAAGGAGCTCTTGTTCTGCTTTCTCTTCATGCAATCTTCATCAATTTCATATACTGAATTTCCATCTATGATTAATCTGCTTTTCATATCTAAATCACTCTCCTGTAATACTAATATATGCAGACGCATATATTGTCAACAAGAAAAGTAAGGAATCTTATGCCATGAACAACGAGCAAAATATTCGCGCAAATGATCTGGACTCCCTTATCGGTGATAATCATCTTCAGATGATGAAGGCTGCCCTGCCTTATATGAGTGTTTCCCAGCAGCGTTTTATGTCCTACTTCGTTAAAATAAACGAGCTGCGCCGCACCATAAATCTTTTTGAAGAAGGAGAGGTAGCTGCCATGGGACTTAACTCCTCAAGGGAAAGAGAGCGGAATAACAACCCCATTGACATGCTGAACACCATAAAGTCCTTTGCTAATCCGGCAGAACAGGATCTCATTGACCTTATTATCAACTTCTCCCAGGGCCTTAGGCTGGCCAACTCCTACCCGGATCCAAGCCCGGTACCAAGTTCCACCATTCCGGTCCAGGCTCAATCCCAATCCCAGTTCCAATCTCAATCCCAGACTGAAGGATCCAGCAGGCCTACCGGCAACCACCGGCAGAATAATAACCCCTTTGGACGGATGCCACTGGATCAGCTCAAGAATTTCATGCCGCCAGATCAACAGGCCAAGTTTGAAACCATGCAGCTTATGATGTCAGCCATGCAGCAAATGAATTAATCCATGTTTCTCCCTGGTTCCCTTACCATATCCCATAGAAAGGAAGAATGACAAATATGAATATTAACTGGAAACAAGACCCCAGACTTAGAAATATGAATCCGCAAAAACTCTCCATGCTGACCGAATTTGCAAAGAGGGTAGAATCCACTCCAAAAGACCAGCTTGTTCCAACACTTTTAAACTTAAATGCAGAAGCAAGCCGAAAAGGCATTCAGTTCAGTAATGAAGAGACTGACCTTCTCATTACCATTATGAGCGCCAACATGACTCCAAACGAGCGGAAACGAATGGATACCTTGCGCATGCTTTCCCAAAATATAATGAAGCGCAATACAAAATAAGAAAAAGGACATTATGGGCGGTCCCAATAGGGATCCGCTATAATGTCCTTATTTTACCACTCAGCACTTTGGCCTGAACCTTGGCCGGCACTTCGTCACACTCTCCATAAGCTTCTCTATGTAAAATTTAGTATTAATAATAAACCACATTTGAGCATCAAACCTCATAATTGTCCAAATAGATAAACCCTGGAGGTTATATTCTTCTGCCAACCCCACTCTTGCGTTAAAGCTTCTGGCATCTTTAAACCATACTACATGCATGGTCCCATCACAATCCTCATAGTAAAAGTAAGGCGCCTGTGCTGCATCATTAAATTGTATTGGCAGATCGTTTTCCGCTGCAATTTGTACCGCTCTATTATTAGACATTACAATAGCAGCTGTGGCACCTGGAACATATGGAAGTGTCCAATCATAACCTTGAGTGGTGATTCCCAATATGATTTTTTCATCAGGAATAATACGAACTGCGTAATCTAATAATTCTTTTAAAACATAAACCGGAAAAACTGAATTCGGGTAGTTGTAAATCCTTGCCCAATCATAGGAGGCAAATATGATTCCATCTACATAATCAGACAATTTGGCATAATCTAATTTTTCAAAGCTGACGTAAGGGGTATCAATATTCGTGATAGGTGTTACGGTAATCACGATCCTGAAACCTTCTGCATGAAAAATCGCTGAGGCTTTCTTCAAATAATCCGCAATGCTATTGATGTTGTCAAAGGTGATGTTTTCGACATATATGTTAATTCCGTAATAACCTTTCCTTTTTAATGTTTGAAGAGCATTATCAATAAGACGATCTTGTATTGCAGGATTATTTAAAATTTCATAGTTCACTTCATGGCTCACTATTCCTTCTTCAGTGATAGTAGAAACAAACAACATGGGCGCAACTCCATATGCTTTAGCCAACCGGATAAGCCCAGTGTCGTCAGCCCTAGCAATAATTTCTCCCTCACTTGTAGCCCTGTAATTGAAAATAGTTAAATAAGTTAAAAAAGGCAGTGTTTTTATTAAAACAGAATTATCAATATATGGAAAGGCATAGCCTCCGGTGTTAATTGTTCTTGTTCTATTCGTTTGATAATTTATAACAATCGTTTCACCGGAGTACAAAAATTCTCTATCTGAGAGATAGGGATTGTTTCTCAGTAATTCCATCGGTGAAACATTATGCTGCTCCGCAATACTGGTTAATGTATCTCCGGGCTGAACGGTATAGATTGTTTCCGGTTGAACAATCACAATGGTTTGGCCTATTGCTAAATTTTCAGGATTTGTAATTCCGTTTTCTAATATTAATCTGTCAACAGGAATTTTGTAATATTCTGATATTGATTTGATGGTTTCGCCGGGTTGGACAACATGTATGATCATGGCTTCCCTCAAATGATCTTATTAATTCAATTATATGCTAATCCTACATGTTCATACGATTAAAAGTTCACTGTCATCTGGATGTGCCTATTATTCTATCGCATCCTGCCATTGTGCCAGTTCTTCCAATTTCTTCATCTGCCGATCCACTCGTTCATCCATTGTTGGAAGTCTCCGGCTATGGTTTTTATAATAACTTGTAAAAATAACACCTGCAAACAACAGTGTATTGACCACTAGTAATACAATCACACCATTCCATGTTACGTCCTGATTTTGCAGAACTTCCTCCGTATAATTTCCGGTAATAATCGGAACCAGATTATTGTTAATAAAATGCAAAATAACAACTGTCCATATATTATCGGTTTTTAAATAAGCCCAACCATAGAATATTCCCAATGTAACACATGTAATTAATTGTCCTGTCAGGCTTATAAGCCCAGTAGAGGGAGAGGAATAATAAAAGAAATTAATGGGCAAATGCCACACTCCCCAAGCAATTCCAAGAACTAATACACCGCGAACCATTCCAAACCTTTTTTGCAGTATAGGCTGAAGAAAGTACCTCCAACCGTACTCTTCTCCAAAAAAAGCAATAAATATTAAAAAATAGTTTATGGGCAGCGTGAGTAACATCAGCCAGGTAACAGGCTTTTGTATTAATTCAAACATGGTTTGCATTTGACCGCTTAAGATATACATGATAACGGTTCTGCCAAAGTAAAGAATTAAATACAGCAGAATAATAAGAGCAGCTTTTTTCCAGCGCCCTCCTTTCAAGCCATAGGCAATACGTTTATCTTTCTTCTCAGTAAGCAGTAAAATCCATGCGATAACAGAACCAAGTATCATTAAATATTGCGAAATAACATTCCAGCTCATTCCAGGTACAATTATGCTCGCTACTGTACAAACCAATAACAATAAGCTGAAAATTAAATAACCAATAAAAAATCGCTTAGGAATCAGAGAATCTTCTTTATGTGTAATTAAAGCAGCCAGTATCGCTCCCGAAGCAGGGTAGAACATCTGGGCTGAAGGGAAAACCGATACATCAAGCCCCTTACTATAGCCAATTCCCATTAAAATCCCTAAGATATAAGGTAATGCAAAGGCCACACCCAGAAAAATTAGCAACTGAGTTTTCTCATAATTTTGACGTTCCATTTTGTTCTCCTTCTTTAAATCGCCACAGCCAAAAGCTGGACAGCCAACCTTTCATTAAATACGTTAAATTTCCGACACAAAGTTTTTGAACAATAATATCCTAAAAATCTTCATTCAAGAGATAAACAGCAAAAGTGATTCCGGTCTGTGTATCATAAATAACGGATATATAACCATCTTTATATTTAAAATGCATGTCGCCATTTTGATCACTAATCGGCTCCCCAAAGGCATTCTGGAAACTTTCTGCTTTATCACCGATTTTAGCACCTTTGAAGTCCAAATCTTCCCGCTGGGTAAATACCTGATTGACAATACCAGTATCCGAATTAAACCATACCCGGATTCCAGTCTCTTTATATTCCAAACCGCCCTCGTCTGCTGATTCCGGCTTCTCACTTATGTTATTGATCAGTTCCTGTTTACTCGAACCTAATAAATTAAAATATATTTCAAAAGAGTTGACTTCGTTATCAGAGGAAGATACTTGGTCATAAGTAACTGACTCCTCTCCGGAAACGGCAATAGGGGGAGCCTGTGCGGCAGAATTCTCACCGACCTTTGAACTGCTTTCCGTTACTGCGGTATCTTGCGGATTCGTCCCGGGGGAAGAACTGGACGTACTTGAGCATCCATTTAATAAAATAAGGCACAGCAACATTATTACAGTCCATTTAACGGGTGTTTTTTTGTATTGTGAAATCATGATAATTCTCCTTTTATTTTGATTTGCTGCAGTTTTTACGTTTAAAGTCAAAGAACTATTATAAAACCCCTTCATTCTTTAAAATTGCCTTAACCGACTTTTTCTCCAAACAATATATTCCGGCAACCTTTCTGATGTCTCCACATTTTATATATTCATCAATAATATCCTGTTCAGAAAACTCATAATTAATTGGTTCATTCATGTATTCGGTCATAAAATTACTCTCTTTCCAGTATTTTTTATCATTATACTATTTCATTAACATAAAAGCCACCAGATTTTCATAATCCAATGTATCTCCGCCGTATAAACCTTAATTTAACCATGAAGCAATCTGATAACCGGCAGCATCATTTTAATTGTCCCTGTATCAATGTACATAGAGGCTATATCATCCACTAAATTTCACTAAAAGAAAGCACCCATCGATTAAATTTCGACAGGTGCTGATCTAAACATCTTAATAGGCAATACCAGAAAGGTCTAAATTAATTAAACCTTTTTTTCCTTCAGCCATTTTACCCATTCGGCATAATATTTTCCCAATACATGGGAACCGTCTGTCGAATATGCCTGGTTCAGGCTGCCTCCTTCATCGTCAAATATTTCATTAACATCAATATAATAGCAGCTATTTTCTTCTGCTATCTTCTGTATTTCCTGATTCAACCGATTAATTTTACTGTTACTGTAAACAGGACTTTTTTCTGATTTTTCACTGGTAATGTGGAGATTTGCTTCTAAGACCATGATTGCTTCTGGCTGCATTTCCTTGATTTTATCCAAAACCACATTATATTGTTTTATAGTCTGGGACATATCATAACCCAGTTCGTTGATCCCAAGCATAAGGTAAATCATCTGGTAATGTTCGCTTGAAAGAACCTCATCCAGAGTTAGTTTCTCACCTCCTGATGAGACGCGGGCAGTTAATACATTGAAAACGCTCATGCCGGAGTTTGCAAATACTGAGGCATTCCCCAAATCTCCATACTCGGAAAGTCCCATGGTTCTTGAATCTCCAATAAAAAGTACGCCCTGGAAATTTTCAGGCGGCTCCGGCCTTTGTCCAGGCTGCAGCAACATGGAAGACGGCGTAAATTCTGCATTCCTATCATTTGACCCGCTGGTATTGCCCGTTACATCTGCACCACTTGCTACGCTTACACCGTCCATTGCGTGCTCATCAGTAGTTTCGCTTGAACTATCGGTTGTGTTTTCACCGCTTGCTTCACTCATACCGACAATTGCACTCTCATCAGCAGTTTCGTCTGAACTTTCAGTTCCGTTTGAATTTTCAGTTTCGCCTGGACTATCAGTTTCGTCTGGACTATCAGTTTCATCTAAATTGTCAGTTGTATCTATACTGTCCCCATGCGGCCGTTTGCTTCCTTCCAGGTTCAGCCTCAGTGATGTTAACGGATCCATGCTTCCTGCTGATGCATGCAAAACGGCAATCAGTACCAGACTGACGGCTAAAAGAAGGGTAAACCAGTATTTTCTCATTGCTTATTCCTCACAATCTAAAAATTGAAATACATAAACGGATCATTTTCCCCCATTTTCATACAATAGACACACAGCCAGAATATGATCAAAAGGGCGATTGCCGTACATAGGCCTTCCCGTTTTCTGTCATACAGCCTTCGCGGAAGACCAGTCATGAAAATGAGACCAGCACATAAGGACAATCCATAGCTCCTTCCGTATTTCAGGAAATCTCCGGCAAAATATGTATATTTCCCGCCAGGCGACAGAAAAGGAAATAGCCGTTGAATATAAATTCCCAACTGTGAAAAATCCGTTATTGCAAATAACATCCATGTAAGAGGAATTGCAAACAGCATATACACATGTCCCACAACGCCCCAGCGTTCCAGCAGTTTTCCCAGTCCCAGCTTCTCCAATGATATAAGCGTAAACAGTACAAATCCCCATAAGAGAAAGTTGGGGCTTGTTCCATGCCACAGTCCGGTCAGGAGCCATACGACAAGCATGTTTCGAAAGGTTTTTAAGAATCCCTCACGGTTTCCGCCCAGCGGAATATATACATAATTCCGAAACCAGCCGCCCAGAGTCATGTGCCATCTGCGCCAAAAATCTGTCATGGTCAGAGCCATATAGGGATGGTTGAAATTATCAGGAAGAGGAAATCCCAACATCATCCCCAGACCCCTGGCCATCAGGGAATAGCCATAGAAATCAAAATACAGCCGTAGGCTGAAAGCTGCCAGTCCCATCCACGCAAGTGGCGTTGAAATACTCTCATATCCTACTGCACCAATTTGGCTCCACAGTCCGCCTATCTGGTTTGAAAGCAGCACCTTCAATCCCAGTCCAATTGTAAATTCCCGAAGTCCTGCTTCCACTTGTTCCATCGTATGGACACGCTTTTTAATTAACTCCCTAAGAGAAGTATAGGTTACAATCGGTCCGGATATGAGCTGAGGAAACATGGTCATATACAGGGCAAAGTCCAGAAATGATTTTTCCGGTGCCACATCCCTCCGATAAACATCGGCCAGATAAGAAATGGCCTGGAAAGTATAAAAGCTGATTCCCAGCGGAAGAGCCGGGTGAAGGATAGGAACGGACGCTTTCTCCAGTCCTCCATCTTGTAGTAATAAGCTGATCTGTTCAATCAAAAATCCTGAATATTTAAACAGAATCAGCCAAAACAGGTTGTAGGCGATTCCTAAGCGAAACCATTTCCTGCGTCTTAAGCGAGATTTGTATCGTTTCATTTTCCTGCCAACGCAGTAATTGACGCAGACAGATAACAGCAAAAGCACCATATAGGCCGGATGCTCCGCAACTCCATAAAAATAAAAAAACAGGCTTCCTGCAAGTAGGCAGAAATTTTTTGCTCTGTCCGGGCATACATAATAAAGAAGCAGAAATATCGGCAGAAATTGAAATATAAACTCCAAGCTACTAAAAATCATTTAACATTTATTCCTAACATATGTATTTATATATTAGACGAAATAAGAGACCGGAAAGTTGCAGAATCCTGTAAAATTTTGTACTTTTTAGTAATTAAAACACGATTTAAAGCATCAGTTCCACTTAGAGTCTCCTATGATTTGCTTTAAACTTATAATGAAACACATGTTTAAAGTGTACCTTTACACTGCATCTATGACGCTCCGGAATGCCCATATCGCCCTATTAACTACATGGGCGGGGATTTTTACATACATTATTTCAACACTAAATAAGGACATTATAAGCCATTTTTCAATAGCCTATAATGTCCTTATTTTAAAGGTTTTCCGCCTATAAAGACGGTTTTATTTGCACACGATATTTACAATCCTCCCAGGAACATAGATTTCCTTAACAATGGTTCCGGTTATCTTATCCGGGATCAAAGCCTTGCCTGCTTCAATGGCATCTTCCTTTGATACGTCTGCAGGAAGTTTTACCACTGCACGGGTTTTTCCGTTCACCTGAACTGCAACTTCGATCTCGTCATCCTTCATGGCCTCTTCATCACATTCCGGCCACTGTGCATGGAATACGGAAGTCTCGCCGCCAAGCTGCTGCCACAGCTCCTCACCGATATGCGGAGCAAAAGGAGCAACTAATACAACAAAGGCTTTCAAGGTTTCTTTGTCAATGCCGCCGGTCTTCTTGGCCATGTCGATCAACTTATTGTTATATTCCATAAATCCGGAAATTACCGTATTTAAGTTAAACTGATTGAAACGCTGTTCAATATCAAAGATCAGCTTGTTGCGCAGACGAAGCATTTCTCTTGTGGCTTCTACATCCTTATTGCTGCTATCCGCTACCAGATTCCAGAAGCGGTGCAAGAAACGGCTGACGCCTTCGATTCCCCTGTCATCCCACTCTGCATCCAATTCCGGCGGCCCAACGAAGAGTTCATACATACGGAGAGCATCACAGCCATAGTCCCGCACCAAATCATCAGGAGATACCACATTTCCCTTTGACTTGCTCATTTTGATTCCATTCTTTCCGTTGATCATGCCCTGATTAAACAGCTTGGTAAAGGGCTCATCAAAATCAACTACACCGATGTCGTTTAAGAACTTGGTGTAAAAACGGGAATACAGAAGGTGAAGGACAGCATGCTCCACACCACCGATATACATATCAACCGGAAGGTATTTTTTCGCTTTCTCCTTGGATACCAGTTCATTATCATTATGACTGTCAACATAGCGAAGGAAATACCAGGAAGATCCGGCCCACTGAGGCATGGTGTTGGTCTCTCTCTTAGCAGGAGCGCCGCATACCGGACAGGTAGTATTCACCCATTCATCAATATCTGCCAGCGGAGATTCTCCCGTACCGGTAGGCTGGTAGCTTTCCACCTCCGGAAGGGTGAGAGGAAGCTGGTCCTCCGGAACCGGAACATTACCGCAGTGCGGACAATGAATAATGGGAATAGGCTCTCCCCAGTAACGCTGTCTGGAGAATACCCAGTCACGCAGCTTAAAGTTTACGGTTTTCTTTCCAAGACCCCGTTTCTCGATCATAGCCGGAGCTTCTTTTTTAAGGACAGAGGACTCCATACCGTTCCACTCGCCGGAATTGATCATCGTTCCGCTGGCATCGGTATAGGCTTCGGTCATATTTTCGATTTCCTCGCCGTCCTTTGAAATAACCTGGACAATGGGAATGCTGAACTTCTTCGCAAACTCAAAATCCCTGTCATCATGGGCAGGTACGCACATGATAGCACCGGTACCGTAGTCAGCAAGCACATAATCGGAAAGCCAGATGGGTACCTTGGCACCGCTTATGGGATTTACTGCATAGCTGCCGGTAAATACACCGGTCTTTTCTTTATCCTGAAGACGGTCCACGTTTGACTTCATGGATGCATCGTAGATATACTTCTCAACCGCTTCTTTATTTTCCGGAGAAGCAAGGCCTGCCGCAAGGGCGTGCTCCGGCGCAAGTACCATAAAGGTGGCTCCGTATAAGGTATCAGGTCTGGTAGTATAAACTGTGATGTTCTCCTCTTTTCCGTCTACCTTAAAATCAACCTCAGCTCCATAGGATTTGCCGATCCATTCAGACTGCATCTTCTTGACCTTTTCCGGCCAGTCAAGCTTATCCAGATCGTTTAACAAACGGTCTGCGTAAGCGGTGATTTTTAACATCCACTGTCTTAAGTTCTTCTTTGTAACACCGGTTCCGCAGCGCTCGCAGCAGCCGTTAACCACTTCTTCGTTTGCAAGTCCTGTCTTACAGGATGGGCACCAGTTGATGGGGAATTCCTTCTCATAGGCCAGGCCCTTTTTAAACATCTGAACAAAAATCCACTGGGTCCATTTATAAAATCCGGGATCCGTGGTATTGACCTCCATATCCCAGTCATATACGGCAGCGATCTCATTAATCTGACGCTTAATGTTCGCCACGTTTTCTGCCGTGGATTTTGCTGGATGGACTCCCATTTTGATGGCGTAATTCTCCGCCGGCAGGCCGAACGCATCCCAGCCCATGGGGTGAATCACATAGTGACCCTTTAAAATCTGATACCGGCTCCAAACATCAGAAATTACATAGCCTCTCCAGTGGCCTACATGAAGACCGCTTCCTGATGGATATGGAAACATATCCAGACAGTAATACTTCTGCTTCTTTCCATCATCAACATTGATGGGGCTCTTTGCCCAGTTTTCCCGCCATTTTTTCTCAATGGCACTGTGGTTGTATGATGCTGCCATAACAAAATTTCCTCCTTTTACGACAGGGCTTTTCCCTGTATCAAATGTCTGCAGATAAAACAAATCCGTATGAACGTATAAAAAAAGCGCCTCAGACCGTTCATACGGCCATAGAGACGCAGGATCTACCGCGTGGTACCACTCTATTTCATACAAGTTTCGTATGCTCTCACTGGATATGAAAAACATATCCGCCCGCTGTAACGGTCAGGACACCGGCAATGCCTACACAGAAAGCAAAGCTTCCTTCAGCACGCTACTCAAAGGCGAGTTCGGCTGTCATTCCCAACCGGCTTCCACCACCCGCCGGCTCTCTGTATGTTTCAGACAGTTTACTACTCCTAATCACAGTATTTTTGCTAACTACAAATTTAACATAATTGACGAATTGTGTCAACCGGATTTTAAGAAACCCAGATTTTCTATCGATTGTCTTTCTATTTCATTAACTGGACGAAATGATAAAGGTCACAGCCGAAACAAGAAAAAACAAGATCATTCCAAGATTTAAAAATAGTATTTTAAATGCCCCTTTGCCCCATGTCTCCATAAGTCCGGGATGTAATACTAACTTTTTTTGATTGATAAAAAACAAAACAGTTCCGGCAATTACCGCTCCAAGCATAAAAATGGAGTAGGCTACGGCAAGCTGCGGATCGTCTCCTATATGAAGAGCCACAACAGAGCCGAGGAAATTAATGATCATATGAAAAATGATGGTATAGCGAAGCTTCCCCGTCTGAATATAAATATAGGCTAACACCAGACCGATTCCAAAGGCATAAAAGAACTGATAAAAGTTTCCGTGACTTAAGCCAAAGACAACGCTGGATACTAAAATCGCCGCCTTATCTCCATAAAGACGGATCCGGTCAATTAAGATCTTACGAAACAGGATTTCTTCACAAATCGGGGCCATTACCACCATGGTGACAAAAATTGACCAGGTGCTTAAGCCCTTCATCACTTCCTCTACCGGGTTGACCATAGGCTTTCCCAACAAAGCACAAACTATACTCATAAGGCTCTGACCCATAAGATTTCCAAAAAACAGGGTACTCATACAGACCAGGAATCCGGAAACCAGCATTCCTGCCCCGGCTTTTCTTGCCACGGGTCTATATAAAACCGGCATATCCTTTATTATCAGCCAGGCAACGACTCCTCCCACAAGGTAATTCGACAGGGAAACAAATACCATATACCAGTTTCCAAAGGTTATATTCATGCCAAACCGGGATAGTAAAAGAGCAATGACTCCTACCCCAAGCTGTATAACAATCGTTACAAGAAGGAATGCTCCATATCCGATCCCCACTCTTGTAAACGCCTTCCATGCATTTCTTCTGTCTTCCACTATTCTCATACCTCCTGCCAGTTGGTATCAGTTTATCACAGATCAGAAAAAAGCGCAATTATTCAAAGCCCCCCTCCTACCGGCTATGCATGATATTTCAGTTTTGTGTCCACCAGAAAGTCAATGCCCAGCTCATCCGGTTCTCTTCTAATTTCTTTATTTTCACGATCAAACAATTCCGGATATTTGGATACCAGAGGCCGTTCCTTGCTGATCAGACGGTTCAGATGATGGTTTAATACTCCATGAAGCTGTTCAGAATCCTTTGCAAGGATGGCATCCACCATTTCTCTATGCTGCTTTACAACCCCGGGTTCAATTCCGGAGTCTGCCATCGCCAGCATCTGGATTCTTCTGTAATGGCCGGAGTTTGCCGCCAGAATATCATTGCAGTATCCCTTGTTGGCTCCTTCGTAAAAGATGGAATGAAAATACATATCCTCTGCCCGGAATGCCCGGATATCTTTTGTTTTTTTAAGCTGCTCCTGTCTGTCCAAAGACATCTCCAATGCGGTGATCGCCTTTAAATTGCATACCGCCATAAATTCCAGCATCACATTTTCTTCCACACAAATCCTAAGAAACCGCTCATTGCGTACCTTATCATAATCAATCTTAGATATCATGGTTCCGCGCTGGGGAAGAAATGTAATGAGCCCCTCCTTGGAAAGGCTGATTAATGCGTCCCTGACCGGAGTTCTTCCAACCTCATAGGACTCGCTGATGTCCTTGATGCTGAATATCATTCCAGGGCGCAGCTTCAAATCCAGTATATCGGATCTCAATACATCATAAATGGTATCTTCCTGGTTGTTTTCTATGACGCCCATGAATGCCTCCTGTTAATAACTTAATACTTCCCTGTACATCTTCAGGGCTTCGTTTGAATTATAATTATAATACAAAAGAATATCAAGAGCAAATGGTGAATAAAGAAATCCATTTATTTTCTTTGAAAAATACATGCCGGCAATCTCAGATAATGCTCTGACGGTTGATTTACTCTTGTAACCGAACAATTTCCACAGAATCACTTTTTCCCTTCTGGTATAGATTCCCTCTTCCTGTTCCTCAAGAAAATGAAAAATCTCATGCCCCAGGATCAGCCTTTCAATCTGTTCCACCGGAAACAGACCTTCAAACAGGCCATTTTTCGCCGCAAGCTCTATGGGTTCCTTCATAATCTGTATCTTGTCCGGAGGGGTAAAAAGAGCAAATAACACCCTGTCAGCTATCTGCCCACTGTCCGCGTACTCCACGCTAAGTTTTAATTTCTCTGCCAGTTCCCAGGGATCCCAGGTTCCCAGACTGCTCATAACCTTATCTGCCATTTCATATCCGCAGCGGATCGCCTGTTCAATCATCCTCTTTTTTTCCGATTCGCTGACCTTGTCTCGCAGGATGTCCCTGGAGAATGCATACATTCCCCAGGACAGATCATCCACCTGTGCAAGGCTTTCTGCCATTTCCCGCAATTTCATCTCCGACATATCCGTCTCCATACATTTAATTCTGTTTTACGTTGGCTCCGACAATCATAATTTCTTCATCAGGCTCCAAAGATGATACCTCCAGATCGATCAGGAGTTCCAGCTGTTCAAAATCCTGGGCAGCAAAATCCGTGACCCGGGCACCCATACAAATGTAATAATCCGGCCTTATAATCAGGTCCGTCTGGTAAACAGCCATATCATCCCAAAGCTGTTTTAACGCTTCCAGATAATCTGCCGCTCTTACCTTCCGGCACATACCTCTTCCTCTCTGCACCTTAATAAAGCCCTTTTTATCAACGATACGTATGGCACCGGGAGAGTCGTCCTCCACCTTTTCCCCATAGATATAGAAGTAATCCGAACTTGCCAGTAGCTTTGTTTCCTTGTCTGCAATCCGCATATCCTGGGCAGCCAGATGCCTGGCTTCCGTTTCATCGCATTCCTTTAAAAGATCCGCTGTTTTAACCTCTGTGGATCCGGTTGCAATCGCCGTTACCTTGGAGGTCTGCGGATCAATCTCAATGTGGATTTCTACTGATTCTGCGGTCGCTCCGGACTCAATGGCTTTGTTTAAGGCCTCATTCTTAATGGCGCGGATATCTTCCTTAGATGGAGTGGGTATAATGCGCTCCACCACATCCCGCACCATGGATAGAGCAACACCAATGGATGAAATGACTTCTGCATTTTCCGGTATGGAATATTTAACGCCCATCTTTTCACTAAAATAGATAATCAGGGAAGCAGCTCCTCCACCTACGCCGACCAGTGAGATCTGATCTTTTTCCAGCTTATATTTCTCCGCCAGTTCCAGTATGACGGGTTCAATCTTTGCATAAGCCTTTTCCATGATCTGCTTTGCAATATCTTCCGCCGTGGTGCCGCAGTAATCAGCCAAAGCCGCCATGGCCTTTCTGGCAGATTCCACATTTCCGTAAGAAAAATGCTCTGGCTTTACCAGTCCCAGCACATTGGCCGCGCAGGAATTGGTAAGCGTAACCGCAGAACCGTCATCCAGCCGGATCCGGACATAATCGGAAGGATCACCGGGTTTTGGGGAGAAGAACTCCACCTTTGGCCCTTTGATTTTAGCCGGGTCCGTAAACACGGAATAATCCAGTCCTGCAATATGGGCAGAACGGGGACCTACATCCAGAACCCCCTGCTTATTCGCCCGGACCATGGACCCTCCGGCCACGCCTAAAACCCGCACATCAAGGGAGGAGATATAGGTAGGATGTCCGCCAACAATGGAATAATCAATGGCAGGACGTCCGTTTTTAATGACGCCGATGTTGGTGGTGGTTCCTCCCACCTCAAAATAAACGCCGTTGGATGCACGCAGATACATGAGTGACCCCATCACGGAGGCTGCAGGCCCTGACAGCATGGTCAGAACGGGGCGTTTCTTCATTTCAGAGATTTCCATTACCCCGCCGTCGCCTCTCATAATCATCAGCGGCACATACACCCCGGCCTCTCTTACGGAGTCCTCTGTCGAATTGGCCGTATCTAACATCTTTGGAAGGATGGATGCATTGATGGCAGCGGTTCTTGTCCGCCTGGTAAGCCCGTAGAGCTTGGTAATATCGGAGGCCATGGTAGTGGGAATGCCTCTTTCGCTGGCAGCCTCGTAGACCTCCTGCTCCGGCCCGCCGTCGTCTACACCAAAAGCCATGGAGGAAACAAATACCTCTGCTCCTGCTTTCTGCATCTCCCCAATGGTTTTTTCCACTACGGATTTATCCATTTTTTTAATGTTCAGAAAATCATTGATAATTTTGATTTTCTTATGATTTCCCAGATCAATATCTGATAGTCTGGCCTGCTTTTTTGCAAGGATTCCTTCCAGACCACCCTTAGCCATACCGATAACGCCTACTGCAGCCATATCCCCCTCGATCAGCGCATTGGTAGCCTGTGTTGTTGAGTGGGCGACGAATACTACATCTTCCGGGCTGATTTGATTTTCGCGAAGACAATTTTGGAAGGACTTTACCACTCCTGCCGCGACGCCTCTGGGATCGTCATGGGTTGTCTTCACTGAAGACTTTCCAATAATTTCATGGGTGGCATTATCAATGGCAACCGCCTTTGTATGAGTGCCTCCCACATCGATGCCCATTCTTACTGATCTTCCCATTATGACCATTCCTTTCTAAAGAGGGAACTGGCAGTATTCTCTGCCAGTTCCGTATTTATTTCATATGATATTACATTAAACCACCGTAAAGGACAAAGGCAAGAATACAGCAGATAAAGCCGACGATCCATCCTGTGGGTATGGACATCTTCATATAATCTTTTGTCGAAACCTTTGTATAGCCAAAGCCCCAGGCTACCCAGGACTGGGTGATATCCAGATGCTGCGGTGCAATGGTTGTGATAGCAAACAGAGGATATAAGAATGCAACAGGTGCGTCCGGAAGTGCGGCAATGACAACCGCCAGAATTGCAGTTCCGCATCCAACAAGGTTCAAAGGACCTCTAAAGAAGCCAAGAGGAGTCAGGATTGCAAAAATAAGAGCAAGGATCAAAGCGCTCCTCGGAACAAAGCCTCCCAGAATCGCAGTAAAATACGGTGCGGCATATGCAGCAGCGTTGTTGAACATGGACAGGGTAAGCAAAAAGCCGATCATAGGAGCAACATCAATGGAACCATCGGTAAACAGCTTAGCAAAAAGCCGGCAGATATCGGAATATGTTCCTTTCAGCTTTCCAGTGGTTATCAGTGCATAAATACCGGCAAGGCAGAATCCAAGGATAATTGGAATCTGAAAGATTACAACACCCAGAACCGGAAGAATGACAGAAATCCAGGAAATGGCAGGAGCATTATCGCTTACAGTAAAAGATTTTGCCGCCCAGGCATGAGCCGCCTTCTTGCTCATGAAAAGATTGGCTACGATCAGCACCACCACCAGCGCAACTACCATACAGATAACGCCCATCTGGAAATAATCATTGTAAGTATAGTTTTCCGCAGCAGGGTTAAAGCCTGCATAAATCGTCTGATACTGTTTGAAATTCACAATATTGCCAAAGATGCCGGCCATAATGGATCCCATAAAGCTGAACATGGCAACAGGTGCCGGCACACCCAGGGACAGCATGATCGGAAGCACGATAACTGCAATGGAGATTACAGGACCAATCCCTGTCATAGACATAAAGATAATTGCCGTAACGATACACAACAATCCCATGGTGATCCTCGGTTTATCTCCGCCCAGCTCAACAACCTTACGGATAAGTGTTGATGCAATTCCTGTTTCTACCAGAACTCTGCCGAAGAATGCTCCGAAGAATACGTTGACCAGGATAGATTTTGCATATCCGGCCGGACCATCCGCATAAACGTAGGTCAGTACATCAATAAACGACTTGCCTTCCATAGCGGAATTGGGTGAAATAGAATTTCCCACCAACGCAAGCGCTGTCCAGAAAGTTGCCATGACTGCAAATCCCACCATGAGGTTTAGCCCTTTTACACAATACCATACCATGCCCAGGAAAGACAGAATCATGATAATGCCGATGAAAACATTGACGTTCATATGAACCCTCCTTTAAAAAATAAAGTTTATAGAAACCTGCGGAAAGCCGTCTAAGCCTCCCGCCACCCCTTAAGCGGCAGTAAATCGCCGTTTATACTAATATATTAGTACTAAAATATTAGATTGTATACGGGGATATTCCCAGTTTTTATGTTATTTATTTAGTTATTTATTACAAAATATTATGTTTTAACCTTGATTTATTTTACATTTTCACAACGTCGAAACCGTAATAATAATGTCGAACTCCACACTAATATATTAGTTTTCTTCTCTCGCAATCTGTATTTTTCTTATTGCACTAATCATTTGAAAAATCACTTTTCTCCCTTACTATTTTTCCAATTTAACTTAGTTTCAAATGGTTTTATTTCATATTATTTATCCTTAACTTAACATTAGAATTTATTCCTTTTAATCGTTGACACCCAAAAGTCATTTCCGTATAATGCAAGAAATAGTTTATCTGACCAAAAGTAGGAATGCTTATGAGATCAAGCCTTGTACCGGACGATATTCAGGCAGTAATAAGAAAACCCCATTGCAGGGCATACAAGCAGGCGCTGCAATGGGTTTTCCTATGACTTATTTAAATTTCCATCCTATCAATCTTTGATGCTCTTTCTTCTACTTCTCTCTTCTGCACATCTCCCGGAGCCAGTTCATAGCGGCTGAATTCATATTCATAGGTTCCGATGCCTCCGGTCATGGAGCGCAGATCCGTATTATAGCCAAACAGTTCAGACATAGGCACATCTGCCTCAATGACCTGCTTTCCGCTATGGTTGGAATTCATTCCCAGAACGCGGCCTCTCCTGCGGTTTAAATCTCCCATAACATCTCCGGTAAATTTATCCGGTACCGTAACCTTAAGGAATGCGATCGGTTCAAGCAGAACCGGATTTGCATCCATAAAGCCTTTTTTAAAGGCCATGGTTGCAGCCATCTTAAAGGCCAGCTCTGAAGAGTCAACCGGATGGTAAGAACCGTCGGTCAGCGTAGCCTTTAATCCCACTACCGGATAAGCGGCAAGCGGTCCTTTTAAGACGCACTCGGCGATTCCCTTTTCAACTGCCGGGAAATAGTTTCTTGGTACAGCTCCGCCAAATACGCTTTCAGCAAATACATAAGGAGTTTCTAAATCCCCGGAAGGTTCAAAGGACATCTTTACGTCGCCGTACTGTCCATGTCCGCCGGACTGTTTCTTATACTTACCCTGGACCTCCACTTTCTTACGAAGGGTTTCCCGGAAGGCAAATTTCGGTTTACTCAGTTCAATGTCAACCTTATAGCGGTTTAATAATTTGCTTACAACCACCTCCAGCTGCTGGTCACCGATGCCATAAAGGAGAGACTGGCGGTTTTCCGTATCAGTGACTGCCTTTAAGGTCCAATCCTCTTCCGTCAGCTTTGCCAGAGCGCTTGAAACCTTATCTTCGTCGCCCTTTGTCTTGGTCTTATAACGCATATACGTATATGGTGTGGATATCTCCGGTTTATGATAGACGATCGGTGCAGAGCGGAGAGCTATGGTATCACCGGTCTGCGTCACGTTAAGCTTTGACACGGCTCCGATATCTCCTGCTTTTAATTCCGTAACTTCAATGGCCTCTTTCCCTCTTAACACATATAGTTTCCCGACCTTTTCCTCTGTATCCTTATTCACGTTATAAATGGCGGAATCAGGCTTTAAGGTGCCGGTACAAATCTTTAACAGGGAATACTTTCCGATAAACGGATCCACAATCGTCTTAAACACACGGGCTGATAAGGACACATGATCGTTATACTTCGCTGTAAAGCGCTCACCCGTGGAAATATCCACGCCGATGCACTCAAAATAGTCGGGGGACGGAAAATACTTATCTATAGCCTGAAGCACCATCTTGGCGCCCTGGGCGTTAATTCCGGAACCAAGCATGACCGGAACGATATTTCCTTTTATCACATGTTCCCGAAGGGCTGAAGAAATCTCATCAAGGGTAAACTCATCACCGGAGAAATAGCGTTCCATATATTCCTCGCTGGTTTCTGCCACGGCCTCCATAAGAGCTTCACGGGCTATTCCCAGGTTCTTCTGGCTATATTCAGGAATCTCACATTCTTCATAATCACTGTTGACAGTAAAACGCCGGCCTGCCATTTTAACAATATTAACAAAACCTACGAACTTTTCGTTTTCACGAATCGGGAGGTGGAACGGCGCAATCTTTCTTCCGAACTCTTTATCAAGCTTTAATAACAATTCACGGAAACTTGCATGGTCGTCATCCATATTTGTCACAAAGAAAAGTCTGGGAAGCTTGTACTTTTCGCAGAGTTCCCACGCCTTTAATGTTCCAACTTCAATACCTGCCTTACAATTCACAACTATTACTGCTGCATCCGCAACACTGATGGCCTCTTCCACTTCGCCAACAAAATCAAAATATCCGGGAGTATCAAGCAGGTTGATCTTGATGGGGCCATCCTCTCCTTTATACTCCAAAGGAATCAGGGTAGTAGAGATGGAGAATTGTCTCTTAATCTCTTCTTTGTCATAATCGCTGATGGTATTGCCATCGGTAACTTTTCCCATTCTGCTGATGGCTCCGGTAATCAACGCCATAGCCTCTGCCAGGGTGGTTTTACCGGCGCCCCCGTGCCCAAGTAAGGCGACGTTACGGATCTGTTTGGTTCCATACACGTTCATAAACATTCCTCCTGTTCGGTATTTAAGTCTATAACGATATTTTACTAAAAATGTCTTATAATTGCAAGCAAAAGGTGCAATTTGCACAAATATTTTTTATACATATCCCAATTCAATAAAAGAAGCGGTTACTGTTATGAAAGTCGACAAAATTTTTATACAATCTTAACAACATCCGAGTTGAAATATACAAAAATCGTGATAAAATATACAATGAAATAATAGCAAATTTTTCAAACTGAAGAAAGTAGGAGGTTAATGGTGTTATGGGTAATTTAAGCTTATTTCTAATCATTTCCATTCTTGTTTCTATTTTTGCGTTTGCTTTTGCAGTGTGGTTGTACCGCTGGGTATCTGCACAGCCATCTTCAAATCAACGGGTGAAAGAGGTTGGAAGCTACATCAGACAGGGGGCAAATACATTTTTAAAAAAAGAATACATTGTTTTATCAAAGTTTTGTGCGGGAGCTGCGCTTCTGATTTTTCTGTTCCTTCCGGCTCCGATCTGGAGCGGGGGCACGGTTTTACATAACCTTACCATTGTTCTGGCATACCTATGCGGAACTGTTTTTTCTGCCGTCGCTGGTAAAATAGGAATCCAGGTAGCTACTATAGCCAACATTAAGACGGCTGAAGCAGCTCAGAGAGGCGGCTTAAAGCCTTCTTTTCTGTCTGCCTTCCGTGGCGGTGCCGTTATGGGAATGGCAGTCGTGGGAAGCTCACTTTTAGGTGTGACTCTTGTTATGATGATCAGCGGAGATTCCGTTGCACTGTTGGGCTTTAGCTTTGGTGCCAGCTCCCTTGCTTTATTTGCCAAGGCAGGCGGCGGTATTTTTACAAAGACCGCAGATATCAGTGCAGACCTTGTTGGGAAGGTAGAACTTGGGATCCCTGAGGATGATCCCAGAAATCCGGCGGTAATTGCCGATAATGTTGGAGATAATGTAGGAGATGTTGCCGGAATGGGCGCGGATCTGTTTGATTCTAACGTGGCTTCCACAGTATCCGCCCTGGTTATGGCGATCGCTCTTGGCAAAAAGATAGGCGTGGACTATGCAGCCATGGTATTCTGCTACGCTTCTCTGGGACTTTTATCTTCGATCATAGGAGTTATGGCCGCCCGTATGGGAAAAAAGGGCGATCCTACCATGGCTCTTAATATGAGTACTTATATTACCACCGGCATATTTGCCGTACTTACTGCCGGGGCAACAATCGTGTTTCAGTTTGACTGGCGCATCTGGGGAGCAACGGCTATAGGCTTATTTGTTGGTGTCATTATAGGAATTACCAGTGATTACTTTACAAACGATAATAAAAAACCTGTACGTAATGTTGCAAAGGCCTCTGAGTCAGGACCTGCATTCACCATTCTTTCCGGTGTTTCCTATGGTTTTTTAAGTGTACTGCCTGCTATGGTGGGAATCGGTATCTCCGCCATGATTTCCTATAACCTTTGCGCTTCCATCGCTCCTGAGGATCCTACTGCAGGAATGTTTGGAATTTCTATGGCCGCAGTTGGAATGCTTTCCATCGTCGGTATGATCATCTCCAATGATGCCTATGGTCCAATTGCCGATAATGCCAGAGGACTTGTGGAAATGGGCGATCTGGGAGATGAAGCACTTGAAATCACAGACTCGCTTGACAGCGCCGGAAATACAGTAAAGGCGGTAACAAAAGGATTTGCCATTGCGGCAGCCGGATTGACCATTATCTCCTTGCTTGGTGCATTTATGAGTGAGGTAAACGATGCGGCCGGTACTACAGTACTTACCGGATTTGATATTATTAATCCCACAGTATTTTTCGGAATGCTGGTAGGAGCTTCCGTTCCGGCTATATTCTCTGCTATGCTGATGCTTGGGGTAGACCGCAATGCACAGAGAATGGTATCGGAAATCCACCGTCAGTTCAGGGAAATCAAGGGACTTAAGGAAGGCAAGCCGGGAGTGGTACCGGAGTATGACAAATGCATTGATATTGCTACCAATGGTGCATTAAAGGAACTGATTCCTGCCGGACTCGTCAGCATTCTCGTGACCATTGTGGTCGGGTTTGTAGGCGGTGTTGAATCCGTCGGAGGATACCTTGCAGGCAACATTATCAGCGGTCTCCTGCTCGCCCTGTTTATGAGCAATTCCGGAGGGCTGTGGGATAATGCAAAGAAATACATTGAGGCCGGAGGAAATGGAGGAAAAGGAAGTGAAGCCCATAAGGCTGCTGTAGTAGGGGATACGGTGGGTGACCCCTTCAAGGATACGGCTGGCCCGTCCATCAATACACAGATAACGGTGGTTTCTCTGGTAGCTTCTTTGATGTCTTCCTTGTTTTTGGCATTTTCCCTGTTCTGATTGATAACGGCAGGACTTAATATAATCGTGGCAGACCGCCGCGCACAGACTAAAGAAACGGTGTCAGGAAACAAATCCTGGCACCGTTTTTTAAGATTCAGTGAAACCTATATCTTTCAACATTTTATAAAGTTCTTCTTTCAGTTTCCTGCGCCCTGGCAGCCTTAAGAGCCGTATCCAGCGCACTCATCTCCGGTATCCCGGTCTCAGTGCCCGGCAGTCCTACCCGGACCTTCTCTTCCACCATACTCCGGATTATATCATTTTTAACCAGAACACTGCCCCAGAGCCAGAGGTTTAACTTGTCCTTAAGACTCTTTCCAGCCATCTTTGCTTTCGTATCCCGAATAAGCCCCCACAAGGCATCCCCGCATTCCCGGTGAATGCGAACGGCTTCATGATCACCAAGGGCTGCCGCCTGATATGCAAACAAGGATAATCTGGCGATCTCAGACTTTTCCATAAGATTGGCATTAATAAAATCATCTATTTTTTCCAGCGTATCAAGCCCTGTCTCCTTAATAATAAGTGGTGTGAGAACGGGACATTTGATTCGTCCGGACAGATCATCTCCTACTGCTTTTAAGGTTTTTAGCCCCATGTCAAACCCGCTTCCCTCGTCGCTAATGATGTGATTCCAGCCGCCGGTCCGATAGATACTTCCTTTTTTATCTCTCCCAAAGCATACCGAACCGGTCCCTGATATGACTACCAAAGCCGGATCCTCTGTCATGTGAAGAAAGACCTCGCAGTCATTTAACACCAGCAGCCTTTCATGAGGAAATCCCATCTCCTCAAAGCTGGACCTGCAATCATGCTCATCCGACGGAGAATCGATCCCGCTGGCTGCAACACAGATGCCCAGGCAGAAGCCCGGATCCAGATGAAGTTCTTGAAGGGCCGGAAGTACCAGATCCCGGTATCGAAGCCGGCTTTTCTCCGCCCCATCCGTATTGAGGCTGCAGCCCGGTGCTGTAAATTCTCCAAGTACCTCTCCATCCGAACCGCAGATTTTAAGCCTTCCATTGGTTCCGCCAATATCCAATCCTGCATAATATCCTTTCATGATGCCCTCCTCCATATATGTTTCATTTCCACGGCAGAAAGCCTGCTGTGGTAAACATCTCCTTCCCTCCAAGAAGATATTTTTTTAACGAGATTTGCAGCGAGGTGCTGCATGGGTAATTCTCCAGTTTTTCCATAGAACAATCAAACCCCATAACCCGTTCCAGAATCTGGGGCTGTTCCGTCTTTAAGGGCATTTTGTAAAAACGCTTCATAAAACTTATGATCCGGCTTTTCTCCGGCAGAATAGCCTCCAGATGAGGATCCAGCAGCCAGCTGTCACAGACTAGAAGGCTTCCTGAATAATATTCTTTTGCCGTTTCCAAAGCAGAATCAATTTTATCGGGAGAAAGGTCTGCCCCTTCCGGAATGTGAACTGCTACCGCCTTTTCTCCCGGAGCCAGTTTAAGCTCCCAGTCAGACAAATTAAGCGTTACCGCTTTCTCCATCTCAAGCACTCCCTGCTTAAGATCCGGCGAAAAACCAGTCACCGTTTCTTTCAGAACCTTTACATATGTTTCGGACTCCCTGTTTAAATTTCTGCCATTGGTCCCCGAAAAATAACCATCCTGATCTACTTTAAGTCCAGGACATGCCAAAGCCTTATATTCGCCGGTCTGCCTGTTTTTATAAATCAGGAAGGGTAATTCATAAGTCACCTCCTCAAACTGCAGGCTGCCAAACCGACGCACCCTGCCGGAAACGGACCGGAACACCCACTCAATCTGATCAAGGCCAACCTTATCCCCATGGTATCTACGGTAAACCTTAATCCAGATTTCAATATCCTTCATGGATTCCAGAAGAACCCATTCCGGGATCCCCTGATTTTTAAATTCATCAATAGCCTCCGGCAGCATCCAGTCTATATAAACGACCGGAAGCAAATAAGCATCCAGGTTCAGCATTTTCGCATGCCGGATCCCAAGCTCTACCGCTTCTGCAGCGTGTTCCGGGTTCTTTCTTTTCAGCAGAAGCTCCTTGCACCATATGTAATTATTCATAAAAAAGGGATAACTGCGGAAAACGGCGGATGCAGAAGCAACCGCCTTTTGAGTATTTTCACTAAATATATTGTGTCTTATCATGATTTTCCATAAACCTCACTATTAACCCGCCTGCTGTCAGTACACGGTCCTTTTCATTAAATTCCGGCCGTAAGCTTTCCGCATAAGCCGTAAACTCATCCAGGGATTTAAAATCATGGCTGCTTCCGCATACGCAAACGTATGCCATATCATCTCCATAGGTCCTGTATTCGCAATCAAATAGCTGGTCATTAACAGGTTCCATCACGCCGCTGCACCACAAAGCAGCAAATCCATTCTTCTGCCTGCCCAAAAGCCAATGATCCCGGATCACGACCTCCTGGAATTTTGGAGCGGGGAAATAGGCGTGGGTAAAATGTATTGGATGCTCCTTAGGAATGTGGTAAACCGCGCCCAGAAGATTCCCCTTTTGAGCCAGAGCCGGCATCATTCCGTTTCCATACCAGAAGCCCGGTCTCATGGAACTGGAGTCACAGGTCCCCCCCGGATGGTTAGTGAACAGATCCGTCTCTTTATCCAGGGCTGCATACCACATGTGCTGCTGGTAACCGTAAACTCCCGGTTCAAAGCAGGTGGTTCCGTGGAATCTTTCATTGAGGGACTTGGTGTATTCACAGGTTGAAGGATCTGCATCCGGATCCAGAGTCAAATTCTTCCAGCGCTCAAATCCCGGATCCAGTCTGGGGGACTGAACTGAGGTCATACAGTATTCCGGAGTCTTTTTCAGGCAGATCAGGGCATTTCCCGTAGAATAGCTTTCATCTGCCGGTTCTTCCATAAGCTGTATCAAACCGGCCGGCAGCCGGTATCTGCTGCTGGCATAAAAGCCCAGCCAGCCCTCGCCAAAGGAATAAGGAACTTTGGGATTGATTAAATTCATCAGCGCCTGGGCCCCCTGTTCAAAGGGATGGACCACTTCCCGGTATACACGTCCCATGGGAGCGATAATGACCCCATCGTAGGTGTGACGGCAGAGCATCTCTAAAAGACGGTCCGTAATTTTTACAGCGCGTGCAGAGATCTCTGGCTCCGAATAATCAATGACATTTAACAGGGCGGCAAAGGTGACGCACATATAAACGGTGCTTAAGAATTCTTCAAAGCCGTGTTCTTCCACATCCTCCAGCCAGCGCTCCACCTTGGCCTTTCCTGCTTTCGAAAGCTCCCTTCCGGTCATGTCCGCCCGGGGGAAGTGATCATCCGGATACATTTCCCCTGCATTCATGGCACAGGTATAGAACATCAGGGAATGATTCTCGCTCCAGAAACACATGGCATCGGAGCCTCTCTGGTCCATCCAGTACCTCCAGTTAAGAAGTACCTCCTTTACCCGTTTTGCCATGCTTTCATCCACCGGATAATTCTTTAAATACCGGATCAGGCCGCACACCAGGAAATCCGAGCAGTCATACCGGCTTTCGATCTGGTCAAGGGTCTCGTAAAGCAGGTCAATATCCCTTCCATCTTCCATGCCAAGGGCTTTCCTTGCAAGGATGTTTGAAATGGAAAAGCCAAACTTGTCTCCTCTGGATAAGCTTTCCGCATTCCCAATCCTGCGGAAAATGGCCTCCCTGTTTTCTTCAAAGTTCTTTCCATCTGAATACACCGGCTTCTGGGCCAGAATGTTCTCCACCTTTCTGGTGAGAACGGCATGTTCCTTTCTGACGCTTACTAAAATCACTCCAGGCTTTTCTTCGTCCAGAACCACTTGATTCCTGCCACTGATCTCCTGCCACTTCTTCCGGCTCTTAACTTGAGCAAAATCAGGACTCTGGCTGTCATAAGCCAGCCACGTGCCCTGGGGGGCATTTCCTTCATAGGTCATAACAGAATCCCGTATGCAGAGAGAGCTAAGCCAATTCTCCGTACGAACCAGTTCATCAGTTTTTTCACTATCAGGAAGAACAACGGTAATATCAGACGTATGATCCAGGATCTGGATTCCGAATAAGGTTCTGGTATCCCGGACGCCAAGAGTCTGAAGGCTGACATAGATCTGGTTGATGCCTTTCTTTAACTGAAGCTCCATGGTCTCTTTCCGGATGGGTTTGTAGACAGGCGGGTCCATATGGCACATAGGTACCCCGTTGCACCAGACATCCACTGCGGCATAAGACCATACAACGGCCTTTACCGTCAAATCCCTCTCAACCAGGATTCCGGTAACTGCATCCAGCTCCACCTTCTGAAGGGTGGAATAAAAGGTGCTTTCATCTACAAACCAGTTTCCATAGTGATAATAGTATCTCCATGGCATACCAAGCCGGCTGGTTTCTCCCAAAGCCACAGGCCCTTCCGGAAGGGCTATACTTTTGTCTGCCACCAATGATCTTAAATATTTCTCATAGCGCAGCTGGTTATCATCGGTTTCATGATTGATAAAATCCGTCTCCCTTGGGCCGGATACCAGGTAATTGGTAAGAAAGCCCGATCTGTTTAAATGTAATTTTTCCATCTTCTTATCCCTTTACCGCGCCAGCAGTCAACCCGCTCATGAAATAGCGGCTGGTGCACATATATATGACTATGATCGGTATGATTGAAATTGTAGAGCCTGCAAACATCAGGTTCCATGCAGCCGTTCCGTCTCCGCTGTTCTTTAACATGACAACGCCCACGGTCAGAGGGCGGAGCTTGTCGTTGGACATGGTGAACACCAACGGCATGATGTATTCATTCCAGCCGGTACGGAACGAAAGAAGTCCAATGGTCGCAATGACCGGTTTTAAAAGTGGTAATATTATTTTATAATAAATCTGGAAAAAAGTACAGCCATCTAATTTAGCCGCCTCATCAAGTTCCTTGGAAATGGTATTCATAAATCCTCGTACCAGGAAAATGTAGGTTGCCTGTCCCATACCAGTGGAAATCAGGATAATGCTTAGAAGGGAGGTGTTCATTTTCACCTTCACAGCGAGTTCAAACAGTGGTCTTAAGCTTACACTTCCCACGTTGACAAACATAAAGGCCACAAAAATGCTGTACAATAACTCTTTTCCTTTGAATTTTTTTCTAGCGAACACGTATCCGGCCATGGTCGTTGTCAGGATGGACAATACCATGACACCAAGGCTTATCATAAGGCTGTTCACAGTATAGACCGCGAAATTGGCCTTTTCCCAGGCCTGCTTGTAGTTGTCAAAGATAAATGTTTTAGGCAGAATGTCAGTGCCTCCTAAAAGCAGTTCATTATTCGCCTTAAAAGATCCCAGTATAATATAGATAACCGGGTAAAGGGTTATCAGCGAAATAACCAGGAGAAGCAGGAACAGAAGGCTTCGCATTACTTTTGTCTTTTTTGAATATACGGTATGTGTCTTTTCCATATCTGCCTCCTTAAACCACATCATCCAGTTTTCTTGCAAGGTACATATAAACGGCTGTAATCACGCCGATAATAAGAGCCGCCATAATGCTGAGTACGGTTGCATAACCGATCTGGGGCGTTGTCTGTGAACCGAATATCAGCTTATAAATATAGGTAAACATTACCTCGGATCTGCTGTTTGGTCCTCCATTGGTAAGTACAAGGATCGATTCATAATCCTTCAGCGCCGTAGTTATAGCCAGCATTAAGATAACCTTTAAGACAGGACTCAGCATGGGAAGGGTGATATAAAAAAATGACTGTACCCCATTAGCCCCGTCCATCTTGCAGCTTTCGTATATTTCTTCCGAGATGCTGGAAAGACCTGACATGAACAGAATCATATAGTTTCCGAATCCGCCCCATACCGCCACGATGATAATGGATATCATAACGATGGAGGCGCTTCCCAGCCAGTCAATGGGGGAATGGATCATTCCAAGCTTCTGCAGATAAGCATTCAATACGCCGTTGTATACGGCAAAGATAAAGCCGAATATAAGGCTGTAAACGGCGGAGCTTATGACCGTAGGCATGAAATAAATCCCACGGAAGATTCCGCTTCCCTTGATCTTCTGATTCAGCAATACAGCAAGAAGCAGGGATAAGGGTATGATGATGATTAACTTCATCACTGCATATTCAAAGGTATGAAGGACGCTGCGCCAGAAAACGGCATCCTGAAACATTCTGGTAAAGTTTTTAAATCCTATATAGTAGGCTGTAAATCCGTTATAATCATAGAAAATATATCGGAAAAGCCAGCAGAAAGGATAGATGGATATCACCACCAGCAAGAACACTGCCGGAAGCAGCATGAAAACAGAAGCAAAATCCCCCCTGCTGCCTGCCCGTTTCAATCGCTCCGCAAAGCTTAATTTTTCTTTCATGAGTCGTATCACCTTTCTTTAAAACAGGGGCTGCTTTTAGTTTGTCTAAAAACAGCCCCTCTGCTCTCTGCACTTATTTGTCTAAGTACTCAATAGTTCCTGCATTTGGATGCATCGGGTCAAAGTCCTTGATGATAAGTCTCTTAATCTTGCCCATGCTTACATCATTGTCAAGCGCCTCATTGTATCTCTTGTTTAAATCTTTGATCGCATCATCAGCACTGACATTGCCTAAGATCGCATTCCAAAGAGTTGCTATATAATCATCACCCTGGATAGCCACAGCCGGTACTGCCGGATATACGCTTTCGTAATCCTGTAATTTGAAATCTGCCAGTCTTCCGGTCTTAGAGGAATCGATCGCATCGCTCATATAGCTGGAGATCGGAAGGCAATAGCCGCCCTCTAAGTAGCCCTTTAAGAAATCTTCGCTGGAAAAGAACTTAATAACTTCCCATGCAGCATCTTTATTCTTGGAAGAAGAGAGCATCATGTACCCCTTCTGAGGCTGAATGGTTAAAGCACCCTTTACTTCTCCGTCAAGAGTCGGAACGGTGGATACTCCCCAGTCAAATTTAGTAACCGGGAACTGATCGGTAAACACGCCTGCTTCCTGAGATGCATTTCCCCAGAGAGCAAATGCACCCTCTGCAAACTGTGCTCTCATGGCGTCAACGCCCTGGGATACGGATCCTGGAAGAACGCTGTTATCTTTAAAGAACTGGTTGCTCTTTTCGATCACCGGTTTGTAACCGTCAAAATTAAATTCACCATTCTTATAGTCATAACGGTAGATACCGCTTGTCTCAGAAGTTCCTTCAATCCATCTGATGAAGGGAACACTTGAGGTAAAGGCAACACCGTAGCTTTTCCCGCCGCCGTTTTCCGTTACCTTCTTAGCCAGATCAATGACACCATCTAAGGTATCCGGAAACTCTGTAACGCCTGCTGCTTCCACCAGAGCCTTGTTGTACTCCATTCTTACACCGCTTCTCATGCCTGTTGGAATCCAGTATACATTGCCGTCGATCATGTCGATTCCTTCATACTGAAGCTTGCTGGCCTCGGTCACCTTCTCATAATCAGCATCTGTAATTCTATCATTTAAGGGCTCCAGGATTTTTGCATCTGCAAAGGTCTTTAAATCAAAGCCGCTCTGGCCTGCACTGATTCCTGCAATATCAGGTGCCGTGCCGGAGGAATATGCCATGGAAAGCATATTTGCGTAATCGTCTGTTACCACAGTCATCTCGATCTTGATGCCCTTGTCATTGGTCTCATTGAATTCGCTGATCTTCTGATCCACGTACTCGGAGTCATGACGGTCATTGGTCCAGACCTTAATCACGGTTTCCCCTGCTGAAGCGGCTTTTGTGCCCTCCCCCTCTGCCTGATTCTGCGCTGCAGTTGTGCCGGCCGTACCCCCTCCGCCGGAACAGCCGGTCAGTGTTGCAGCAGCCAGGACTCCTGCCATCATAAAACTCAAAGCTCTTTTTTTCATAACTTTCTCCTTTCCAAACTTATCATAACGTATTTGCCTTTATGCTATAATTTTAACCATTTCAGCTTTATTATGACATGGCATTTTCCATGTTTAATGTAACATTTTTAAACATTGTACCGCTGCAGACAGCCAAATGAAAATAAAAGGAGGCATCCCGCAGGCCATTATCCGGCATTTGGGATACCTCTCTTACGCTTCTTATTTTTCGGGAATGCGGATCACCACACTGTTCCTGTAATATGGAATCGTCTGAAAATCCATCTCCGCTTCTCCGTAATAGATTTTCAATCTTGTATAGACATTATGAAGCCCGATATGATGGCCTCCCGCCGGTTCATTCCGGTAAATGGTATCACGGGCTTTATCTATATCAATGCCGCAGCCGTTATCAGTAACTTCAATGTAGATCCAGCCCTCTTTCCGGTAAAACCGAACATCAATGGAAGGAATGCACACCGCCTCCCCCCACTTCTCATCCCGAAAGCCATGCTTGATGGAGTTTTCCACCAGGGGCTGTAATATCAATTTGAGAATCCGGTACTCATTTAGCTCCTCCTCCACATAGGACTGGAAGGAAATAGACTTATTGGTCCTGTGGTTCATGATATTGATGTAAGCTTCCACATGGGCGATTTCATTTCTGACCATGATAAGCTCATCCCCATAATTCAAACCAATCCGCATAAAGGTCCCAAGGTTATTGATCATGGATGATGCCACCAGAGTATGGTTATTCAGCACTTCAAGGTTGATGCCTTCCAGTGTATTGTAAAGCAGATGGGGATTAATCTGTTCTGCCAGAAGCTGTATCTCCAGCTGGTATTTCTCATGCTCATCTTCCTTGATCTGGCTGATTTGGGACTGAATGGTACTGTGCATGGAATTGACTGCTGCATTCAGTTGTCCGATTTCATCATCGTATTTTGTTTCATATGGCTCTTCATATTGATTCTCCTTGATCTGCCGGATGCTCTCCATAAGCCGTTCCAGAGGCGAAGTGATAAACTTAGACAAAAGAGCGGAAAATATCACAGAAAATATCAGACCGGCGCCGCCCATTAAGACGATGAATTGATTCATGGCTGCGATCTTCCTGTTTAAAGATTCTTTGGAAAGAACGCTGATCAGCTGAAGGTCCGAAAAGGGAAGCATCTGGGAATAAACCACATTGTCTGTCAAATCCGCAATCTGGCGGATCTGGGTATCCTTATTATTTTCCTTTACTCCCCGGATAAAATCCTGGTTTTCTAACACCATTCTCATGGACTGGGGATTTTTAATGCTGATGTTATTCCCCTTGGAATCCACCACAAAATAAGAGCGTTCAAAATAATTGGCATTGGATAAGGACAGCCTGCTCTGAAACTTCTGCAGATTTAACAGGACCACCAGTCTGGTGGCAACTTCTTCTCCCTTTGTGGTGATCACCACATTATCACCGGGAATCAGCGTTGATAGAGGAATCACAATGGGAATCACGTCCTGCTGCTGCAAAAAAGGGCTCTGGCAGTTAGGAAGCCAGGTAATCTCATCAATGGTTCCATAATCAGCAAGGAAATCAGATAAGTTTTTCTCCGGTCTCACCCCATATGCATATACCGTATTGCAGGTTCCATCCTTATTGACCATAAACACCGACTCAATCATGCTGTTGCTGCTTATAAGATTGATGAGCTGGACCTGAACCCCTTCCTGGTTTAAATAGTTGTTCTGATCCCGGCCGCTTACTACCACCCTTTGTATGGCAGGGGTGGAAGCAAAGCTGATTACATTGGTAAGCAAGGTATCATACATGTTATTTAAGGATTCCGAAATTACATTCATGGTATCCTGCATCTGCATTTCCACTTCTTCATAATAGAGTTTGTTAAAATAACCTCTTGCAAAAATGCAAATAAAAATTGTCAGCATGATGTCGATGCTGAACATGCAAATCCGGATTTTGGAAGCGATCTTCCTGTCTCCAATAAATTTAAAAACCGTTTCTTTTAACCGTTTTATCATATCTGCCTTTCCAAATTACGGTATTTTTCCGCTGTTTCTGTTGTAATCCGAAGGAGAGACACCCGTGTTCTGTTTGAATACCCGGTAGAAGGAACGGTAATCGTCGTAGCCGGTTGCAGCGGCAACTTCCGCCACCGGCATATCCGGCATCCGTTCCATAAGTCCCTTGGCATGATCCATTTTAATCCGGATCACATAATCCCTGAAATTAATTCCCGTCTTTAATTTAAAATAGCTGGTAAAATAAACATCACTGAGATTTACGTGCCTTGCCACGTCCTTAGCCAGTATCTTTTCTCCCATATGGGATTTGATATAATACTCCGCCGCCTGAATGATCTGGTTCTTCGGCCCGTTCTCTCCGGATCCCTGCTTTCCCGCACACGCTTCCAGAAAATCCTCCATATAAGCCTTCAGTTCTTCAAAGGTACGTATGGTATTAATGGGGAGGATGACTTCCGCCTGGGAAAATTCTTTGCCGCTTCCCAATTCCTTTTGAATGTCCGTGATCAGATAAATACACATCCCGCGGATATAATTGGGCGGAGGCATCGGCACATAAAGAAGCTGGGAAAAATATTCCCGGCAGAATTCCCGTATTTGCTCCGTCCGGTTCATTGCAATTGAATACATCAGATTATTATAATCCATCTGGTTAGCTGCTGCAGGCGGCGGCGCAGTGCACAGGATGCTCTCATCAAAGATCCTATGATCTGTCTCATAAAAGCTGTAGGACAGGCACATAAGGGCTGTTTTATAGGAATTGGAGCAGTCCGTAAGCGAGGCTCCTTCCTTACCGATTCCGATCGTTAAGTCCATAATCGAATCCCGGCTCACCCGTTTTAAGCACCGGACCGCAAGGAACCGGTAATTCACAGGCAGATTCCCCGGCTGCATGGTATGGATGATCGTCAAAAGCTCGCTGGAGCTTGAGATAAGAAATTCATATCTGGTTTCCTGAAGTTCTTCGCTTACAATATCCATCAGATAATTGATCTGCTGGAACTCATCCTCTTGTTCCCCGTCTTCTTTCCCCTGAATGGAAAAAACCATGACCCGGAAAGGACTGTCATTTAACTTAAGTTCCAGCCGTCTGATTTCATCCTTAATTTCATCATAGGAATAAAATTCGTTCTTTAACAGTCTCTTTAAGAACTTTTCTTTTGGCTCAGATTTGACATTTAAATAGGCAGAATAAGAATGGATATGGTTGGACTGGAGGATCTCCTCTTTCTGCTGCCTGATCTCCGTCACCAGTTCATCGATTTTAATGGGCTTTAGAAAATAATTCTTAGCCCCCAGCTGAATTGCCTTCTGCGCATATTTAAAATCCCCATATCCGCTTAAAATAATAAAATTGGTCTGCAGCTTTTCGTTTTTTACCCGTTCCATCAGCTGCAGCCCATCCATGCCCGGCATGCGGATATCGGTAATGACAATGTCCGGATTGCAGGACTTAATAATCTCATAAGCCTCCCTGCCATCCTCTGCAGTGCCCACGATGGTAATGCCAAACTGCTCCCAGGGAACAACCGTAGACAGCCCATTGCGGATCGTCGCTTCATCGTCCGCAATCAATAGGGTTATATTTTTATTTGCATCCATTATTCTGATTTCCTCCCAAGTACAGCCAAAAGCTTCTTCTCCGCCTCCTGAAACCACCGATCTTCAGGATTCACCAAAAGGATATACTGTATTCTTCCCAAAAGAGAAATAAGATACTGATTCTCCGAAATTCCCGCAGCACTTTTGTTCCTCTCCAGATGGGACTTTGCCCCGTATTTCTGGCAGTAAAAAATCTCCTGCCTCAGTTTCCTTCTGTAATCCCGGGAAACCTGCAGTTTCTCATTGACCACAATTCCTGTGACCGCCTGCCTCCCGTTGCGGTATAAAATCCTGGTCTTAGTTTCATTCAGTTCAAACCCCATGGAATTTAAAAAGCCGGATACCTTCCGGATGACCAGGTCCGGATTAAAATCACCGGAAAACGTCATATCATCACAGTACCTGGTATAGGAAATTCCTTTATTTTCACACCATTTATTTATGGATTCATCAAAATGCTTCATAACCAGGTTGGAAACTGCAGGCGAAGTGGGAGCCCCCTGAGGCAGAAAATCGTTGCAGCAGCATAAGGCAGTCAGCATGGTTCCTACGGCAGGAGGAAAATACCGGACGGGAAATACACGATTTAATATCATTGGAAATGAAATACTGCCGAAAAAGTCTTTGATATCCAGCTTCACCACCACATGTTTTCCTGTATGGACCCTGGCATTGGACACCACTCCTGCACCTTTGTGGTAGGCGGTGGCACAGCTGGAGACCTCATACCCTTCCAGGATATGATGCAGGATATTCCTCTGTATTCTCATCAGCATATAATCCGGTACCATGAGACTCCGCTGATTTCCGTCTCTCTTTGGAATACGGACGGTGCGGTAATGGCGTTCTGTATGGTTGCTGAACGCATAAAGACATGCCATTACCTTCTGGTCCGGCCAGCTGGTATTCCCCAGAAGCCGGAAAGATAATAGCATGTCCTTGCAATACTCCTTCGTGCAGTATTTCCATAAATCTGTCTGATACATCGGCTCCTCCATCGTAGTTATATACTAAAATTCTTGCTTATCTCTGAGTAAACAACAGAAGCAATACAAACATGATGCCGTAAGATGTGAAGATGTACAAGCCACAGGCGCAGGCACATGCAATGTGCGGTAGTACCTCGCAGCAGATTACGGCCTTTTCCTATCCCAAGAAAATCCCGGCAGCGACTCGCTGCCCGGCCGCAGGTTTATTACACGCGGAAAAACTATTGCTTCTGCTGTTATGGTATTTATTCTAACACAACTCCTAAATATTTACGAGATATGTTTTTTAAGATTTCACGGACTATTAAGCCTGTTTTTTACAGTAAATGACGCGCATCCCCATAGCGAGTGGTTTATATTTCGCACGCTATGCGGGCCCAAAAGAGTCAAGACCCATAAAAAATGCGCGGATCAGGACTTTCATACGTCCTGATCCGCGCATTCGATTATTGAATATTATGACCGGCAGCGGTACGGGAGATTATGATTACCTTAGGCTTCACGATCCCCCTTCTCTCGCCTCATTTATAAAAATTCTGGCCCGTTCCGGATCAATAGGATTTTTCATATCCCCGTTCTTAATCCAGGTGGCAACGGAGACACCGTCAAAATATTTCATCAGTTCACGGATATTTTCTCCGGTGGCTCCCCCTCCGAGAAAAATCGGTGTGTCTTTCACGCGGGGTCTTGCTTCTTTTATCATCTCGATGCTCTCCGCGGAATCCTTTCCGGCCATGAACAGGCCGTCCGCAAATGCTTCATTTACACACTCCCAGGCAGCGTCCCCAATGGGTTTCCTGCCAAGAGGTATTCCGTGAACCTCGTAGACATCCGCATACACCGGCACCGTAGATCCGGTGCGTTTTCTCAGCGCTGCAATATCCACACATTGTGCCTTAAGAATTCCTGCGCTGGTTATGCTTGCTCCTGTATACAAATGCTCCACCCGCACAAAGTCAGCTCCCACTGCGTCGGCCACCGAAAGTCCTGCCACCCCATCCCAGTTCATCAAAATTCCCATGATCAGCTCCGGAAAGCGCTTCCGGATTTCATATGAGATTCTTGTCATATACGCAATTGCCTCAGGATTTGATTCCTGTCTGACAGGCATATCATTCATATTCTGCACGATAATACCGTCAAAATGATTCCTGGCAACCATCTCCGTTTCTCTGAGAGCCCTGTCCACAATCTCCCCAATTGCCATATCCCTGTGGCGGTAACTGCCCGGAAGCGGCTCCGGCTGTATCATGGACAATATGATCTTCTCCGTACGGCCAAAACAATTCATCTGATCCTCATCCCTTCTTGACTTATTATAGTTCTCCCCTTAAATTTTTGCTGTATTCCATGCTGATCCCATACATTTGCTCCGAGGGAATAACACCAATCTCCGTAATAAACGCGCGAATCGCCCCGGGTTCCACGCCTACTAGCTCCGGTGTCACAAAATCAATGCCTTCCTTATCAATATCATCGTCCCATCCAGCCGTGAGCTTATCTTTCAGGTCATTGTATACCAAGCACTTTCTCCCGCCGGTCACAGGTCTGATATCAAGCTTGATAAAAGGTGTCAGAAAATAGAGAGGAATCTTATAATAGCCGCATATAAGTCCCACAATATCGGAGCCTGTAGTATTAAATCCTGTCCCATCAGGATAAAATGTCTCCGCCCCCATAAATACACCGTCACAATCCCGCAGATAATACATCATAGCGGCTTCCGGTATGAATTTAATCCTATGCCCCGCTTCCTGGCAAGCTCTCACAAAGGGCCTTCCACCGTCGATCACTCTGCTCTCCGCTATATAGATTTCGTATTGTTTTCCATTTTCCTTCAAGCCGCAAAGGAATTTCTCAACCGTGCTGGAATAATCATAGACAAATATTTTCTGCATCGGCTCTGCCAGTTTGACACCATAGGCGACACACTGCCTGACCGCATCGGCCGCTGTGGCCGCATAACTGTTCTTATCCTCAATCATGTGTTCAGCGGCCGACTCTACATCCATCCCCGCATATTCTCGCACATTGTGTATCATCAAAAGGATGGCATTGCTCACCGCCTGACTGGCCTCTCCTCTCGTGGCGATGAAGAATTCCGCCACCGTCAATATCTCATGGATCACCTGGCTTACAGGCCGTTTCTCTTCCTTTCCCCGCAACGCTATGGCCTCTATCATATCGCCAACCATCGCGATGTGATTGCTGGCCCCGAGAACCTTCTGCTCCACAATCGAATCAAACGCTTCTCTCATATTATCAGGGAGTATCTCCCTAACTTCATTCGTCATCAAATTCATTCGATAGATCTCCCCTCTTCCCATCTTGAATTTTTCCGGACACACATCCTGGAGAAACCTCTTTTAGACATAGCCCAGCAGTCCGGCCGCATTCCTGCCAAACAGAAGCCTCCTGTACTCGTCATCCAGATGGAACATATCGAATACATCCAGGGAGCACCTGGTCAGGCGTTCCGGATAGGAGGAGCCGAATACCAGCTTTTTTGCGGGCAGTGATCCGACGGCCTTTTTTAAAATCTGAACCTCATACTGATTGGAGGTTTCCAGTAAAATATTAGAATAATGTGCCGCCAGATCCACGCAGCCGTAGCCGTAGTCAAAGCAGCCCATATGGAGGAAAATAAAGGTAATATCCGGATGTCTCTTTACGTGCCCCAGCCATTGCTGAGGCATGGATCGGGCGCCAATACCTGTAAATACCTTCACCGGGACCCCTTTTTTCTCCGCAACCTGAAGCACCCTTTCTATACCGTCACACGTATCAGGATAGTAGCCATGCTCCACCGACTGAAATTCCAGCATCGCCATCCCCGGAAGCGTCAGAACTTCTGCCGCTTTTTTATTGCAGTCCTCCTCCTTGGGATTGATCACCGCACACCCAACCAGACGTCCGGGATGGGCGGATACAAAGCCGGAAATATATCTGCTGCCCTCCTCCACAGTCCAGCCGTCCATCGCCGATACTACCCGGACGTCCACCTTGTTTTTTTCCATATCAAGGAGAAGTTTTTTTTCCTCTTCCTCCTGACAGGACAGATTCCGTTTTATATGAGAATGGATATCCACTATCATGAAAAGACACCTCCTGTTTATCGTTATCCCAGAATTCCGCAGTAAGCACCGACGATTCCCACTATCATCGTGATGAGAATCAGTCTGATTGCAGATATTTTCTTCTTTGATATCAGAAAATACATCAGTCCGGTATAAAGCATCCCCAGAATGCCCGGCATCAGCCCGTCCAGGGTTTCCTGAATGCTCAAAACAGTATCTCCGCTCTGATATACAATGGGAATCGAAATGACTACCAGGGCCGGTATAAAGCCCCCGACAATCACATAGGCCGCAATCGCCGCCAGCTCGGAGATCCTGTTGATAAGCCCGCTGGACTGAATCTTCTCCACGAATTTTACACCCTGCTTATAGCCCTGGAATACTCCCAGATAGCGCACACCCAGCGAGACAATGGACATGCCGATAATAAAGAATATAGGACCCGCCCATCCAAGGCCCGCTGTGATCAGGGATATGGCGATACCGGCAAGTATAGGTCTTGCAGTACCATTTAACAGAGAATCGCCCAATCCCGCCAGGGGTCCCATCAGCGCCGTCTTCACAGCATTGATGGAATCGGCATCAATGTCCCCCTCCGTTGCGTACCGCTCCTCCATCGCGGCGGCAACACCCACGGGTATTGCCGATGTAATATCGTTGGTGAGAAAGTATTCCATATGCCGCGCATATGCCTCTTTCTTCTCATCGGGATCATCATGGTACTTTTCAATCACAGGCATCATGGCTTCTGTAAAGCCTGCGTTCTGCTGACGTTCATAGTTGTTGGCTCCTCTAATAGTAAGCTGATGTAAAAATACCTTCCATAAATCACGGTTTGTCAGCTTTGTATTATTGTGCTCTGCATTCATATCATTTTCCTCCCTTTCATGCTTTTTCATCTGCAATCTTAAAATAATAGTACATCGCCACACAGATTACGGCCAGCAGCGCCACCCCGATCATATTGATACCCAGGTAGGAGGCTACAAAAAATCCCAAAAGAAAGAATGGCCATAATTTCTTCACCTTGATGGAATTGAGCAGCAGCGCAAATCCAACCGCTCCGATCATGCTCCCTCCCACGGAGAGGCCCGTGATCACCTTCTCAGGAATTGCATTGATAATTCCCTGCACATAGCCAGCTCCGAAGTAGATGGCCAGAAAGGTGGGGACTCCGTAGAGAATCGCGTTAACCGCCATGGGAAAGACCAGATTATTCGCGACAATCCCTCTTGGATCCAGCCTCTCTGCCGCTTTCTCAACCCGGTGCATAAAGAAAACGTTGATCACTGAATTCTGAAAGGTCTCCGCCATCTGCCCGATAAAAGAAACAGGAAGGGCGGTGGCCACAGCCAGATCGGTTCCGCCGCCGCCCAGGATCGCTATTCCGGTGGCAATAGCCGTACTGATGGTTGGGTTGGGGGGTACCGCAGTTCCCACAAAGATAACCGCCAGGAACATCAGCTCCACCGTAACCCCCACATCAAATCCCGTCTTCACATCCCCCATGATAAGTCCAACCACCGGGCCGACTACGATCGGACGAAAAATATGTGTCTGCGTTGTATGGGAATCAATAAATGCAATCGTCACAAATAATGCCACTAAAAATGCCTGCGTAATTAAGCTCATGTTTTTTCCCCCTTATTAAGCCAGTTTGTTTTTCTTCAAAAGCTCCAAGACATCCTGGCTGCGGTCGCTGGGAATTGCACGCACTTCCAGGGTCACTTTGCGGTCATAGATCTTCTTAATCATCTCCACATCCTCCGGGAACACCCAAAGGTTACCCAGCACCTTTGTCTTGCCCTTCTTCATATTCAGATTACCTACATTAATACTCTCTTTCACAACTCCCGACTCAACCAGTTTAAGAGCCTGCTCTGGTCCGCGCACCAACAGCAGAACCTTTCCCTTGTCCTCTCCGGACCGGAGATATTCAGCCGTATCATCAAGGCTCAATATCTTCAGGGTGACGGAATCAGGCGTCGCCATCTTAAGCAGGCTCTGCTGAAACTCATCCTTCGCTGCCTTGTCATCTGCCACAACAATCGTCTTTGCATCAGCGTAAGCAATCCACGCCGTGATAATCTGCCCATGAATCAATCTGTCGTCAATACGAAATACACTTACGTCCATTTGTCTTCCTCCTACTATAATTTACTCAAACCGATAGTCGAACCACTCTGCTGCTCAAGATAGGATGTCAACTCCTGCAAACTTACCTCACTACTCTGACTCCTAATAATCGCCTCAACCAATATCGGAAGATTCATTCCATATATAACAGCTACATTGTCATTCTTAAATGAATATCTGGAAACCACATTGAAGGGTGTTCCGCCTTTGATATCGCACAGAATCAGGTACTGGTTGTCCAGCGAAGTATCAGTAATCTTTTCCCCAATCAGCTCGTCCAGCTCATCTGCCCCCATCTCCTCGTCAAAGGTGACAAAGTCCAGGTTATCCTGTTCTCCCATCAGCATCTTTACCGACTGCATCATTCCCTGGGCCATGCCTCCGTGTGAGGTCATCAGAATATTTATCATGCTCTCGTCTCCAATCTCCACAAATGTTCCGCGTTCTTATGGAAGATGTATTCCAGCTTTTCCTCCGGAATATTTAACTCATAGAACTTCTCCACCTCAATATTTACTGGTTTGTAGGGCCAGTCTGTTCCGAAACACACTCTCTGCGGACCCAGCACTTCAATTGCCCGAAGCAGAACCTCCACATCCATCTGCCCGGAAGTCTCCACCCACACATTCTTCAAATCCTTGACGGCCTCGATGGTAGAAAGTCCGAATTCATAATATCCGATATGGGTGAACAAAAAATCGATCCCAGGAAACCTTCTGGCATATTCAGCCCATGTATATGGGGTAGAAAATGGCGCCGTACCCACATGTGTCTGAACGTGGACCCCGTATTTCTCAACCTCAGCCAGAATGTCATTTAAAGCCGGCGTATTATCCGGATAGTATCCGTGTTTCCATGAATGGAACTTAATCCCGTCCATCTTATAATCTCCCAGGCAGCGGTTAACCTCGTCAATGGCATCCGGCGCCTTGGGATTGATAAAGGCATAGCCCTTAATAATATCCGGAAATGATTTCATAGCTCTGTAAACCAGATCATTCTGCTCTCTCGTGGAGATACCCGATAAGCTGCTGATCCCCACTTTCTGAATACCGTAAGCCTTCAGATCATTCACCAGTTTTTCCGGAGAGTTTTCATCTCCTGAGCTCGTCTTGCCCAGATGAGAATGAATATCATAGATAAGCATGCGACCGTCCTCCTGACTCTCTTTAACATATTAAGATTATAACGTTATGATGTTAGTGTAATAAATTTATGGCAGTTTGTCAATAGTTTTTCCAAAATAAATAAAAAAAGAAGATCTCGACCAGAAAATTGACCAAAACAGATCAAAATAATGACGAAATCTTCTTACAAAACCGATAAAGCCCAGGCCAGCCAGTCTCAACCATTGTCAATCCAGCTGCAGTTCTACCTTATATTTATAATATTCAGGATTATAAAACATCTCTACATACTCAAAAGGTATCCTGTCACCCGAATAAGTTACACGTTCCTTATAAAAGACAGCCGTCCGGGCCACAAGTCCCAGTACCTCCAAAATCCGCGAAGATGGAACCTTTACCTCGAGCAGTTCCGTGGCCGTGGTAGGAATGATACCGCCTGACTTAAGAATTGCGTAGAGGGAAACATCCGGGCCAAACTGCCCGGCCTTAAGCTCCAGGCTCGGAAGTCTTTTGATATATGATTTGTGAAGACCCACCACCACTCCCTCACGGTACCGTTTTCTCTCAACATAATACACCGTCTCTCCGGCCTTAAGCTCCAATGACTGCGCCACCTTCTGATCCGGTACCATCTCCTTAAAATCCAGGAGCTCTGAACTGGCATTTTCCCCATACAACTTTACATCATCCGTAAAGCTGGTCAGCTTCTTCATATCGTAGGCATGCTTTGACTTGCAGACAATCGTTCCCTTTTTTCCCCTGTTTTTTTCAACCAGCCCTTCCTGGGCCAGCATTTCGACCGCTCCCCTAACAGTAACTCTGCTAACCCCATATATACGCTCAAGCTCCGGTTCCGAGGGAATTTTGTCGCCTGTTTTCAGAACGCCACTCTGAATTTTTTTGAGCAGATCCAGATATATCTGATAATGCAGAGGTACCTTTATTTTTTTATCTATCACCGAATCCATGTTGCCACTTGACCTCCTGTACCTTTCTCATACTACACCTAAAACATTATAACCTTATGACGTTATTATATCACCATAACACAAATTTATCATCACCTTTTTTATAACTTCAAAAAATTCAGAAAATTGATAAGTTAAATTCCACTTCTCTATATGATAGAAAAATTTGAAAAGGTCTTATATAGCTTAGGAAAACTATACTTAGATACGAAAGCTAACGGTCAGGTGTTGATATCGTATATTCTTGTATACATAATGATTTCAAATATTCCACTATTTTGCTTGCTGAATATGCCTGAAAACTCTTTCCTGATAATAATTTACGTTAAAGCGTCGAAGTTTAACGCGTAAAAGCGTTGACAACTTTCCTGCAATGGATTACAATGGGGAATATATTTGCAAAAGAGAGGACATAAAAAACATGATCATTATTATGAAGCCTAACGCTTCTGAGGAAGCTGTTGGTAAAATAAAAGACTTAATCGAATCAAACGGACTTCAGGCTCATTTATCAAAAGGGACGGAAGTGACAATCGTAGGCGTTGTAGGCGATAAGACAAAACTCCAGGGCGCAAACATCGAGATGTTAGAAGGTGTTGACAAGATCGTTGCCGTAACCGAAACCTACAAGCTGGTAAATAAAAAATTTCATCCGGAAGATTCCGTTATAACCATTGGAAACGCAAAAATCGGACCAGGCCATCTCACCATAATGGCAGGTCCATGTGCCATAGAAAATCACGATATGGTACTTGAAACAGCTTTTGCAGTAAAAAAAGCAGGTGCCCAGTTCCTGCGCGGCGGAGCTTATAAGCCAAGAACCTCTCCATACGCATTTCAGGGTCTTGAGGAGGAAGGGCTGAAATACATGAAAGAAGCCAGGGAAGCCACCGGGCTTAACATAGTCTGCGAAGTCACAAGCCTGAGGGCTCTTGAAACATCCATAAAATATGTGGACATGATCCAGATCGGTGCAAGGAATATGCAGAATTTCGAGCTTTTAAAAGAAGCAGGAAAGGCTGGCATCCCGGTTCTGTTAAAGAGAGGCCTGTCCGCTACCATTGATGAATGGCTGAATGCCGCAGAATATATTGCTTCTGAAGGTAATACAAACATCGTGCTTTGCGAACGGGGGATCCGTACCTTCGAGACTGCTACCAGAAACACCCTGGATATCAGTGCCGTACCGGTTATCCGCGCTAAGAGCCACCTGCCTATCATCATTGATCCAAGCCACGCAACCGGAGTACGGGCTTATATTGAGCCGATTTCCAAGGCTGCCATAGCAGTAGGTGCTGACGGGATCATCGTGGAAGTTCATCCATGCCCATCCTGCGCCCTGTCCGACGGCCCCCAGTCCCTGACCTTTGAACAATTTGACAATTTGATCGATGAATTAAAACCTTACGCCAAGCTTGCGGGGAGGACATGTGAATGAGCGATGCCACCATTGCCTTTATCGGGCTTGGTCTCATCGGCGGTTCTATCGCCAGAGGGATCAAGCGTGAAGAACCAGATACAAAAATCATGGCCTACATGCGCACCCGTTCCAGGCTTTTGCAGGCAAAGGAAGACGGGATCGTTGATGTCATCTTAGACGGAATCGGAGAAGAACTCCGGGAATGCGATCTTATCTTCCTCTGTACTCCTGTGGAGTACAACGCAAAGTATTTGTCAGAAATCCAGCCTTTCTTAAAGCCTGGAGCCATCATTACCGACGTAGGAAGCACCAAGACGGATATTCATGAGGAAGTAAGCCGTCTCGGCATGGAAAGCATGTTTGTGGGAGGCCACCCTATGGCCGGTTCGGAAAAGACCGGATATGAGAACTCCACCGATCATTTGCTTGAGAATGCTTATTATATCATTACCCCTACCCAGGCTTCTGCAGAGGAACAGGTTAGCCGTCTGGTGCGGATCGCAAACATGATCGGCTCCATTCCCCTCGTCCTCAATTATGAAGAGCATGACTTTATCACCGCAGCAATCAGCCATCTGCCTCATATCATAGCCTCCAGTCTGGTAAACCTTGTAAGGGCTTCCGATAATGAAGAAGGGCTTATGAAACGGCTTGCTGCCGGAGGTTTTAAGGACATTACAAGAATCGCTTCTTCCTCTCCGGAAATGTGGGAACAGATCTGTATGACAAACAACCAGAATCTTTCTGTGATTCTGGAACGCTATATTGCCTCTTTAAGTCAAGTACTGGGTGAGCTTAAGGCAAATGACAAACAATCGATTTACCAGCTATTTGAAACTTCCAGGGATTACCGCAACTCCTTTTCAGAAAAGATACCGGGCCTCATAGCACCGGATTATTCCTTCACGGTGGATATGGCTGACGAAGTAGGCGCTATCTCCACCTTATCCGTCATCCTGGCCGCTAAAGGCATCAGCATTAAGAACATCGGCATCAACCACAACCGGGAGCACGGAGAGGGAACTTTAAGGATTGCGTTTTATGACAAAGAAACCATGGACAACGCATGGAAACAGCTGGAACGGTACCACTACGATTTAATTTCAAATTAAAAGAGAGGATTCCTATGAAATTCACAAAAGCCTCCCCTTTAAAGGGCGAAATAACCATACCAGGTGACAAGTCCATCTCTCACCGCAGCGTGATGTTTGGTTCTATTGCAAAAGGAACCACGGAAATCAGCCACTTTCTCCAGGGGGCCGACTGCCTTTCCACCATCTCCTGCTTTAAGAAAATGGGAATTCAGATTGAAAACAACCATGACACTGTCATTGTCCATGGCAATGGACTCCGGGGCTTAAAAAAACCGGAAACAATCTTAGACTGTGGAAACAGCGGAACCACCACACGCCTGATCTCCGGTCTTCTGGCTGCCCAGGATTTTAATGTAACCTTAACCGGTGACGAATCCATTCAAAAACGACCTATGAAACGCATTATGGAGCCGTTATCCTTAATGGGGGCTGATATAAAGAGCGTAAAGGAAAATGGCTGTGCTCCTCTTTCCATAAGCGGTAAAAAGCTTCACGGCATCCATTATACAAGCCCGGTAGCTTCCGCCCAGATAAAATCCTGCATCCTATTGGCCGGACTGTATGCAGAGGGCGAAACAAAGGTGACGGAACCTTATGTATCCAGAAACCATTCGGAAATCATGCTGAACTATTTTGGGGCCAATGTTAAGACAGAAGGAACCACCGCCTGCATCGCTCCCGCCGAAGAACTTTACGGGAATAAGATCGTTGTCCCGGGGGATATCTCTTCTGCTGCTTACTTTATTGCGGCAGGCCTGATGATTCCGGGATCAGAAATACTGATTAAGCATGTGGGAATTAACCCTACCCGGGACGGGATCATTCACGTTTGCCGGAATATGGGAGCTGATATCACTCTTTTGGAAGTAAATACGGATTCCGGGGAACCTACTGCGGATATTCTGGTAAAATCAGGCTCTCTGCACGGCATTACTATCGGCGGAGCTATTATCCCTACCCTCATCGATGAGCTTCCCATGATCGCCGCCATGGCCTGCTTAGCAGAGGGCGAAACCATTATTAGGGATGCGGCGGAATTAAAGGTAAAGGAATCCAACCGTATTGAGGTTATGGTGAGGAATTTATCTGCCATGGGAGCCGATGTAGAGGAAACAGAGGATGGCATGATCATCAGAGGCGGAAAGCCACTTCGCGGTGCTGTCATAGACAGTAAGCTGGATCACCGGATCGCCATGACCTTTGCAGTTGCAGGGCTTTGTGCAGAAGGAGAAACAGAAATCTTAGGCGCAGAATGCGTGAATATCTCTTATCCTGGCTTTTATCAGGACCTGGAGAGATTGATGAAATAAAATAGATCAGTCATGCATTTATGTCTGATTACAAAAATGCCGGGAGAACTTAAGTTCAACCCGGTATTTTTATTGATTCTATAAAACTTCGATTTGGCACATCTTCATAGCCTCTAACGAATTTTCATGGCTTTTTACAGTCACACCCGCACAGCAGGAGGAGTCCACCAGCACCGGAGTCTCAGGAAGAAAAGCTTTGACCAGCAGGGCATTGGAAATTACACAGATGTCCGTACATAAACCAATCAGTTCAATGGATTCATATTTTCTTTCTGTCACATATTCACCAAGCACTGAGCTTCCAAACGTGTTTTTTTCAAAACGTATTCCCTGAAATTCCTTTAAGGAATTATCAAGCTCCCATCCGGCTGTTCCCCTGACACAATGAACGACCGGAAGCTTTTTCCCCTCCTGAGAATTAAGATAATTCTCCTCGTGGGTATCCAGGGTGAAGATTACTTCATCACCTGCTGCCTGATATTCCTCTATTTTTCTTTTTACCTTAGGAACGATAGAAACCGCCTCGGGCGTTCCCAGGGAGCCGTCGATAAAATCCTTTTGCATATCTACTACGATTAACAGCTTTTTCATGGACAAACCTCCGATAATAAATAGTGTTTATAGTTTAACACATTTGCACTCATAAGCATATTATTTTTCTTCACTTTTTTGCTGGAATTATTTTTACTTTTATGCCATCTCTCCACTATTTCTGCTGCAGGAATTGCATATATTCCTGCTGACAAATTTCCTGCCATAACGAATATTGCAATTTTCTATACTTTCATAAAAATTCTTCTTGTTATTTTTTCGATTTATATAACACACAAGGAGGTAAAAAGGGACGATTTGTTCATTTTCTTGTTATAATTTACGCTCTCTCCGTTCCCACTTAAGAAAAGTAGAATTTCCGCAGCAATCAAAAGAAAAGAAATGTATGGATGGATAGCAATTAATATAGTATAATCTTTCGATAACAATAAAAGTTGATATAAAGATAGTTTATATTAGCTTTCATCAGAAAGTAAGGTGATAAAAATGCACAGCAATGTTACAGCCATGTTTAATGATTGGGAAGAAGCTCTAATATGGTCATGTTTGCAAGGCCATATGGGAAATATTATCTTAGATAATGAAAAAAATCCCGCGTCTGCAATGATTGAAATCGGTGACTTCTGCTTTTTCGCAGGCCAGCCAAATACCGCCCTTTTTCATGATTTAGAAGGAGAAAAGCTGCTCATACCGAAAGATAAGGCTTGGGAAGCACTGATCGAGATTTTTTTTGATGGGCGGGTAAACAAAATATTTCGCTATGCTATTAAAAAGGAACCAGATGTTTTTGATAAAGCTAGACTGGCTTCTTTCATTAATGGTCTCGATGATTGTTATGAACTTCGGATGATAGACAGGGAAGTATATGAATTAGCTGGACAGGAAGCATGGTCCGTGGATTTATGTTCTCAGTTTAAAGATTATGCTGACTATCAGCGGCGTGCATTCGGGGTGTCAATATTACACAATGGTGAATTGGTGGCAGGTGCTTCCCCTTATGCTGTTTATAATAATGGTATTGAAATAGAGATAGATACAAAACCCGATTATAGAGGCAAGGGACTAGCGACAGTATGCGGCGCCAAATTGATTCTTGAAAGCCTGGAACGAAATGTTTATCCAAGTTGGGATGCTCATGATTTACGTTCTGTAGCTTTAGCGGAAAAACTCGGTTATCACCTTTCTCATCCATATGTAACATATGAACTGATAGGCAGGTAGGCAGACAGGCAATTTCTGACTTTTTCTAATTAGCAGTTGACAAATCCATACAGACGTATTAATATACTGTTTAAATGAAATAAAAATAAACCGTTGAAAAAGAAGAGTAAGCTTTCCAGGCAATATTTCAGAGAGCCGCCGTTGGTGCGAGTGCGGTATAAAGCTGATAGCTGAATGGACTTTTGAGGGCGGCCCCGAACCATTGTTCCAGTAGGGGCTGACGGAGACCACAACCGTTATTTCTCGTGGCATATATGTTAGTATATGAAAAGTGGGCTTTTATAAAGTCAATTTGAGTGGCACCGCGGATTGTATGATTCGTCTCAAGTACGTTTTTTAGCGTACTTGGGACTTTTTTTATTTTCAGGATATCCGTTCCCTCTTCTTGCCAACGGAAACCATCTTAAGGAGGAAATATTATGAAAAAATCGATCAAAACCCTGTTACTGGCTGCTGTGGCAGCTGCCGCACTCTCCGGCTGTTCTTCCAAGGCAGCTCCGGAAAAACCTGCTGACAATAATTCTACAACCCAGGCATCTTCTGGTACTGAGGCTGGAAATGCTGCAGACGGCACATCCTATACCATCGGTGTCGGACAGTTTGCAGAGCACGGTTCCCTTGATAACTGCCGGGAAGGCTTTATACAGGGCCTTGCAGAAGAAGGAATCGAGGAAGGAAAAAACTTAACCGTCATGTATGAAAATGCTCAGGCTGACGGTGGAACCGCAAGCCAGATCGTTAATAACTTCCTTTCCAAAAAAGTGGATTTGATCTGCGGCATCGCTACCCCAATGGCTCAGGCTGCCTATAGCGGAGCAAAAAAGGCCGGCGTTCCCGTCATTTTCACGGCAGTTACAGATCCGGTTGCCGCGGCTCTGGCTAATGGGGATGGAACTCCGGTTGGGGAAATCACCGGAACCAGTGATAAGCTTCCAGTGGAAAAACAGCTGGAAATGATCCGCAAGATTCTTCCCGATGCAAAAACCATCGGCATCCTTTACAGCACCAGTGAAGTGAACTCAGAAACAGCAATCAAGGAATATAAAGCCGCAGCCGCTTCCTATGGCTTTGAAATCGTAGAAGGCCCGGTGTCCGCAACTGCTGATATCCCATTGGCAACTGACAGCATTCTGGAAAAGGTTGACTGCTTAAACAACTTAACGGATAACACCGTAGTAAGCTCTCTTCCGCTGATCCTGGATAAGGCCGGAAAGAAGAACATACCCGTATTCGGCAGTGAAGTAGAACAGGTAAAAATCGGCTGTCTGGCTTCCATTGGTCTTGATTATATGGACTTAGGCAAGCAGACCGGTAAAATGGCCGCAAAGGTATTGAAGGGCGAAGCAAAAGCAAGCGAAATAAACTTTGAAGTGATCAAAGAAGCCGCATTCTACGGAAATTCAAAGGTTGCCGAAAACCTGGGAATTACCCTTCCGTCAGAGCTTACCGGTTCCGCTGCTGAAATTTTTACAGAGATTGCCCACTAGCAGCAAATCGGGTAGTCGCAATCCGCGATCCTACCTGATTAAGTTAAATACAAGGAATATAATTGGAGGAAGTTAAACCATGTCAATCATACTTGGCGTTTTGGAAGAAGGCCTGGTCTATGCCATTATGGCGCTGGGCGTTTACATCACTTATAAGATTCTGGATTTTCCGGATCTTTCCGTCGATGGAACCTTCCCTTTGGGAGGTGCAATTACCGTTACCATGATCCTGGCCGGAATAAACCCGGTGGCAACGCTATTTATTGCCTTTGCCGTCGGTGCCCTGGCCGGATGCATCACAGGCTTCATTCATGTAAAATTAAAGGTACGGGATCTTCTGTCAGGTATCATTGTCATGACTGCCCTCTATTCTGTGAACCTAAGGGTAGCCGGAAAGTCCAATGTCCCATTTTTCAATAATGATTCCATCTTTGAAAACAGTTTTGTAAGCCGCCTGTTTCCCGGGAAGCTTGCAGATATCAGCGTTGTGATTATATTAGCGGTCATTGTGGTGATCGTTAAGCTTTTGCTTGATCATTATCTAAAGACCCGCTCCGGCTATTTGTTAAGGGCTGTGGGTGACAATGAAACTCTTGTTACCTCTCTTGCCAAGGACAAAGGCATGGTAAAGATCATCGGCCTTGCCATCGCAAACGGCCTGGCTGCACTGGCCGGTTCCGTATACTGCCAGCAAAAAGGTTTTTTTGAAATCAGTATGGGAACGGGTACCATTGTGATCGGCCTTGCCAATGTAATCATTGGAACAAAGCTGTTTAAACGGGTTGGGTTTGTAAAATCCACCACTGCAGTCATTATCGGTTCTATCATTTACAAAGCCTGCGTGTCCTTTGCCATTTATCTTGGAATGGAAGCATCGGATTTAAAACTGATCACATCAGTGCTGTTCCTGGCAATTCTGGTGCTCAGCAACGGCAGGGAAAAGAAGGTGAAACAACATGCTTGAACTTCAAAACATCAATAAATACTACAACCAGGGAACGGTCAATGAGATGTGCCTGTTCCAGAACTTTAATCTTACCATTAAGGATCAGCAGTTCGTATCTGTGGTAGGAAGCAACGGCTCCGGCAAGACTTCCATGTTAAACATCATCTGCGGAAGCATTCCTTTGGACAGCGGTTCTATCCTGGTAGGCGGCATCGACATCACCAATATGCCGGAATTTAAGCGCCAGCGCCGTATCGGAAGAGTCTACCAGAACCCGGCTATGGGCACATGCCCCAATATGACCATCCTGGAAAATATGGCTCTGGCCGATACCAAGGGAAAGCCTTTTAATCTTCTTCCCGGCACCAACAAGCAGCGGATAACCTATTACAGGGAGCAGCTTCGTTTCCTGGGCCTTGGCTTAGAGGATAAGCTGCATGTAAAGGTGGGCGTTCTTTCCGGCGGTCAGAGGCAGGCTATGGCTCTTCTCATGTCCACCATGACTCCCATTGAATTCCTGATCTTAGATGAGCACACCGCTGCCCTGGATCCAAAAACTGCCGAGAACATCATGGAGCTGACAGATAAGATTGTAAAGGAAAAGCATTTGACCACCATTATGGTTACCCATAACCTTCGGTATGCAGTAGAATACGGAAACCGCCTGCTGATGATGCATCAGGGAAATGCCATCATTGATACAGAAGGGGACGAAAAGTCCAATATGGATGTGGAACACATTTTAGATAAGTTCAATGAGATCAGCATTGAATGCGGTAATTAGATCATTATAATTATTTCATTAAAAGAAGATCCGGCAAGGTACCTTGCCGGATCTTCTTTTGACTGCCCATTTTTACTTTTCACGCATCCACACAATCATTTCACCCTTGCCCCGGTTATTCCAGCAGCAATAAGGAATTGCTTTAAACGTATCATCCATATAAGAAGGTCTTTCTTCCTCATAGAGAGAATCGCCTACCCTGGAGTAATCAATGCGCATGCCTTCCAGTCCGGCACACATGGTTCCGCCAAGCAATGATTCGTCAAACTCTTCCTTAGGCGGTACCGAACTGTCCATGATGTTTGAAGCCAGATACTTGCCGTTATCCGCTTCCTCAAGGCAATACACCATAGGCCCTTTCATCAGGCAGACCTTCCCGATGTTGTCACGAACTTTGGGATTGCATCTTACAAAGCGAAAAGAAACATCAAAAACCACTGTGATCTTATCTCCTGCCTTCCATTTACGTGTCAGATATATGTATCCCTTTTCCAGGCAAATGGCTTCCTTAACACCATTGACACTTAGTTCCGCTTTGCCGCAATAGGACGGTTTCCGGATCCCTACGGTAAATTCCTGCCCGTCTGTTTCCGGAGTGACTTCCAGTGTCACATTACCTTTTACCGGATAATCAGAACTGAGCAGAAGCTCCACATGGCCAGAGGACAGGCCGGTATCAATCCTGCTGCCGATAAATAAGTTCACGTATACCGTATTCTGCTCTGAAGCATACATATAATTGCCCAGGGAAGTAAGGGTCCTTGCAATATTAGGGGGACAGCAGGATACGCCAAACCAAAGCTGCCTTGTGGTCTTCACATGGCGGTAAGTCGGATTTTTCTCTGCAATCTCCGGAACCACCTCTAAAGGATTGACATAAAAGAAATGCTTTCCATCAAGGGCGATTCCCGCCAAAAGGGTGTTGTATAATGCCTTTTCTACTATATCTATATATTTTCCATCCTTTGTGATCCGAAACATCCGGTTGGAAAACATGGCAAGCCCCACCGTGGCGCAGGATTCCGAATAGTTTGAATTGTTCGGCAGATCATAATCCGTGGTAAATCTCTCCCCATAGGATGCAGAACCAATGCTTCCGGTGATGTACATCCGTTTTTCCACAATGTTGTTCCACAGGGTTTCGCATTGTTTTAACAGTTCTTTATCCTGATATTCATAAGCTAAGTCAGCCATGGCGCTGTATAAATAAACTGCCCGCACCGCATGCCCTTCCGCGGTTTCCTGTTCTTTCAATGGCATATGGGACTGGTTATAGTCCAAGTCAAAATCTTTAAATTCCGGAAAGATAAAATTCTGATTCTTGATACAGTCTTCGTTTAAAAAATAACAAGGTCTTTCCCCTCTGGTACGTACAAAAAAATCAGCCAGTTCCAGATATTTTGTCATTTTTGTTACCCGGTAAAGCTTTACCAGAGCCAGCTCCACTTCCGGGTGCCCCGGATAGCCATGGATTTTCTCCTCTTCCCTGCCAAATACCTTACACATGTAATCGGCAAACCTACAAACCACTTGAAGAAATCTCTTCTTGCCCGTTGCTTCATAATATGCTACAGCCGCTTCGATCATATGTCCTGCAGTGTAAAGCTCGTGACCTTCAAACAGGTCAGACCACCGCCTATTGCCTGTAATTGTGTAATACGTATTCAAATATCCATCTTCGCACTGGGCTCTGGCAATTAAATCGATGGCGCTGTCAGCGGCGGCTTCCAGTACCGGATTCTTCTTTTTAGCGAGGGAATAGGCGACGGCTTCCAGCCATTTGGCAACATCCGTATCCTGAAATACCATGCCCTTGTGTTCTCCCTTTTCATCGCCGCAGGCAATCCGGAAATTTCTGATGCAATAGCTTTTTTCGGCCCCTTCTACCCGATCATTGATCAGCTCCCATTGAAAAGGTAATATAACATTATCCACCAGATCTATATATCTGTTCCAGAATGGATCATTAATTATAATGTTTTTTAAATCCACTGTTGTCAACTTACCAGCTTCCATATCTTTTCCTCACTCAGCAATTAGTTTTTTTCATAAACCTCAGATTCGTTCCGATTCTTTACCGACTCTCCTTCGATCAGGGCACATGGCAGGGTGATGTTTACATCTCCCACACTGGTTCCATGAATGCTTTCCAGCAACAGCTCCATGGAACGGTATCCCATTTCCTGAAGAGGCCTTTCCACTGTGGTGATTCTTGGAGTCACATACTGGACAATATCTCCATTATCAAAACCCGTAACTGAAATATCGTCTGGAATTTTAAGTCCGAGCTCTCTCGCAGCATCATAAACACCCACTGCCATATCGTCGTTCATCGCTACGATCGCAGTTGGAAAGTTCTTTTTATTAAGAAGCTTTCCGGCTGCCTCCTTTCCGTCCCGGTACTTCCAGTTTCCGCTAACAATGTTCTCAGGCTTTAATTCTATCCCTGCCTCGTCCAAGGCTCTCTGAAAGCCTTTAAACCGGAGGGCGGCAGGCTCTGATCCCTTTAGCCCGTTGATCACGCCAAACTCCTTGTGTCCATTGCTTATTAACATCTGTGTCATCTGGTAAACTGTTTTTTCGTTGCTATAGCGGACCGAGGATCCTTCCCCATCCGTATAGCAGTAGCAATATACCACCGGTTTTTTGATATCATGAAGCACATGGCTTATTTTGCGGTCATGCATCCCCACATAAATAATACCATCCACCTGCATTCCGATTAATACATCCACCGCCTTGTCGATGTCCTTCTGAAAATTTGAAATATGTTCAAACTGGGATTCTATCTTGCTAAGAAGCCTTAAATTGTTTAAGATGGTATTATATCCTCTGGCTTCCGCAATTTCATTGATCCCGTCAATGATATGAGCCGTATGCCAGACAGTAATGTCTTCAACAATTACACCGATCAGGAACGATTCATTAGTCCGAAGACTTTTCGCCAGGATATTGGACCGGTATCCTGTTTCTTTTATGATCTTTTCTACCCGTTTTCTTGTCTCTTCACTTACCTGAGCCGTATTATTGAGCACATATGATACCGTTGCTGCGGATACACCGGCCATAGAAGCAATTTCTTTTAATGTCATGGTAATACTCCCTCTTTCCTCTTTTTCCGTTCCTTTATCCATCACTTCATGGCAGCCTATTTCCCTATCCTTTTAAACCGGAAGTTTTGATCCCTTCAACCAGGAATCTGGAACCAAACAGGTAAAGAAGCATCGGGGGCAGAATCATAAGAGATGAAGCTGCCATAATTGACGGCCAGTTAATAACAAATGCGTTACCAGAAGTATACATAAATGTCGTCATTAATGCAATGGTCAGCGTTCTCCACTTGTCGCTGTTAATATAGAACACAGGCTGGGTCAGCTCATTCCACCAGAATACACTGGACAGCACGCCAATGGTGGTAAAGGTGGATTTTGACAGAGGCAGCAACACTTTAAAAAATACGCCCAGCTTGCTGCATCCGTCTATGGTTGCTGCTTCATCCAGCTCCTTTGGGATAGACCGGAAAAATTGCCGGAAAAGAAACACATTATAGGGATAAGCAAAAAATGACGGGACGATCATGGGGAGAAGGGAATCTAGCCAGCCGATCTTCCCGAACATAATGTACTGCGGAATAATCAGGGCAATACCCGGAATCATCATGGTTCCCACAATCAATGAAAATATTAAGTTCTTCCCGGGAAATTCCATTCTTGCAAGAGGATAGGCTACAAAGGAAGAGGATATTAAAGTCCCTAAGGTTGTACCTGCCATTAATAGAACGGTATTTCGTACATATAAATAATAGTTGGAATGAAAGAAGATATAGTTAAAGTTCTCCAGGGTCACATTCTTAGGGATAATATCAGAAGAGGTGGTGAACTCTGTTAAATTTTTAAAACCTCCCGAAAACACCCATATGATCGGAGAAAACATGATAACAGCAACAAGAATCTTAAGAATAAAAATCAAAATCCTGCCTGCCTTTTTCTTTGCCTTTGCTGAACTCATGGCCTCTCCTCCTTAATTTTCGTAATAGACTAGTTTTTTTGATACTGCAAATATGCCGATCCCAAAACCGCAGGCGATCAGAAACAGAACTACCGACAGAGCACAGGCATATCCTACCTTCATATTGCTGAAAGCTTCCTTATAGATCAAAAGGCTTAAAACCTGGGTCATCCCATTAGGATCCCCGCTTTCCCCTGTCAATGGATAAAGCAGCGCAAAGGAACCGTTAAGCGCGCTGATGCAGCCCATAACCGCATTAAACAGAACAATGGGGGAGATCATGGGAAGCGTTACGCCGAAAAACTTCCGGAACGGGCTTGCACCGTCAATGTCACACGCTTCATAAAGTTCTCCGGGAACATCATTTAAGCCTGAGCGGAAAATCAGCATCATCTGTCCGGTGTTGTATGTAAACAAGGTAATAAAAAATACAGCAAGATAAATGGTGTGTTTGTCATACAGCCAGTTCACCATGACATTTTTTGCAGTTAGCTGTGAAATGATGGCATTTAAAAGACCTGCCTCTTTTCCGAAAATCGTACGGAATGTATACGCCAGCGCAACTGTCGGTATAACGGAAGGAAGAAAATAACAGAACTGGAATATGCCGTTTAATTTCTGTTTATCATTCAACAGCATAGCAAGAATCACTGCCCAGGTCGTAGTAACCACCATCATAACAACCGTAAAAAACAAGGTCACTTTTATGGAATTCCAAAAGGTAGGACTTTGAACCATATTTACGTAATTTGCCAATCCTACAAAATTTGAAATACCGTTTAATTTCCGGTTTGTCAAACTCACTGCAAACATAAAAACGATGGGAAATAAGGTGAAACATATAAAACCTATAAACCATGGGGCACAAAAAGCATATGCAGTCAGATGATTCATAAGCTTCTTCTTGATTTTCGGCTTCCTTTTCTCATTTTTCATAGCATTCACGATCCTTTCACTTAGAGGCACAAATGATTTCTCCTTGCGGCCGCTTCCCTTCCGCTTTCCGTCTGTTCTGCGGCCGCTCCTGTACCTGGCTTAATTATTTCATCTGGCCCTATGAAAGCTTAATAGCCAATCGTCTCCTTTGCATACTGGGAAGCATTCTTAACCGCATCTTCCGGAGTTTTCTGTCCTAATACCGCTGAGTTAAATTCACTGATTGCATTGTTGGTTACACCGGATGGCAAGCATGTATATCCAAATATACCGGCTTTCAAGGAGTCTGTTATGGCCTCCCAGTTTTCTATAGTCGTTACGCTCTCCACCTTCCAGTCTCCTTTTTCTGCTATGGATTTGATTGCAGAAGGATTGCCGCTTGCCTTAGAGTTAATGGCCTGCCCTTCCTCACCCATCAGATATTCAATTACCTTAAACGCGGAATCCTGATTCTTGCTCTTTGCGTTAATGCTGTAAAAACCGGTATGTAACGTGTTATATTTCAGTTTGTCGGTAGGTATTGAGGCTATATCCCAGTTAAAGGCAAGACCGCTGCCATAAGTTCCGATATTCCAGCTTCCCTGCCAGCTCATAGCCGCTTTTCCGGCTGCAAAAAGATCTGCAGTATCGGAAGAAGGTTCCGGCATGATGCCGTTTTTGGCCATCTGTACCACATCGGAGACAAAAGAAACCGCACCGTCGCCGATCACCATCTGACCCTTGGCCGGGTCAAAAACCTGATCTCCTGCACCGCCGATCCCTGCCCACCAGGTCTGGGTGTTGGGAAGAGCGCTTCCATATACCTCAGTCGTGCCGTCGGCTGCCTTTTTGGTAAGCTTCTCTGCCGCTGCCTTATAATCTGCATAAGACCAGTCATTCGTCGGGTAGGCAATGCCTGCTGCATCAAACATATCCTCGTTGTAGTACAGAATTTCCGTAGCCGCACACCACGGCAAACCATAGGTACCGCCCAGGCCCTCAGACAGCTTTGCTACCGCATCAATAAAATCATCTGTTTTAATTGTGGATTTGGCCAGATAATCATCAAGCGGAATAATTCCTCCTACCTGGGCAAAGTTAGCGATGTCATTTTCCCAGATCACATAGATGTCAACGGAATCATTCCCGGTTGAAACCATCTGGTTCAATTTAGAGGAATAATCACTTTCCGGGATTACAGTCACTTCCACGTCAATACCTGTTGCTTTTTCAGCCTGTAAATACATATTAAGTGCTTCGTCTTTACTCGGCTCATTCCAGACTGCAATGGTTACCTTCTTTCCTGCTTCGGCTGAATCTGTCTTACTGCTTTCCCCTGCCTTTGACTCAGTACTTCCGGCCACAGTCCCTTCCGGCTTTTCTGTTCCCTTGGCGCCGCAGCCGGCTAATGAACCACATGCCACAGCTGTTGACAGAAGCAATGCCAGTAATTTCTTACTTCCCATAATAAACCCTCCAATAAATTATTTTATTTTTTATTTAAACGATTAAATAATTTTTTCAAATTTTGGCCGATTGGTATTAATATCTATCAGCCATATTTAATCTATTTAATCGTTTAAATTAAATCTATAAAAAAATATACACTATAATGTACAACTTTAATATATAATCTTTTTATTTATTTGTCAATATTTTAATTATATTTTATCTAATTCATTTTTTACTAGTCATTTTATTTATTTAAAGGTTTAAATTGAAAAGTTGGATTAATGCCCTGCTTCTGTAATTTGTCAATCACAGGACTGAATATGAAAATGAGGCAGGATTCCTGGAAATCCTGCCTCATTTGCCGATATTACCTTTATTTTATCTGCTCATCTCGCTCTGAGGTCCCTTGTCATTATGGTCTTTTATAACGGTATTGACCTCACCTAAATCTGAAGTAGGAAGATCTCCTGGTATGGTATTCTTTAAAGCTGCGGTTGCATTGCCGTACTGGACTGCCTTCATGCAGTCCCCTCCGCTGCTTAAAAGTCCATAAAGAGCACCTGCAATATAAGCATCTCCGCTTCCGATCCGGTCAACAACATCAATGTTGTGGTATGGGTCTTCCTCGTAATATTCTTTTCTGGAAGCATCGTAAATCACGGAGCCAAAGGTATGGCTCTTGGGGCTGTGCACGATCCTTTGGGTGGAAGCCACAACGGAAATGGGATATTCCTCCGTAAAGCTCTTCATCATTTCCTTAACGGTCCCTTCCTTCTTAAAGGTCAGTCTGGCCGTTTCTTCTGAGCAGAAGAAAATATCCACATAGGGAAGAATCTCTTCAATGCATGCTCTGGCTTCCTCTCCTGTCCAGAGATTGCCGCGGAAATTCACATCAAAGGAAATGATGGTTCCTGTCTTCTTGAACTTTTTGATCATATCAATGGCTGTCTTCCTGGTATTTTCACACAAAGCCAGGGTGATTCCTGTGGTGTGGAAACAGGTAGTTGCCGTATACATCTCCTCAGGGAACGAAGAGGTGCTGATCTGGACAAAAGAACTGTTCTTTCTGTCGTAAATGACCTTGGGTTTTCTTGGATATGCTCCGTATTCATAATAATAAAGCCCAAGTCTTGCATTCGAGCTGTTATCGTAAACAAAATAGTCATCACTGATTCCATAGGAACGGACTTTGCTCTTTACGAAATTTCCTATATCATTAAACGGAAGCTGGGTAACCACACCGGTATGAAGCCCTAAAAGAGCCGCTCCTACGGCAACATTAAGTTCTGCCCCGCCCACCTGTTTTTGAAAGGAATCTCCCCGTACAAGCCGTTCCACACCTTCTGGAGACAAGCGCAATAACAATTCTCCAAGGCTCAGTAAATCAAAAGGTCTGTCACTCATCTTGAACCTTCCTCCATAGTTTTATAAAAGGGGAGTCATTGCCAGGTGACTCCCCTTCTCTATTTCTTATCGATTATCTCTGAACACGTCCTGAACCGTCACCGCCAGCCAGAGTATCTACGTCTTCTCTGGTTACCAGGTTAAAGTCTCCAGGAATGGTGTGCTTTAATGCAGATGCTGCAACACCAAACTCTAAAGCGCCCTTAAAGTCCTTACCGTCAGCCAGGCCGCAGATTACGCCAGCTGCGAAGGAATCGCCGCCGCCTACACGGTCAACGATAGGGGTAACGCGGTATTTCTTGGAGTGGTAGAACTCACGGGTTGCGCCATCCATGATGCATGCAGACCAGCCGTTATCGGAAGCTGAGTAGCTTTCACGCAGGGAGCTGATCACATATTTGAAGTTAAACTTATCGATCATCTGATTGAAGATGTCTACATAACCCTGTAATTCCAGTTCGCCGGAAGTTACATCGGTGTTGCCTGGCTTAAAGCCAAGTACCTTTTCTGCATCCTCTTCGTTACCGATGCACACATCAACGTACTGCATCAGGTTTGTCATAACTTTCTGAGCCTTCTCAGAAGACCATAATTTCTTACGGAAGTTTAAGTCTACGGAAACGGTTACGCCATGAGCCTTAGCTGCCTTTAAAGCTGCCTCAGTCAGTTCTGCCGCTTCATCGCTTACTGCCGGTGTGATTCCTGTGAAATGGAACCAGTCTGCATCCTTAAAAATCTCGTCAAAGTTAAAATTTGCTGCAGTTGCTGTAGCGATGGAGGAATGTGCTCTGTCATATACAACTGCAGATGCTCTCATGGCTGAACCTGTCTCTAAAAAGTAGATACCAAGTCTTTCGCCGCATTTTGCAATGTGCTTTGTTCCTACGTTGTATTTTCTTAAAGCAGCTACCGCACACTCACCGATGGGGTTCTTCGGAACTGCTGTTACGAATTCAACGTCATGTCCATAGTTTGCTAAGGAAACAGCTACGTTAGCTTCTCCGCCGCCATAGTTTACATCAAACTCATCTGCCTGAATAAATTTCTCATTATTGGGGGTAGATAATCTTAACATGATCTCGCCCATGGTCACAAGTTTTGCCATTTTGTATACTCTCCTAAAATTCTATTATTATTTTTTATAATTAGTTTTTTTATTTGCGGGCTGCTGTTACTGCCTCAACAAATTCTTTTGCCTTCGCTGTTACTGCTGCAAAATCACCTGTCTTAGCACCCTTTGTCAAGCTGCTGCCGGTACCAACGGCATAGGCTCCTGCCTTGATCCACTTATCAACGTTGTCAACGTCAACGCCGCCGGATGGCATGAAGTCACCCTGAGGAAGAGGTCCTTTAAAGGAGCTGATCGCATCCGGTCCCATGATGTTGCCTGGGAATATCTTAATAACGTCACAGCCGCACTCCAATGCGGTAATTGCTTCGGTAGGTGTCATAACGCCTGGAAGCATAGGAACTCTGTAACGGTTGCAAAGCTTGATGGTCTCTACATTTAAGCCAGGGCTTACAACATAATTAGCACCTGCAAGGATTGCTGCTCTTGCTGTTTCCGGGTCAAGAACTGTACCTGCCCCAATAACAACATCTTCATTTTTGCTATATTTTTCAGACATTTTTGCGATGAATTCAATTGGATTTCCTTCATCCATGGTCATTGTGATTTCAATAAAATTGATGCCGCCTGCAATGATGGCGTCTACTACCTTCTCGCCCTGCTCAAAGTCTTTTGCACGAACAACAGCTACAAGACAGTCTTTTTTCATCTTTGATAAAACCTGTTCTTTTTTCATCATCCTTATACTCTCCTTCTTCAATTTCGTATATACGAATTAATTTCATATTTACGATTCCTATACTTGAAATATTAATCGTTTCCATCCATTTTGTCAACAGGTATTCCTTATATTTTTCCAAGAAAGCCTAACAAACGGGAAACCTCCATGCTCTTTTCTGAAACCAGCTTTCCCAATGCCTCATAATCATTCGAAGGCTTATAAAGACTGGATACGCTGATGGCTCCCAGCACATTGCCATCCCGGTCAAAAACCGGGGCTCCCACACACTGCATATGCTCCTCCATCTCCCTGGCATCAAATGCATAGCCTCTTTCCCTTACCTGCTTCAGCTCTTCCAGAAGCTGCCCTTTGTTTCTGATGGTTCTCTCGGTGTACTGTGTAAATTTCAGCCGGTTGATCATCTGCTCTCTGGCTTCCTCATCGCTGTAGGCGAGAATCACTTTTCCAAGAGAGGTACAGTACATGGGATTTTTAGAACCAACGGTGGCTGTGGTTATAATAGGGTTTTCCGGTTCGAACTTACATATGTATACCACATGATGATCCGACGGAATCCCAAAAAAGACCGTTTTTCCCACTTCCTTGGAAAATGCCTTGAGCACCGGCTCAATGATTCCGATAAAATCCAGATTATTGGTATAATTAATCCCGATGCGGTAGGCCATTAAGCCTATGGTATAATTCTGCTTTTGTCCCCTTGCTACATTCACCATGCCCATCTCGGCAAGAGTTGTCACAATATCGTAGGCGCTGGTCTTGGGCAGATCCAGCTTTTCACATAGATCGTCCAGAGTCGCTCCCTCCGGTGTTCTGGAGATCAGCTTTAAGATCTCAACGGTTCTTTGTGTCGTTCTGTTTAGTTTCATGGTTTGGCCTCCATTTCTATGTCCTAGTATACTCCGGAAAACCAGAAAAAAGCAAGATGATTTTCGCATATACGAAACATTTGTAAGTATTTACAAAATGATAGGGGTTTTGTTGGTTTATTTACGAAAACAATAAATCAGGGATTGTAATATTTATCATAATTATGTATAATGAACCGGGTATGTAAATACTTACAATTACGGAGGTGATGTTTTTGAATATCTATGATGTTTCCGAACATGCTCACGTATCGATTGCCACCGTTTCCCGCGTTATCAACGGAAATCCCAATGTCAGCGAGAAAACCAGGAAGCGGGTTCTCGCCGTCATGGAAGAGCTGGGTTACACCCCCAATGTATTCGCCAGAAGCCTGGGGCTAAATACGATGAAGACCATTGGAATCATGTGCGCCGATTCTTCCGACCCATGGCTGGCGGAAGCCATCTATTATCTGGAAAAGGAATTACGGGGCAACGGATATGATTCCATTCTCTGTTGCACAGGCTATCTTCCTGAAACCAAGAAGAAGTATCTGGAGCTTTTGCGTTCCAAACGGGTGGATGCCATCATCCTTACCGGTTCCCATTATATAGAAGCAAAGGCAAAGGACAATGCCTATCTTCTGGAAGCAGCAAAGGATCTGCCCATTATGCTGGTCAACGGACAGCTGGAAGGGGAGCAGATCTACAGCACGGTCTGTGACGACCACGCCGCAGTTTACGATGCTGCTTTACGGCTTTACCGCTCCGGCCGTTCCTCGGTGCTTTATCTTTATTCCGGAAACTCCTTCAGCAATTTACACAAGCTTTCCGGCTACCGGGATGCGGTAAGAGATGCCGGTTTTATGATCCGGGACGAGCTTATGGTACTCTGCAGCAAGGACTTAGATGCTGCCATGGAGCGCCTGGATATGATTTCCCGTTCCGGAGTCTATTTCGACGCAGTACTGGCTTCCGAGGATATTCTGGCTGTTGGAGCAGTAAAATATGCAGACAAGGCTGGGCTTACGATCCCTAAGGATTTAAGCATCATCGGATACAACAATTCCATTCTTTCCAGATGCACAACTCCGGAAATAACTTCCGTAGACAATAAGGTGGAAGCCATTTGCACCACCACTGTGAATACTTTAATGAAGGTTCTGGAAGAGGGAAACGTGCCGGGAAAAACTACCATCACCCCGGAGCTGATAAAACGAGGTACTACTAATTTTTAATTTCACATATTGAAGGAGGACTCTCTATCATGAAACAGTTTATGGACAAGGACTTTTTACTGTCAACCGATTCAGCAAAATCGCTTTATCACACATATGCAGAAAACATGCCTATCGTAGACTATCACTGCCATATCAACCCCCAGGAAATCTATGAAGACCGCAAGTTTGACACCATTACCCAGGTATGGTTAGGCGGCGATCATTACAAATGGCGTCAGATGCGTTCCTGCGGCGTGGATGAAAAATATATTACAGGAGATGCTTCCGACCGTGAAAAATTCCAGAAGTGGGCAGAGATCCTTCCGAAGCTGATCGGCAATCCGCTCTACCACTGGAGCCACTTAGAGCTTCAGAGATATTTCGGCTATACCGGCCACTTAAACGGCAATACAGCGGAAGAAGTATGGAATCTGTGCAATCAAAAGCTTCAGGAGGATTCCATGAGCGTCCGCAACATCATCAGGCAGTCAAATGTCAAGCTGATCTGTACCACCGACGATCCTGCCGATACTCTGGAATGGCATCAGAAAATTGCAGATGATAAAACCTTTGAAGGAAAGGTACTTCCTGCCTGGAGACCTGACAAGGCCATGAACATCGAAAAACCGGATTTTGCCGCCTATATGGCAAAATTATCCGCTGTCAGCGGCGTGGAAATCAAGGATTTCGCTTCCCTAAAGACCGCTTTAAAGATCCGTATGGAGTATTTCACCAACCAGGGCTGCGGCGTATCCGACCATGCGCTTGAATATGTTATGTATGCTCCTGCTGATGAGGCCGAGCTTGATACGATCTTTGCAAACGGACTTTCCGGCAAAGCTATCTCTAAAGAAGATGAATTAAAATATAAGACTGCCTTCATGCTGTTCGCAGCAAAGGAATACAACCGCATGGGCTGGGTGATGCAGCTTCATTACGGCTGTAAGCGTGACAACAATGCCATGGCATTTGAAAATCTGGGTCCAGACACCGGTTTCGACTGCATCAACAACTACGCTCCTTCCGCACAGATGGCTGATTTCTTAAATGCATTAAGTGCAACCGATGAGATTCCAAAAACCATCATCTACTCCTTAAATCCGAATGATAACGCCTCCATCGGCACAATCCTTGGCTGTTTCCAGAGCAAATTCCCAGGAAAGATCCAGCAGGGTTCTGCATGGTGGTTTAACGATCACAAGACCGGTATGACCGAGCAGATGATATCTCTGGCTAACTTAGGCTGCCTTGGAAACTTCATCGGAATGCTTACTGATTCCAGAAGCTTCTTATCTTACACCAGACACGAATACTTCCGCAGAATCCTCTGCGAGCTGGTCGGCGGCTGGGTAGACAACGGAGAGTATCCGGATGACCAGGATTCCCTGAAGGAAATCATTGAGGGAATTTCCTTTAACAATGCGATAAAGTATTTTAATTTCGAAATATAATTATATTTCAATGAAAAAAGGGGTTCGATCCTTTCAAAAAAAGATCGAACTCCCTTTTTTATTTTACTGAATTATCTTCACCGGACATTTTGCAGCGCATTTCCCGCAATTGGTGCATTTCTCATAATCGATGATTGCAACATTGTTATCCATATGAATGGCATCAAATTCACACTGCTTTGTACACAGCATACAACCAATACAGCCAACTTCACATTTAGCCTTTACATCTTTGCCTCTGTCATGGGAATTACACTGAACCAGATGCTTTGACTTGTATGGAACCAGGTCAATCAGATTGTTAGGACAGGCAGAAACACATTTGCCGCAGGCAACGCACTTCTCCTTATCCACTACTGCGATTCCGTCAACCACATGGATGGCATCAAATTCACAGGCTTTTACACAAGAGCCGTATCCCATACAGCCATAGACGCAGGCCTTTTCACCGGAGCCGGGAACCACCGACGCCATCCGGCAGTCATCAATTCCGTAATAGTTATACTGAACCTTTGTCTTATCGCAGGTTCCTTTACATTTTACAAATGCAACCTTCTTATCCGTAGAACCGGCCGCAACTCCCATGATTTCGCCGATCTTTTCGGCTACTGCTGCGCCGCCTACCGGACAGGCAGAAACATCCGCCTGGCCCAGTGCAATGGCTTTAGCCAGAGCATCACAGCCTGCATATCCGCAGCCCCCGCAGTTGTTACCTGGAAGCTCGTTCCGGACAAGAATCTCTTTTTCATCAACTTCTACTTTAAACTTTTCGCTGGCAATTCCCAGGAACACACCGATCAAAATTCCGATGATGCCCACAACGGCTGCCGCAAATATTATACCTGTTACCATTCTTTCGTCTCCTCCTTATTTAATTAATCCGGAAAATCCGAAAAATGCGATTGCCATCAGGCCGGAGGTAATCAGGACAATAGGAGAACCCTTAAAGGAATAGGGAACATCATTGTTTTCGATTCTCTCGCGAACACCTGCCAGCATAACAATGGCAATGGTAAAGCCTACGGAAATACCGACACCGTTGATAACACTTTCCAGAATGTTATATCCCTTCTGCACGTTGGTCAGAGCCACGCCCAGAACCGCACAGTTGGTTGTGATCAAAGGAAGATACACACCCAGAGCCTCATAAAGAGCGGGCATGGATTTCTTTAAAAACATTTCTACAAACTGCACCAGAGCTGCAATAACCAGGATAAATACAATGGTCTGTAAGAATTCCAGATGAAGCCCCACTAAAATACCTTTATAAATGACACTGGTTGCAAATGCTGCAATGGTAATTACGAAAATAACGGCTGCGCCCATACCGGCAGAGGTCTTCACATTTTTGGAAACTCCAAGGAATGGACATAGGCCAAGGAACTGGCTGAGCACTACGTTGTTGACCAATGCGGAGCCAATGGCTATCAATAATAATTCTTTCATCTATCCATCCTCCTATTCATCTTTCCTGGAAGCTGCGGTTTTGGCTTCCGCTTCTTTTTTGGCTGCCTGTGCCTTCTTTGCTGCCAGTGCTTCCTCTTCCATCTGCTTCTTCTTGGCCTGAAGGACCTCATGATTTGACATGCAGGAGGAACCGGAACAGGAAGCGCAGTTGCCGCCGCAAGCTAACTTAGACGGAGGAACAGAACCGTTGGTAGCGGAAGGTGCCTTAAACTTATTCTGAAGCGCCGTTAAAACAGACAGCACAAAGAACGCGCCCGGAGCGAGGACGAAAATGGAGATATGAAAATCCTCCGGAATAAAGGTAAATCCAAATATAGCTCCGGAACCTAACAGCTCACGGACAAGTCCGATGCAGGTAAGAGCGATGGTAAAGCCAAGTCCCATACCGATTCCATCAAAGGTAGATTCCATAACACCATTCTTGGAGGCATAGGATTCTGCACGGCCTAAAATAATACAGTTTACAACAATAAGAGGAATATAAATTCCAAGCGCAGAATAAAGGCTTGGTACATAGGCCTGTAAAAGGAGCTGCACAATCGTAACCAGAGTCGCTACGACAACGATATAAGCCGGAATCCTCACCCGGTCCGGAATGATATTACGAAGGGCAGAAATAAGCATATTGGAAAATAGCAGTACCACGGTCGTGGAAAGCCCCATGCCCACACCGTTCACCGCTGACGTGGTAACAGCCAGAGTCGGGCACATGCCAAGCATCAGGATGAAGGTTGGGTTTTCTTTTACAATACCGTTAAATAAACGTTCCATACATTTCTTGTTCATCTTCCCACCTCCTAACGGTCAATATTGTGCACGTAATACAATGCGGCATTGACTGCATTGGTTACTGCGCTTGATGTAATGGTTGCACCGCTGATGGCATTGATCTCTCCATCACCGGCATTGCCGGATTTCGTAACAGTAAGGGATTCCTTGTTCTTTCCTGCATACTGCCCCTTAAATGCCGGTTCCTTTGCCTTTAGGCCAAGACCCGGGGTATCGCTGATTGCCAGGAATTCAATGCCGTTAATGGTTCCATCTTCTTTGATACCAACGGAAATCTCTACGACTCCGCTGTAACTGTCATCGGAATGAGCAGTAATTACATAACCCAGGACACTCCCGCTTCCATCCACTGCCTGAAACGCATTGTCCACACCGACTTTTCCAAAATTCTGGGAAAGCAGTTCTGTATTGCAGGCTTCCACAGCCGTTTCCATCTTTTCATCCGATGTAAAATCAGCCGCCTCCGGAAATACCTTCTTATATGCCGCCAGATTGGCAGCCTCAGTTGCCTTATCAATGGGATCCTTTGTAATCTGATAAGCGCCGCCCAGCAAAAAGCCGGAAATCAGAGTGATCACAAATAAAATCAATGCGTCCTTCATGTATCCGCCGTTTTTCATCTTACTTTCCCTCCTTTCCAAATGCTACCGGAATAGAGATCTTCTCAATCAGAGGCACCAGAATGTTGCCGATGATGATGGCATAGGAAACGCCTTCCGCAGAACCGCCGAAAAGACGGAATAATCCGGTCAGCACGCCTAAAAGAACGCCGAAAAGGATCTGTCCCTTTGGAGTGATGGGGCTGGTCACATAATCGGTAGCCATGAAGAATGCACCAAAGATAAGACCGCCGCCGCATAAATGAGTCAGCACGAACATGAGATCATGCTGGCCGAAAATAAATACAAATGCTGCAAAAGTGATCAGATAAGCTGCCGGGATCTTTATGGAAATCACTTTTCTGAACAAAAGGTAAGCTGCACCCAAAAGCAGGGCAATCACAGATACCTCACCAATGGTTCCTGAAATTTTCCCGATAAACATGGATGTTAGATCAACTGCTTCTCCCGCCTTTAATGCAGCAAGGGGAGTAGCGCCTGAAACTGCGTCACGATATGTAAAGTCAGTCATCTTGCCTGCAAAAGAAATAAGCAGGAAACATCTTGCCGCCAGGGCCGGGTTCATAAAGTTCTGTCCCAGGCCGCCGTAGAGCTGCTTTACCACGATAATGGCAAATACACCTCCCAGAAACGGAATCCATAAAGGAATGGCCGGAGGCATGTTAAGGCCCAGGATCATTCCGGTCACCAGGGCACTTCCATCGCTCACGGTAATGGGTTTTCCCATAAGGGATTCAAATACATATTCACTAAGAACACAGGATAACACACTGATCAGCAAAATCAGCGCTGCTTTCACCCCGAACTGATATACACCATACGCAGACGCAGGAATCATGGCAATGGCAACATCCAGCATAATATTCTGTGTTGTAACCTGATCCCTGACATGAGGTGATGATGATACGTTTAACAATTTACTCATGCTTCCTCCTCCTACGCTTTCTTTCTGCTTGCCGCAACTTCTTTGCGCATTTCTTTAAATGCCTGGGTAAGAGGTCTTCTGGCCGGACAAATATATGCACAGCAGCCGCATTCGCAGCATTCCATGCCGTTTAATTTTACAAACCGCTCCAGGTCAGACCGTTCCGCCGCATCCATGATCATCTGCGGAACAATATTGCCCGGACATACCTTAACGCATCTTCCGCAGCGGATGCAGGCAGAAGGCGCATTACCTGCCACCTCGTCTATTGTCAGACAGGTAAGGGCAGAGGAGGTCTTTGTGACAGGAATATCAAAGTTAAACATAGCCTGCCCCATCATAGGACCTCCGGAAATCACCTTTTCCGGTTCCGTCTTAAAACCGCCGGAAGCCTCGATAAGCTCGGTGTAGCTGGTCCCGGTCCGAACATTATAGTTCTGTGGATTTGCTATCGCATCACCGGTCACCGTAATGATACGGCGGATCAAAGGAATGCCCTTTGCGACCGCATTATAAATAGAAATCACCGTATCCACATTGTCTACCATACATCCTGCATCTGCCGGAAGCATGGTGGAATTGATCTTTCTTCCTGTTACGGCATAGATCAGAGTACGCTCACCGCCCTGGGGATATTTGGTCTGTAAAGGACAGACAGTAATCCTTGGTTCATCCTTTACAAGCTCTGTCATGAGCTTGATCGCTTCCGGTTTGTTGCTCTCAATGCCGATCACGCCCTTTGCATTGTCAAACAGCTGAAGGATTATGTTAAGCCCTTTTATGATGCTCTCCGGCTCTTCTAACATCATCCGGTAATCAGAAGTTAAGTACGGCTCGCACTCCGCACCGTTGACAATGATCGTATCGATCTTTGATTCATCCTTTGGCGTCAGCTTCACATGAGTGGGAAATCCGGCGCCGCCAAGACCTACAACTCCTGCTTCTTTTACAAGATTCCTGATCTCTTCCTTTGATAAGGTCTTTGGATCCCGCTCTTTGCCAAATCCTTCCACCGCCTGATACTTTCCGTCGTTTTCAATGATAACAGACGGAACCATAGAGCCGTTTGCAACCATTCTTGGTTCAATGGTTTTTACCGTTCCTGAAACAGAGCTGATCACGCATGCAGAAATAAAGCCTCCCGGCTCTCCGATCTTCTGTCCAACCAGCACCTGATCACCTGCCGCCACCAAAGGCTTCGCCGGCGCACCGATATGCTGGGATAAGGGGAACACCATCTCGCCTTTTGGCTGCAGCACTTGTACAGGTTTATTTTCCGACAATTCTTTTCCTTCATAAGGATGAATGCCGCCTTTAAATGTAGCCAGACCCATTTAACTAACCCTCTTTCTCTACAATTCTTTATCTCTCCTAGCAAAATTTCAACATTTTGCCACCTGAAACAGTATATCATAATTTAGTAACCGAAACAATGCATAAATACATATTGTATACTGTGTTTTATATACAATTTGCCTTATTTGCAGGAACGTAAGCTGGTCCCTGACTTCAATTTTTGTTAAATAAATAACAACTTTATTATAAGCAGCTCTGGTATGTTTTTGTAAAAATACATTTATTTCTTCATTTTTTTTAAAATTCCAGATTATCAGCCATTTTTCAACAGTATTTTTAATTCTGTACACTATTCCTCGTTAAATTTTTGTTATATTTTTGTTAATTTTTTTATATATAAAAAGACCCTTCTCCTGGTTCTATGAAGTAATATCATGGTTCTCCCCTTTTATTTATTAGAAATTTTAATAAATAAAAGGAAGCATTGTGATAACGAAATCACGAATGGCTCCGTGACTGCCGTTTTTTCCAATGCTCCCCTTAAGGTATGCAGACCGGGGTTTTTGTTTAATCCAGTTCCACTGCCCCGGTATAGAGCTGATAATACCTGCCTTTTTGTTTCAGTAAATCCTCATGATCTCCCCGCTCAATAATCTCACCGTTTTCCAAAACCATAATGGCATTGGCATTGCGCACCGTAGACAGGCGGTGGGCAATCACAAACGTAGTACGGTTCGCCATGAGGCGGTCCATGCCCCGTTCAATATGCTTTTCCGTTCTGGTATCCACGGAGCTGGTCGCTTCATCAAGAATCAGAACCGGTGTCTTTGAAATCGCTGCCCTGGCGATGTTTAAAAGCTGTCTCTCCCCCTGGCTTAAGTTGGCCCCGTCACCTTCCAGCAGCGTATCAAAGCCGGCAGGCAGTCTCATGATAAAGGAATAAGCGGAGGCAGTCTTTGCCGCCTGGATCACCCCTTCATCCGTCGCATCAAGCCTTCCGTAACGGATGTTTTCCATAACGGTTCCAGTAAACAAATGGGTATCCTGAAGGACCATGGCAATATTATGGCGCAGGTTTTTCCGTTTAATGTGACGGATATCCACTCCGTCAATGGTAATTTCACCGCCCTGAATATCGTAGAAACGGTTCAGAAGATTTGTGATCGTGGTTTTTCCTGCTCCGGTAGAACCCACAAAGGCGATCTTTTGCCCAGGCTTTGCATAAAGACTTAGATCCTTTAAAATCACTTTGTCCGGGTCATAGCCAAAGGTCACATGGTCTAATTCCACATATCCGTTCATCGGATCAAGCTCTGCCGCATCTTCGTCATCTGCAGGCTCCGGCTCCTCATCCATAACAGCAAATACCCGTTCTGCTCCTGCAATGGCGGAGAATACATTGGTCACCTGCATGGACATCTCGTTGATCGGACGGCCGAATTGCCTGGAAAAGCTTAAGAATACGGTCAGTCCGCCCACGTCAAAGCCTCGGAGCACACAGAGAAGTCCTCCGATGCATGCAGTCAGAATATAGTTCAGCTGGCTTAAATTTCCCATGACCGGCATCATCACGCCACCGAAAAACTGTGCGTGGATCATGTTGTTCCTTAGATCCTCATTGAGGATTTCGAATTCTTCTTCTGCCACGTCTTCATGGCAGAACACCTTTACAACCTTCTGGCCGCTGATCATTTCTTCTATATATCCGTTTACAGCGCCAAGGGAGCTTTGCTGAGCGGAGAAAAACTTCTGGCTTCTTGACGCCACAAAGCCGCCTACCCTCATCATAACTGGAATCATGATTATGGTCACCAGAGTCAGCCAGATATTTGTATATATCATAAGCGCCAGGGTACCTATAATGCTTAAGACTCCGGTAAAAAGCTGGACCAGGGTGCTGCTCAGCATCTGTCCGATGGTATCCACATCATTGCTGAACCGGCTCATCAGATCACCGGTATTATTGGTGTCATAAAACCGTACCGGCAGTGTCTGAATTTTGCTGAATAAATCATCCCTGATCTTTTGGAGGGCATTTTGCGCAACCGTCAGCATGATTCTGGATTGGGCATAGTTAGCAATAACACCGATGAGAAAAACGGCAGCCATTGCCGCAATGCCTTTTGCAAGGCCTGACACACTCCCCATCCCGCCTCCGGGAGGTGCAATATATTGATTTATAATTGGCCTTAACATATAAGAACCGGCTAACGTCGCAAGCGTACCGACAATGACACAGACAAACGCCGCTCCCATGTAAAGCTTATATTCATTTAAATAAGACATAAGGCGCCGGATGGTTTCCTTGGCATTTTTCGGTAGGCGGCCCTTGATCTGCCGGCCGCCTCCATTCCCGCCCATGGGCCCATGGTTCTTGACTGGCTGGGAAGACCGGCTATAACGCCTTTTTAAGCTTTTTATTTTCTTTTGCTCATCCATTATGCACCTGCCTCCTTATCCAAATCTCTCTGGGAATAGTAAATTTCCTGATAAGCCTCACAGGACTCCATCAGTTCTTCATGGGATCCCATACCTACGATCTGACCGTCATCAAGCACAATGATCTTATCCGAGCCTTCCACGGATCCGATCCGCTGGGCAATGATGAATTTGGTAGTATCTTTCAGGGTCGTCTGGAAGCATTGGCGGATACGGGCTTCGGTTGCCGTGTCCACAGCAGAGGTGCTGTCATCTAAAATCAGTATTTTCGGCTTCTTTAAAAGAGCCCTGGCAATGCAAAGTCTTTGCTTCTGACCGCCGGATACATTGGAACCACCCTGGCCCAAATCCGTGTCATATCCATCCTTAAAATTAGAAACAAAGCCATCGGCCTGAGCACTTTCCGCCATGAGGATGATTTCTTCCATGGTGGCATTCTCATCACCCCAGCGGAGATTTTCTTCAATGGTTCCTGAAAAAAGGACATTCTTCTGTAAAACCATTCCGACACCTTCCCGAAGGTTCCTGATGGAATAATCCCTTACATCAATACCATCCACCAGAACTTGTCCTTCATCCGCATCATAAAGACGGGGGATCATCTGCACGAGTGAAGTCTTTCCGCTTCCAGTAGAACCAATGATTCCAATGGTTTCTCCAGGCTCTGCAGTAAAATTAATGTGTTTTAAGACCATTTCATCCATTCCCTTTACATACTGGAAGGAAACATTACGAAATTCCACCTTACCGCTTGTAACCTGGGCTGATAGTTCAGAAGCATGTTCATCTGTCAAATAGATCTCTGTATCCAAAACCTCTCTGACACGCCTTAAGGACGCCATGGCCCTTGAAGCCTGTAAAAATACCATGGATAACAGCATCAGGGACATGAGGATCTGTACGATGTAAGTGGTAAACGCTGTTAGATCACCGATAGGCATCTTACCTGCGATAATGAGATTGCCCCCATACCAGACCACTGCAAGGGTCGTGACATTCATGGCAAGCATCATCACCGGCATACTGATTATAACAATCTTCATGGCATCAAGGCTGCCTTCCTTTAGATCCCGGTTAGTTGCCTGAAATTTCTTTTCCTCAAAATCTTCCCTGACAAAGGATTTTATGACGCGCACATTGGTCAAAGCCTCCTGCACACCGGAGTTTAAGCGGTCGATCTTCTTCTGCATTACCTCAAAGCGCGGAAATGCCGCCTTTAAAATCAAAAAGATACCAAAGATCAGCAAAGGAATCACCACCAGAAGTATCACCATCAGCTGGCGGTTCATGAGATAGGCCATAATAAGGCCGCCGATCAGCAGTCCAGGAGCCCTAAACAGCAGACGCAGGCTCATCATGACCACATTCTGAATCTGCTGGATATCATTTGTCAGCCTGGTGACCAATGACCCTGTGCTGAAATCATCAATATTCTTAAAGGAAAACTGCTGAACTTTATGAAATACATCCTTTCTCAAATCTGTGCTGAAGCAAATAGATGCTTTGGAGGAAAAATAGGATGCTCCGATTCCTCCCGCTGCCATTACAACAGCGATTCCAACCATTCTGCCTCCCATTTTTAAAATGTATTCTACATCTCTTGTGGCAACTCCGTTGTTAATGATCAAGGACGTCAGCCTGGGAAGCATGATCTCACCAAATACTTCCGTTAACATTAAAAGGGGCGCCAGTATAAAGGCTCCCAGATACGGCCTGATATATTTCCAATATCGTTTCAAGTTATTAATCCTCTCTTTCTGTTGTGTCCTTTTCCAAGGGAAGATGAGATAAATTATCATATACGCGGTCCAGGAATTGCCCCATAGCAGCCATTTCTTCCGCAGAAAAGTCACGGAACATCCGTTCTTCTACATTGTGAAAAAATTCCCGGCTATGCTTTACCGTGTGTTTTCCCTTCTCCGTCAGACAAAGCTTATTCATCCGGTTATCCTCCTGATCCACCGCCCGGGTGATATACCCACCTTTTTCCAGCTTCTTTACCGATACCGCTATGGTGGCAGTGGACACATAAAGGCGTTCTGCAATCTCCTTCTGGGATACATTGGAATGATCAGCCAGCATCATAAGAATCTGATGCTGGCTGCGGTATACCCCTGTCTCCTTCAGACGTTCATCCAAAATATACCGGTGCAGCTTCATAATCCTCATATATCTTACCATCACGCCGTGGGCCGGTGAAAAATCTCCCTTCAGTCCCTTATCCCGGAACGGGCACATTGGTTTCATTTGCAAATATTCCCCTTTCTGTTAGCTTCCTAATAATTAGCTAATTAACTATGTAGCAGTATATCACCATTTTTTCCGGTTTGCAACCCGGAAAACTTTGAAAATTTTGTGAATTTTCTTAATATCATAACCTATTTTTAAACTTCCATTCCATGTCCAAAAAACTTTTGTGCCCACACTGCCTGTAAGATTCTACACCCGTTCGATTCCCCTGGGAATCTCCATGGCATTGGACAGCTTAATCATCTGATCCCTCAGCTCTAAGTACTCTTTGCTGCTCATGTCCTTGATCGGCCTTTGCCTTTCGTATAATTCATGCATTTGCCCATTTTTTATAGAAAAGCTTTCCGGTGTATGATACTGTAATTCAAAAATCTGGCCATAAGGCGAATATAAGGTGGTGTTGATCCCCTTATAAGGACTCTGCCTGTCAAGCCAGTAATTTTTAATTTCAACCGTATGAAAGCCTGCTTCCCAATAAAGTTCCATGGCTATTAAAACCTTCTCCGCAAGCTCTTCTGCTGGAGCTGTATAAGTATATCTCAATATGTCCTTGACCTCGTATGCCTGGCAGCAAGGGTCGTATTTCCTATGAATCTTTTCCAAATAAGAATCCCTGGACTTTATGCGGTTTTCCACACCTGCCATATCCATTCCTGCCCGCCCTGCCATTGCTCTGACCTGTCTTGTAATTTTAGGTTCATACACCGCAGCCCTGATGTAACAGGACATTCCTTTTATCTGAGGCCTGATAACCCCATGATTATACTGCTTTTCAACGGCCAGACGGTTCCGCCATATTTTCTCCCCACGCATTGTACCAAATTTCCTTTGACATTTTTATCATATCATTCAGTATATGCACCATTTCCGGAAATTGTGTCTGTAATTTTACCTGACCGGTTAAAATAATCCTGCAGCCGGATATTTATGTAAAAGCGGAGGCCTGAATTTATATACAGGCCCCCGCTTCTATAATCTCTATTCGCAAAAATCTTCAAAATCACGTCCAAAATCACGATCACAATCGCGGTCACGATCACGGTCACGGTCACAGTCACGGTCACGATCGCGGTCACGCCTGCAGCAGTGGCACCGTGGATCATTACATCCTGCTCTGAATCCAGCACAGAATGCTCTTCTTCTTTCTTCTTCACATTCATCACGATCGCGTTCATCTTCACAATCACGATCGCGGAAATTACGACATCTGCAGCATCTGCAGCATCTGCAACATCCACAGCCGAATCTGCAATTATTTCTACATCCTCCGAAAAAACAACACATATATAACACCTCTCTTTTTTTAATTGTACTATATTATATGGGACACATAGACAAGGTGTGAAATCTGCCTGTTTCAAAGGTATTCTGGTTTAAAAATCCAGACGTTACTCTGCTCCCGCGGCTGCATTCATGCAAAGTGTTGCCTCCATTTCAACTGCCATCCCCCCCATCTTAGAGCAAGCAGCCTCCTTTACCGCTCTTTCAAGAAGCCGGTTACCCCATTTCTGCCCGCATCAGTTGTCTGGCTATCTTTTCCAGCCTTGAATGGGTTTTATCAAAAAAGCACTTAAAGGATGAACAGAAATAATTCTGGCCAAGTTGGCCTGCCTCATCGTATCCATCCGCTTCTACTACATTCTGGATGCTGCAGCACCCCTTCATATCTTAGGGCAATAAAAAACTACCAGCTAAATATTTTAATAGCTGGTAGTTCGGCTTACATTGACTTTTATTAAAAAAATAATAACCACCAAAACGGAAATCTTGAGTCAAAATCATGTCTCCTATCGAATTCTTCTCTCCGTTCCGCTTCTTGCCTTCTGTCAAATTCCATTCTTCTATCGAATTCTTCACGCATACCTCTTCTGTCGAAACCTCTTCTGTCGAAACCTCTTCCGCCTACGCCTCTTCCATCAGAGCCCATTCTGGGATCACCTTGAGAACAATCCATATAAATATTCCTATTTCTATAATTTTATATGATTAATGTATGCAAAGCCATATTGCTATGCCACCATAAACGAACTATTATTTCCTATTTTTTCGAATAATTTGTTACGAAAAAATTGATAGCGTAACTACTGATCGTTCGCAGCTTTTGTGAATTCAATTTTGAGGCTTCGTACTACAATTGAAAAAGGGTTTTTATTTTTTGAGCAACAATATCAGGTGAAATATACGAATTATCAATCTTAATGTAATTATCAAATGGTATTTCTCCGTCATTGCTTACTAAACGGTATTTTCCACCATCACCGATTAATCTTTGATTAGAAATATCAATATCCCGTTTCGATGCCTTGTTGCGTAATCTATTTTCCGTTGTATTTCTTTCCAAACGTACTTCTCTTGAAGCGACAAGTTCAACATAGTAAAATTCAGTTTTGTATGGTCTGAATATATCTTTGACATGCTCAATATAATCCCAATCGGACTTCTGGTCAAACGCCCACATATAAGTAAAAATAAGTCCGTAATTATTAGATGCTGCAAATTCTTCAAAAACCACATCCCTTAAACGAGAAGTTATTCTTCCATTATAGGAACCAAAAATTTCAATTACCGGCTCAATTGTCATATGATTATGAAACAAACGTAAGTCTGTAATTTTCATCAATTCCTGCCCAACAGTCATTTTTCCTACAGACGCATTTCCAAATATAAATACGACTTTCATAAACTCATTCCCCCCACATAGTATAAATAACTTTATAAATAGAATAACATCCTGCTTACCAATTATCAACCCACTAAACTCGTGCTTTTGAGTATGTTTTTACACCCTATGCGCCAAGTTATAGGCGATTAACGTTCATGAAATAATTAGCGGTTAAGATATAAGTTTATAATTCCCGTAATCACCTTCCAACATACTCAGGGATCTTGGGTTGCTACTGGTGGTAAACTAAGCTTTAGATATAGTAAATCTTACCATGCTATCTTCGCTATCAATTCTCTTTCGTTTGTTCCGATTTCAATTACCCCCATATTGGTAATAGGCTCTTCAACTATAATCATTGTTACATTTTCTGGCCCCACATACAAATGCGATTTTACCCACAATTCTACCTATCTTATAGCGTCCTATAACGTTCTGAAACAGCTTAAATGGATATTTTTACATAAATAAAAAAGCCGTACCCCTTTATCTAAAGGTGTTTAACGGCTTTTCACTTTGAGTGGAGCAGACGGGGGTCGAACCCGTGTCCAAAAACCAATTCCCTGTTCTTCTACTATCATAGTTAGTTTATTGACATTCCCTCCACCGCCCGGGAACTAACACCCTGGCAGCTTCAGTAGCTTCATAATACGACCGCATGCTCAAAGCTTTGCATACGTCGTTTCTCACATAGTCGATGCCGGGATCTTAAAGTGTGAGTGCCTTAAGGCCGACAAGCTGCATTAAGCAGCTAATGCTAATTCGTTATTGTTAGCGTTTATATTTAGGTTTGCCATTTAACGCATCGCATGCGGATAGCTTCACCAGCTGCATAGCCCCTGTCGAAACCAGTACTGCCCCTGACTGGTGCTCTTCTGGAGAGCATTCTCATACTAACATGAAAAAAATCAATTGTCAAGACCTGTGCAATTCCTGCTGCTATTACCTTGTGGCAACACTGCCTGAAGATTCACCTTATTCCTTTTTTTGGTTTTAAAATTAAAATCTAATTTAATCAGCAGGAAAAGCACATGCCTGTTCAGCCTATTTCGCCTGCAAAGCAGCCATTGTAAAATAATTATATGGCTGATTAAAATGAGGCAGGAAGAAAATGTCCGTCAGCTTTAACCGGTCGATGGTTACCTGCTCCTGGATCGCAAGAGAGAACATGTGTATTGCCATGGAAATATCATATTCCGAACATAATTGTGCACCCAGAACGATGCGGGTCTTCTTATCGTATACGATCCTGATTTTTACCTTGTAATTGTCATGTTCAATAAAGGCCGGTTTTTGAGTATCCTCATAATCCACCGCCTCAGCGTCATACCCCAGCTTTTTGGCTTTTGCATAGGTGATTCCAGTAGAAACCATTTTCAGATTCCAGATGCAGATTCCATTGGATCCCTGAACGCCAATGGATTCCAGGGGTGTTCCGCAGACATTATGAGCTGCAACGATTCCGGACCGCACAGCATTGGTTGCCAGAGCAATATAGTTTGTCTTTTGGATGGAGTTATCAAAAACAGTGGCACAGTCGCCGATGGCATATACATCCGGCCGGCTGGTCTGCTGCCGTTTGTCAACGAGAAATGCTCCGTTGCAGAACAGTTCAAGATCCTCCTTGCCTAACTGGTTGTTAGGTTTGAAACCAATTCCCAGTACTACCATATCGGCATGGTATTCATTTTTGTCAGTGACCACTTTTTCCACTTTGCCGTTTCCTTCAAGCTTAGTCACGATTTCGTTATAAACCAGCTGAATGCCATGGCTTGATAAGTTCTCGGACATGATATCCGAAAATTCCTGATCATAATAGCTTGACAGACAGGTGTGCATATTGTCAATCAAGGTTACATTCTTTCCGACACGGCGGAATGCTTCTGCCAGTTCTACGCCGATATACCCTGCCCCTACAACCACAATATCCTTCAAGGAATTGTTATGCAGCTTGTCAATGACATCTTTCGCATTCTGAAATAACTTTACAAATTGAACGTTGTCCAGTTCTTTTCCTTCAATATCTGGTGAAATAGGAAGAGAACCGGTTGCAAGGATCAGTTTATCGTATTCCTGCTGGTATCTCTGGCCATATTTTCCCTCAGCGAAAACAATCTTTTTATCATAATCAATGCGCTCCACTTTGGTTTCCATGTAGACCTTTGCGCCCTTTTTTTCAAAGATATCCTTGCTGCAATAAAACAGGCCTTCAGAGGAATGAATCTGGTCCCCGATCCAAAGAGCCATACCACAGCCCAGAAAACTGATGTTATCATTGGAATCAAATATAACAACTTTACTGTCTTTATAATTATCTAAGATTGTATTGATTGCAGCCGTCCCTGCATGGTTTGCTCCAATTACTACAATACGTTCCATAAATAGCCTCCTTAAGAATTGTTTTTCTTAATTATAACACATCGTTAAAACAAAAACAATTATTATTACTAAAATTACAAACTTTTTTTAAGCGGACCTTCGCTTACTACAGATCATCCACCAGAGCGCTGCTTTTTGCATATGCCGTGCTTTTCGCTTCAAAAAAATCCGTTTTGATCAGATTGGCATTGCTGTACTGGTTGACCCACAGCATACTTTCCGGCTCCCTGTCATGGCCTTCATAAATCCGCTCCCAGCCAAGGCTTGCACAGCGTAAGTTACCCAGATACATGATATAGTCTGTAATCATTTCTTTTGTAAGTCCGGGAACCTCATCTCCAATGGCATAGCATCCCCAGGCGATCTCCTGCTCACAGCCTTCTCTTATCATACTTCGGTAAACTTCTATCCGTTCCCTGGTAAACAGCTCCGGCTCTTCCTTCTCCAGTTCCAGAATGATATTGCGGAACAGCCATAAATGTGTGTTCTCATCTCTGTTGATGTAACGGATCTCCTGGGAGGAGCCGGTCATTTTATGATTCCGCCCAAGGTTATAGAAAAACATGAATCCGCTGTAAAAATACACACCTTCCAGAATAAAATTAGCCACAACCGCCTTCATAAAGGCAAATGCGCTCTTGTCCTTTTGGAATTCATTATACAGGTCCCCGATAAAGGTATTGCGCGCAAGAAGATGAGGATCGCTCTTCCACTGATAGAGCACCTCATTCCGAGTCTGAGGCTCGCAGATGGTATCCAGCATATAACTGTAACTCTGGCTGTGCACCGCCTCCTGAAAGGTTTGAATGGAAAGGCAGAGATTGATCTCATTGGCCGTCACATATTCTCCAAGGGCCGGCAGATTAGCGGTCTGGATGCTGTCCAAAAACACCAGAAAGGATAATATCTTATCATAAGCCCTCCGTTCCTGTGGACTTAATAAGGGATAATCCTTCCTGTCTCTGCTTAGATTAATTTCTTCAGGAATCCAGAAATTATTCATGGCCTGCCGGTACCAGTCACTGACCCAGGTGTATTTCATATTGTTAAAATCATTAAGGTTCGTAGTGTTGCCGTTGATCATCCGCCGTTTTCTTACCTCAATCTCCCCATCCGGATGAAAAAGGGGCCTTTTTTTTAATTGTTCCATATCGTTTTCTCCGCACTCTCTTGTTTTATTATTCCCAACCGTTTTGTTAGCTGGAGCAGGCCTCGCATTCATCCACCTCCAGGCTTTTGGAACGGACGTAGTAAATGGTTTTCACTCCCTTTTCCCAGGCCAGGATATATAGCTCCAGTACCTGACGAAGGGTGTAATCATTGGTTATATAAAGATTCATGCTCTGGGCCTGGTCCACATGGCGCTGGCGGATTCCCGCCGCCCTTACGGACCATCTCTGATCAATGTAATGAGCATTTTTATATTTCCAGAATGTTTCAGGCGTTAAGTCCGGGGCTACCCGGGGAACCAAGCCGTTCTTTTTTTCCTCCAGATAATACCGGTTCATAACAGGGTCAAGCCCTGCCGTGGTACCGGCGATCATGCTGGTGCTGCTGGTAGGCGCTATGGCGATGAGCCAGCCATTTCTCATGCCATTGGCTGCTACTTTTTCCCGAAGGCCCTTCCACTTCTCTGAAAAATATCCCCGTTTGTCAAAATATGCCCCTGTCTGCCATTCACTTCCTTCATACAGGTCATATCTTCCCTTTTCCCCGGCAAAATCACAGCTTGCTTCAATTGCCGCATAATTGATTGCCTCAAACACCTTGTCCGCAAATTCAAGATGCTCCTCTGACTCCCAGGAGATTCCGTTCTTTGCCAGCATGTGATGATATCCGCTTATTCCAAGTCCCACCGGACGGTAGCGGAGGTTGGTGACCTTTGCATAGGGCACGGGGGAAAAATTCAAATCAATGACATTGTCCAAAGCACGGACCGCACTTCTTGTAAGCTCTGTAAGCTCTTTGGTATCCTTAAGATCAATTTTTCCCAGGGAAAGGCTGGCTAAGTTGCACACAACAAAGTCTCCCGGCTTTGTTACGGTAACCACAACTGTCTCCCCGTCCACTGTCTGTATCTGCTGGTCCACCTGTTCCACCCCGCTCATATTCTGAGCAATTTCCGTACACAGATTGCTGCAGTAAATAATGCCGCTGTGGCTGTTTGGATTGGCTTCATTGACGATATCCCGGTTAAAGGTAAAGGGCGTTCCTGTTTCCACAGCGCTTTTTAAAACCAGACGGATGATATCTTTAATAGGAATGATCCGCTTGTGGATACGGCTGTCATTCACACAGTCCAAATATCGTTCCTCCCACTGGGTTCCATAAGAATCCTCCAATGCCCAGCCCTTTATCGTCAGAATCTCATGGGGGCACATTAAATACCAGTCCCCTTCTATGTTCTCTTTTGCCTGCTTCCAAAACAGGTTGGGATAACAGACAGCCGGGAAAACATCATGGGCCTTCATGCGGTCGTCTCCGTTATTGGTCCTGAGAGTTAAAAACTCCGGAAGATCCTTGTGCCAGACATCTAAATAAACCGCTACAGCTCCCTGCCGTACCCCCAGCTGGTCCACTGCCACAGCCGTATCATTGGCCAGCTTGATCCACCGGATCACGCCTCCTGCTGCTCCCTTAAAGCCGCGGATCGCACTCCCTGCGGCGCGGACCTTACCGAAATAAAGCCCCATGCCCCCTCCGAACTTACTGACCTTTGCAAAGCTGTCAATGCTCCGGTAAATGCCATCCAGACTGTCCGGTACGGTATCGATAAAACAGGAGGAAAGCTGATGATAAGGTTTTCTGGCGTTTGAGAGGGTGGGCGTTGCCATGGTGACCTTTAAAGTACTCAACATATCATAAAACCGTTTTACCCAAGTATCCCGGTCTTCCTTTTCCAGCATGGCAAGATGCATGGCAATTCCAAGAAACATTTCCTGGGGCGACTCTAAAGGCGCATTCTGCCGGCTACGGATCACGTACCGGTTAAGCAGCAATTCCAGCCCGGAATAATTAAACAGATGATTTCTGTTCTGAACCATATAGCTTTCATACCGGTCAATTTCTTCCTTCTTGTAATTCTCCAGAATGTAATCCCCATATAGCCCATCCTCTGTCAGAAAACGAATTTTATCATAAAAGCTTCCAATTTTTCTGCGATCCAGTTCTTCCTTTAACCTGTTTTCATAACGCAGCATGGAGAGCCTGGCCCCTATATACTCCCAGTTCGGAGTCTCCTGGGTCGTCAGCTCCACAGCCGCCTGGATGAGCGCCTCAAACCGTTCTCCCAGGCTCATATTTTTCTTACAGAACCCTGTGAATTTTACGGCGAGGTGTTCCAAATCATATGGTGCACCCCCCCAATCCTTCCGGATTCCCTCTAAAACGCCATCAAGCTCCGGCACCTCTTTAAAATATTCCAGAATTTCCTTTTTTCCATCTGTCTTGTCCATTCATAATTCCTGCCATTCCATGTTTTATATTAGTATCAATAACTGTTATTGGATCTCATATGTAAAAATATACCACAACATATAGTTAATTTCAACTACCGATACACAAAATATTCGTTTTCTAATGACTTTCTTCTTTTATTATTTCCAAATAATTGCTAGAAAATTAATTATTAAAAAAACGCTTAAAATCTTACAAAGTAAGATTTCAAGCGTTTTCATTAAGAGGAAAATCTTTATCTTGCACCGCGCACATAAGGCTTCCCAAGGCATTCCGGCCCATGATTTTTGTGGGCGGAGCCAAGCAGGGCTGCTAATGTGATCAGATAAGGAAGCATGGACAATGCCTGGGAAGGAAGGGGCACTCCCACCGCCTGAAGACGGATCTGCAGCGCATTGGCAGCACCGAACAAAAAAGCAGCTCCCAACATTCCAAAGGGAAGATAACGCCCTAAGATGACAGCCGCCAGAGCGATATATCCCCGTCCTGAGGTCATATTTTCCGAAAAATTCCCTACCTGTACCAGGACCAGATAAGCGCCCCCAATCCCGCCCAGAATTCCGTTTAACACCATGGAGATGTACTGGTACCGGTAAACCGGTATCCCGGCTGAATCCGCAGCACGGGGACTTTCACCGATGGCGGCAAAGGAAAGCCCGGTATTTGTCCTCTTATAAAAAAATGATACTCCCATGACCAGAAAATATATCAGATAGGTTAGAATATCCTGATTAAAAAGAGCATTGCCAATGAGAGGAATGTCGGCAAGCACCGGTATCCGCACTTTTAACAAAGGCTCGATCTGTTGGTAGGACTGTCCGCCTGAAATCAGTTTATACAGGAAGCTGGTAACACCAAGTATAAAAATATTAATGGCGATCCCGCTGACCGACTGGTCCTTGGACAGCCTGACAGACAGAACTCCATGAAGCATACTGACAGCCGCTCCCCCTGCCATACCGCAAAGAAGCCCTACAAGAATGCTTCCTGAGAAAAATGTGCCTGCAAAGGAGAAAAAAGCGCCGGAAAGCATGACGCCCTCCATTCCGATGTTCAATATTCCGCACTTTTCCGATATCGTCTCCCCAAGCCCCGCATAGGCAAGAGGCACAGCCATTCGAACTGCTGCCGATAAAAAGGCAGTCAGAAAGCTGGCGGTTAAAATCTGATGCATCATCTATTTCTCCTCCTTTGCTCTCATTTTTCCAGTCAGAAGCTCCCTGCCCAGTATAAGCAGAACGATAAATCCAATGAGAAAATCTACGATCGCAGAGGGAACTCCCATCTGCCTCTGCATGGAGTTTGCCCCAACTTCCAGAGCCGCAAATAAAACAGAAACCAAAAGTACGCCGCCCGGATGGTTAAAGGCCAAAAGAGTTATGAGGATTGCCGTATAGCCGCAGCCTCCTGAGATTCCTTCAAGCAGCTTCTTCTGAACTCCCAATACCTCCACAGCTCCCGCTATTCCTGCAAGGCCTCCGCTTAATACCGCTGACAGGATTATGTTCTTCACCACAGAAATGCCGCTGCATGCTGCTGCCCGTTTATTAAAACCCACCGCTTTGAATTCGTAACCTGAGGTCGTCTTTTCCATAAGAAACCATACAAATAACACGGCTCCCAGGGCTATAAAGATGCCCGTATGTACTCTGGTTGGCTTTAAGAAGCGTAAAAGCGTGACAGATGCATCTATCTTTTCAGATTGGGGAATGCTTCCCCCCGGATCCATGAGAAAGGTGCGGACTGCGATGCCCAAAAGATTCATGGAAATATAGTTAAGCATAATGGTGCATATAATTTCTGATATTCCAAGCTTTGCCTTTAATATGGCTGCTATCAAAGCCCATAAACCGCCAAAGAGAAAGCCGCAGCCAATGGCAAGGAGGATCCGGAAAATCCCGGGAACCCCGGTGGCATTCAAAGCCACCCAGGCAGATGCAAGAGCTCCTATGTAGAATTGTCCCTCTGCACCGATATTAAAAAAGCCGGTCCGAAACGCCACCGAGCAGCCAAGTCCGGTGAGAATCAAAGGAGTCGCTTTTACAAACACTTCCCCGAAGCCGCTCACGTTGCCGAAGATTCCATTAAAAAACATCCGGCCAGCCGTAAGAGGATCGGCCCCTGATAAAATGATAAGGATGGCCGCCATTGCAATGGAAAGGAACGCGATCTCCGTAACTTCCATTGCCTTCCATTTTTTCATGTGATTCATGGCCTTCCTCCTATTTCCGTCACTCCGCCCATATAAAGTCCGATTTTAAATACATCCGCTTCTTCCCTGCTAAGGATCCCCATAATCCGTCCTTCAAACATCACTGCAATCCGGTCGCTTAAGGAAAGGATCTCATCTAAATCAGCTGAAATGAGCAAAACACTTTTTCCCTGGTTCTTCTGCCTGATCAAAGTCTGATGTACAAATTCTGTTGCTCCGATGTCCAATCCTCTGGTAGGCTGGCTGGCTACAATGAGCCTGGCCTCTTTCGATATCTCACGGGATAAGATCACCTTCTGCTGATTTCCGCCACTCATAAGCTTGACCGGCGTCCTGGCCCCGCTTTTTCCCGATGTTCGGATTCCATACTCTTCAATGGCTTCTAAAGCCCGGTTCTCCGCCTTTTTATGATCCAGAATCCATTTTTTTGAAAATGGCTGACGGTTGTAGGTGCGCAGGATCATATTTTCTGTTACCGTCATGTCTACAACCAGACTATCCATGTGACGGTCATCGGATATATAGGAGATGCCATTATGAAAACGTTCTCTCACAGACCGGCTGTCAATTGCTTGCCCGTCAAACGCGATGGTTCCCTCCGTATGCTTACGGATTCCTGTGATAACCTCAGCAAGCTCCTTTTGTCCATTTCCTTCCACTCCGGCAATTCCAAGGATCTCCCCTTTATAAACCGTAAGGCAGATATGATCCAGCGCCTTTTTGCCGGCCCGCTTTTTTAATAAAGAAACGCCTTCAAGGCTTAATGCAGCTTCCTTTGACGTCTTTTTCCAGTCTTCCGTTTTAGGGGAAAGGGGCCTGCCTATCATAAAGGCAGATAATTCCTCCGGAGTGGTATCTGATGTGACCAGATCCTTAACCGCCTTTCCATCCCTTAAAATGGTAACTCTGTCGCTGATCGCCATGATCTCACTTAAGCGATGGGTAATGATGATGATGCCATGGCCTTCAGCCTTTAGCCGCCTTAACACATGAAAGAAATTTTCAGTTTCCTGAGGAGTCAAAACTCCTGTGGGTTCATCTAAAATGAGCAGGTCCGCCTTTCGGTACAGTGCTTTTAAAATCTCCACCCTCTGCTGTTCTCCCACGGAAAGGCTATAAACCGGTTCATCAGGCTTTACAAAAAGGCCGTATTTTTCCGCCAGCAGGCAGACCTCTTCTGAGGCCTGTTTTCTGTTAAGAACCTCTTTCCTGCTGCCAGATCCCAGAATGATATTGTCAAGCACTGTCATCCGGTTTACGAGAGAAAAATGCTGATGGACCATGCCGATTCCATGGCTTATGGCATCAGCTGGAGACTTAAACCGGACCGCTTCTCCTTTGTAGAAGATATCCCCGCCATCAGACTGGTAAATGCCAAATAATATGTTCATCAGCGTAGTCTTCCCGGCTCCGTTCTCTCCAAGTAAGGCATGGATCTCCCCTTTTTCCACGGAAAGGCTGATATCCTCATTGGCATACACTCCGGAAAATGCCTTTGTAATATGTTTCATTTCCAATAATGGCATATGAATACTCCCTATCTGATCTTTGTATCACAGGTTACCGTAAATTCTCCGGCTGCAATGGATAATACCTTTTTCTGAATCTCCGCCTTCACCTCATCCGGGACTTTGGCCTCCAGTTCATGGTATGATGCGATGCTCACCGCGCCTTCCTTCATGCCAAGATCATAGATTCCTCCTGCAAAGCTTCCGTCTGCCACCGTCTGAAAGGCTACTTCAATCACATGGGGGATATGGTATACAGAAGAAGAAAGAACCGTTTCCGGAGCCAGACCATTCTGATCATAGGAATCTCCGGTTGCATAAACCTTTGCTTCCTTAGCCGCATTGATAGCTCCTGTACCGGATTCGTTGGCACAATGGCCGATGACATCAGCTCCATTGTCAATCATAGCCTGTGCAGCTTCTTTTCCCAGAGCCGTATCCGTAAAAGAACCGGTCCATGCAGTCTGGACTTCAATATCAGGTTTTACGGACTTTGCCCCATCCTCAAAGCCATTCATGATTTTAACAAGGGAAGAGCCCTGAATGGGTCCTACAAAACCAATCTTATTGCTTTTTGACATTCCTGCTGCAAGCATTCCCATAATGTAACCGCCTTCTTCGCATTTGGTGACATAGGAAGCAACATTGTCAGCGGAAACCTCTCCCTCTGTTACAATGAATTTTGTATCCGGATACTGTTCTGCCACTTCAATGGCAGGATCGCCGAACTCATAGCCGTGGCCGATCACTACGTCAAAGCCATTGGCAGCATAATCGGCAAATGCAGCTTCAATGTCATCAGGAGTCAGATTTTCCGTATAGGCAGTCTCACAGCCATAATCGGATTCCAGAAGCTTTAATCCTTCATAGGCGGACTGGCACCAACCCATGTCATTGGCCGCACCGGAAAGACAAAGTGCTACCTTCAAAGATTTAGAGGTCTCAGATGTTTTAGAAGTTTCAGATGACTCAGAAGGATCAGCTGTTTCTGTTGTTTTAGGGGTCTCCGTTTTTGTCTCTGTGTTTTTACTGCATCCGGCTAAGGATGCGGCCGCCATGGAAGCGGTAAGAACCAGGGCTGCCAATTTTTTTAAGTTTTTCATAATGATTCTCCTCTCTTGTTGTCGATTACGCAGTTGTTAAGGTTTCAATATCCGGATCTGCGTATGAGTGATGTAATTGGAGCTTTGGTTTTCCACAAACTGATCCAGAATGTTAAAATTAATGGTAAGATCTTCAAATTCCAGATCCGGTCTAGCGTTCCGGATCCGCTCTATGGTAGCAGGAACCGTCTCATAAGAGCCCAGGTGATAGCCGCACAAAAAATCGCCGCCAGGAATTTTACGGATCTGATCCTTTCTTATGGTCTCCGGCAGCGGTTCGCCAGAAGGATATAAATAAGCTCCGAAATATTTCCCTTCTCCCTGATAAAAGGCAATGGTAGGATAAAAATAGAAGGAATTCTGCCGATAGATCATTTCTTCTTCACCAATGGCAAGATAGGCCCTGTCCTCAAAATGGCGGATGGTGATCTCATCCGTGCGGATATTTTCCATTTCTTCTTCAATAAAACGAAGTTTTCTCTGAATGGCCTCATCAATGGAAATCAGCTCCATCCATTGCCTGTGAAGCTCCTCTGAACGCTGCTTTAAGGAATCCAGAGCGGAACCGGCATGCTGTGTGCTCCGCTGCTTTGTAATTTCCTCCAGGGAGTATCCAAGCTTTCGCATGTAGCATACGGTTGCCAGTTCATAAATCTGGTCAAACTCGTATTTTCTCCTGCCGTTTTTTAAGTCCCGCATCCTTGGCTTAAATATGTCTATGCTGTCATAATAATACAGGGTCTGTATATTCAGCCCGAATAGTGATCCCATCTCTCCAATGGATAAAAATTCCTTCAAACCTTTTTCCTCAACTTTCTATGATCAGGCGGCTTATAAAAACGGACGGAATGCCTCGCTTGGCTTTCGTATCACTCTGGTGCAGACCGCCTCTCCCTCAGAAGCCAACCGTCTCTCGTCCACTCCGGTGATCACGCCATCCTTATAAACCACGTTTCCATTAATCATAGTGAGCCATACGTTTCCTGTCAAGCCAACCCTTGCAAGGAGATTTTTAGGATCATGGATTGCTCCCGTAAGCTCCAGGGCTTCTGCATCTATCATAAACAGATCAGCTGCCTTTTCCGGTTCAAGAGAACCAAGATCCGGTCTTCCCAGAGTCTTTGCTCCATTTACGGTAGCGATTTTTAACATATCATAGGCGGATACACAGCCGCCCCTTTCCTTTGCATGATAAGTCTGCATCAGATAAGCCGAGCGAAGGGCATCAAGAAGATTGGAGCTGTCATTGGTCGCGGATCCGTCACAGCCAAGGCTTATAAGCACTCCAGCCTCCTCCATGGCCTTGATATCAAGAATCGGGAAACCTCCCAGCACAGCCGGCGCAGGACAATGGGAAATTCCGGTTCCTGTTTCAGCAAGCAGCCTGTATTCTTCCGGCAGCACTTCCCAGTTATGGGCATACCAGACGTCTTCTCCGATAAAGCCGATGTCCCTGCACCATTCCAGAGTGCGCTTTCCGCAGCGGGCCTTGATCCCTTCCGTCTCCCCCTCTCCTAAATGGGTGTGCATCCTAACGCCCATGCTTCTGGCTGCGGCAACGGTTTCGGTAAATGTTTCCGGCCTGCAGTTGATCGGCTGGCAGGGCGCCATGACGATCTGCTGCATGGAATAAGGATTGGGATCATGGTAGAGACGGATAAGCCTTTCACAGTCTTTTATAAATTCATCTGTGGTCTCCAGCATATTATCTGGAATCGAGCTCCCCTCATTCCTTGGAAGCGTGTTGCTGCCCCTCCCTGCATGATAACGGATTCCCATAAGATTTGCTGCTTCCATCTGCCGGTCCACCGGATCCTTGCCGGTTTTCTTCGTATAGCAGTACTGGTGGTCAAAGGCGCAGGTGCAGCCGTGCTTGATTAAATCGGCAAAAGCCGTAAGAGTGGAATAATAAATGACATCATTGTCAACGATCTGAAAGATCCGGTAGATCTTATCGATCCAGTCCATGACCGTCAGATTCGGATAATCAATGGTGATCAGATTCCTTACAAAGGTTTGAAAGAAGTGATGATGGGTGTTGATTAGTCCCGGGTATACAAATTTTCCTGAACCGTCAATAACCTGTGCTCCTTCTTCCTCTATCCCAGGGCCTATTGACACAATCTTAGGCCCTTCAATCAGGATATCGGTGTCTTTGTACACATGGTCATTTTCATCGCAGGTTATAATTGCTTTGGCATTCTTTATTAATAATTTTGAAGCCATGTTATCCCTCCATTTTCAGTACGGCTCCATGCCGTCATTTTAAATCGAGGTCATTATATATCCTATAGTTACTATAGGTTCAAGTTTGAAACGTCAATTCATTAATTAAAAAAATTTATAATCATTTTATATTTTTCTTATAAACGATCATTCCATTCTTATACGCCGCCAAAAGCCCCACCCGATTCTTTTAAATCCAGTTCTCCAAACAGGCTGTCAACCACTGCCCTGTAATCTGCAAGGTGCTGGGATTTTCTGATCTTTTTCCCGTGTTTTTCGCTGCCGTCGAACATCTGGATCATATAAGCCCACAGCTCCTTCATCTTAAACAGGACATTGCGGTCCCCGGATATGATCTCTTCATATCCTTTCAGGATCTCATCATGAAAGGCTTTCAGCTGCCCCTTTTCCATTTTCTCCCCGTTTTTCATTTCCCCTGCAAGTCCGGGATTGGCCACCATTCCCCTTCCAAGCATGATATGGTCTATGGAAGGAAAGGCCGTAGTAAATTCCTTATAATCTTCCGCGGAAAACAAGTTTCCGTTGTAGCACAGAGGGTTTTTGCTTAATGAGACTGCCTCCTTCATCACCTTCCAATCAGGTTCATTCTTATAGAGGTCCTTCTGGACCCTGGGATGGATGATCAGCTCCTCGATCGGATATTTGTTATAAATTTCCATGAGCCTTCCAAATTCCTCCGGGCTGTCCTTTCCGATCCTGGTCTTTACAGAAATTTTCATATCCAAGGCGGAAAAGATCTGATCAAAGAAGATTTGAAGCAGTTCCGGTTCTCCAAGAAAGCCGGATCCCCGGCCCTTAGTAACCACTGTGGGAGAAGGGCAGCCCAGATTTAAATTCACCTCTTCATATCCGAATTGCTTTAGTTCATTTGCCGCCCATATAAAATCTTCCCCTTTATTGGTGAGAATCTGAGGAATCACATGCAATCCCACGTTATGCTCCGGCAAAATGTCATTTTTTTCCCTGGAGGTAAATTTACGGTTCTGGGTGGGCACAATAAAAGGAGTCACATATATATCTACCTGATCAAAAAATTTACGGTGAGCGTTCCGGTAAATGTAGCCGGTGATCCCCTCCATGGGGGCAAAATAATACTTCATGTTTCAGTCTCCATTTTCTGTTATTTCTATATCGGTACATTTTACCACAATAAGCGACAAATTCATAGAAGGCCATTTACAGAATCTGCCAAAGAGTGTTATAATATAATGCAAAATGCATTATTCTGGAGGATCGATCATGACACACTTTAAGAACTTACTGCCTGCAGCCGCCAAGGCCCTTTTACTTGCTGTTCTTATTTCTACCACCTCCTCTTCCGTCTCATGGGCAGAAGAAGAAACCGGGCCGGCCTTTGCACCTCCGGTAACCAAGACAATTACACCTGAAATAGGACCGGGCGTACGAAGCAACAACTCCAACTTTATCGTAGTCCTGGATCCGGGCCATGGCAAGACAGGCGGGCATTATTCCGGCTGCAACTTTGTATATAATGGAGTCACCTATTATGAAGATGAGATCACCATGAAGATCGCTTCCTATACAAAGAAGTATCTGGAACAGTTTTCCAATTATACGGTTTATTTAACAAAGGACAGTGCAGAAGTCACCGTCCCTCTGGATCAGCGGGCCGCCTTTGCCGCCTCTGTACATGCAGATCTTTTCGTAAGCCAGCATGTAGATTCGGCTTTGGGAAACGGCACAGTGAAAAATGCTTATGGAGTCAGCTCCATGGCCCCCAGAACCGGCCGCTATAACAACGAACTGGCCCTCCAGTCCCAGGAAGCCGCAAGTACCATCCTAAAGCAGTTAAATAGTCTGGGACTTAACAACCGGGGACTGATTCTCCGGGATTCGGAGAACGGGACCTTATTCCCCGACGGAAGCCAGGCCGATTATTATGCGATTCCCCGTTATTCCCAGATGTATGGAATCAGAGGCTTTATCATTGAACACGGCTTTTTAAACCATACCAGCGACTTGACCCTGTTTTTGTCAACAGAGGAGCAGTATAAGGCACTGGGAGAGGCGGATGCAAAAGGAATTATGGAATATCTGCAAAAAGCAGGTAAATCTACATTTGTCCAGACAGCTCCGGCCACTCAGACAGCTCAGACAACCCAGAATACCAACAGTCAGAACGAAGGGACTGTTGCTCCACCCGCTGTCTCCGAAAGTAAGGGGCCTGGTGTAAGTTAAGCACTACACTTACAGTCAATAACCTGCAAATGAAAAAAATGCCAATGGCAGCAAGAACTTCCTGCCCCTCACTCATGAGGGCAGGGGGTTCTTTTTGGTTGGAAAATCTTTTCCTGCAAAAATATCAAGCCCAAAAGAAAAAAATTATAATATTACCAATAATAATCCAGCAAAAATCGAATATCATCATTATTAGAGATCCACTGAACCGAATAATCACTGACATAAAGAGCAGTGTTAAGAAAGTGTTAAAAAACAACATTCAAATTCGGATTTCTTCTTAATTATGTGCAAAATATTACTTTTTTTTAGTAAATTCATTCATTTATTTGTTGAAATTATATATTAATTGGTACTATAATGAAATCATCAAAATATAAAACTGGAGGTATGAAGTAATGGATGCAATTTATTTTGTATCAATGGGGTCATTGTTGGGGATTATCTTTGCCTGGGTCATGTTCCTTCGTGTTAAAAAACAACCAGAGGGTACCCCAGAAATGGCCCGGATCTCTGAAGCTGTAAGAAAAGGGGCAAATGCCTACTTGAAACGTCAATATTCAGGGGTTGCCATATTTTTCATTGCTGTTTTTTGTATTTTACTTATTATGGCATTTAACGGTTTCCTAAGCTTTTTTACCCCGTTTGCATTTTTAACGGGTGGTTTTTTCTCAGGTCTTTCCGGCTTCATAGGTATGCGCACTGCAACTATGGCTAACTGCAGAACTGCAGAAGGAGCTTCAAAAAGTTTGAATAAAGGACTTCAGGTGGCGTTCTCAGCCGGTTCGGTTATGGGTTTTACAGTAGTCGGGCTTGGTCTCCTGGATCTTTCTATTTGGTATTTCATTTTAAACGCAGCTTTTCAACATCTTCCGGTTGAACAGCGCATTACGGAAATCACAGCGAATATGCTGACCTTTGGAATGGGTGCTTCCAGTATGGCCCTCTTTGCCAGGGTTGGCGGCGGTATCTTTACCAAGGCAGCAGATGTGGGGGCAGATCTTGTCGGTAAGGTAGAAGCCGGTATTCCAGAGGATGATCCGCGTAACCCGGCTGTTATAGCCGATAATGTAGGTGATAATGTAGGTGACGTAGCCGGAATGGGCGCTGATCTCTACGAATCCTATGTGGGTTCTATTGTATCAACAGCAGCTCTTGCTGTTGCCGCTGGATACGGAATCAAGGGCGTGTCCATACCGATGCTGCTGGCAGCACTGGGTGTAATCGCTTCCGTCATTGGTACCTTTTTTGTCAAGACAGAGGAAGGTGCCTCTCAGAAGAACCTACTCAAAGCACTTAGAACCGGTACTTATATTAGTGCGGCAATCATTGTTGTTGCAGCGTTTTTTATTATAAAGCTGATGCTTCCCGGTCATATGGGACTTTATGCAGCCGTTCTTTCAGGATTAATAGCGGGTGTTTTAATCGGAGCCATTACAGAATATTACACATCAGATACCTATAGCCCAACTAAAAGATTAGCAGAATCCAGTGAAACCGGAGCCGCAACAGTCATCATCAGCGGATTATCCCTTGGCATGCTTTCTACTGTCGCACCGGTCATCATCGTAAGTATTTCTGTCCTTGTAAGCTACTATTGTTCCGGAGGTGCCAGTGATTTTAACCTCGGACTTTATGGAATCGGTTTATCTGCTGTCGGTATGTTATCCACTTTGGGTATTACACTGGCTACGGATGCTTACGGACCGATCGCTGATAATGCCGGCGGCATTGCTGAGATGACACATATGGATGCTTCCGTAAGACAGAGAACAGACGCTCTGGACTCCCTTGGCAATACCACTGCAGCAACAGGAAAAGGATTTGCCATCGGTTCTGCTGCCCTTACCGCTCTTGCACTGATTGCTTCTTATGTTGATAAAGTACATCAGATTCAACCGGATCTATTCCTGGATTTAACCATAACCAATCCAAAAGTTCTTGTAGGATTGTTTATCGGCGGTGTATTACCGTTCTTATTCGCAGCTCTCACCATGGAGGCCGTAGGCAAAGCCGCACAATCCATCGTATTGGAAGTCCGCCGTCAATTTAAGACCATAGCCGGAATCATGGAAGGAAAAGCGGAACCGGATTATGCTTCCTGTGTTGATATGTGTACAAAATCGGCACAAAAGCTGATGATTGCACCGGCCATGATAGCCGTTGTTATTCCGATTGTCATTGGCTTATTATTAGGGCCGGAAGGCGTATGTGCTCTTCTTGCCGGCAATACCGTTACAGGGTTTGTTCTTGCTGTCATGATGGCTAACTCCGGAGGCGCATGGGATAATGCAAAGAAGTATATTGAACAGGGCGCACATGGCGGAAAGGGAAGCGACCAGCATAAAGCCGCAGTCGTAGGCGATACGGTAGGTGATCCGTTTAAGGATACTTCCGGACCATCGATCAACATTCTAATAAAACTTACTTCCATGGTTTCTATTGTATTTGCATCACTTGTTCTGGCTTTCCATTTATTATAATGGATACACACTGATCCGCAAAAAGTAAAAAACCTTCAAGCCCGGCAGATTACCTGCCGACAGCTTGAAGGTTTTATTTGCGGCCAGACGGCTGCAATCTTACTCTTCAACAAACATGTCCTTACCAACTCCGCAAACTGGGCATACCCAATCTTCGGGTAAATCTTCAAATGCAGTACCTGGCTCAATACCAGAGTCTGGATCACCGATTTCAGGATCGTACACATATCCGCATGGCTCACAAACATACTTTCCCATCCCTATCACCTCCTTTAACTTCACTGTGCTTTCTTTATAGCATATTATACCATTTTTATCAATAGATTTATTTTACATGTCCTATTTTTATTTCTCCGAAGACCCTGTTATTTATAAAAAATCTTCTCTCATAGGTGTAAAAATATCTACCAAAATCCCCTTTTCAAGGCAAACGCATCCATGGACGATGCCGTCCTGCTTTAAAAGAGTATCTCCTGCCTCTACGACATTCTTTTTATCACCAATGGTGAACTCGAACTTTCCGCTGGCAACATAGGTAATCTGGGTATGGGGGTGGCTGTGGAGGCTTCCAATAGCCCCCTTCTCAAACTGGTTTTCCACACACATCATTCCATCACAGTATGCCAGAACCTTTCTGACAACGCCTTCGGAAGCCTGAACACCTTCTATATCCTTATTAAATACCCACATCTGATCTTTCTCTGGCTTTTTCATCATGTCTTCTCCTCGCTCCTTTCATTCTATAAGCCTAACTCCAATTCTTCCACACCTCCGGCCGGTATCCAACCGTAGCCAGCCTTCCGTTTCTGACAATAGGAGTTTTCAGTACCTTCTGGTTCTCTAGGACCTTTTCATCTTTATCCTCACCGGCAATGTATCTGATAAGCGCAAGGGCTTCCTGATCCTTACAAGTTTCATCAAGCATCGCTTCCAGTCCTCCTACCGCCTGCTTGACCCCATTGTACTCGCCTTTGCTCAGCCCCTTTTCTTTCATATCAATAAACTGATATTTGATTCCGCGTTCCTTAAAATAGCGTTGTGCCTTCTTGGTCTCAAAACATTTTCCGGTTCCAAAAATCTGTATGTTCACGGGCCTTGTCCACCTTTCTGGTACTTTCTTTCTGACAGGCCCATTATAACACAGGGAACCCCTGGTTTCAATAACCAGGAGTTCCCCATTTTATAGTATTATTTTACATACCGCTGCAGTGTCTTTCTCACTGCTCCTGGACCTTCTAACATTTCATAAAGCATGGTTTCAATTTTTCCGGAAAGTCCTGCTTTAACCAGATCAGTTCCAAAAAGAACAGGATTGGACAGGATCTCTTCAAGTCCCTCTTTTCCTTCAGGCTTTTCTCCCAGCCTGATTCCCTTTAACTGTTCTTTTAATTCTGAAAGCATGGGATCGCTGCTGATCTCCATGGCATTTCCCTCATCATCCACACCCAGGAGATAACGGAGCCAGCCTGCAATCGCCAGCGGAATCGCGGTTAAGGTCTGCACATCCAGATTTTCATCTGCCAGATAAGCCTTTATGGTCTCTCCAAAACGGATGGGGATCTTCTGGCTGGTATCAGTTGCAATTCTCTGCGGGGCATCCGGAATAAATGGATTTGGCAGACGGTATTCTATCACCTCTCTGATAAAATCTTCAGGACTTAAGATTCCCGGATCCGTAACCACCGGAAGGCCTTCTTTGTAGCCGATCCGCTCGACAAGGGCTGTTAAGTCCTCATCTCTCATCTCTGCAGCAATGCTGTTATATCCCAACAGACAGCCGTATACTGCCAGTGCCGTGTGCAGAGGATTTAAGCAGGTGGTAACCTTCATACGCTCTGTCTTATTTACCGTATCCCGGTCTGTCATGTATACCCCAGCCTTATGAAGTGCCGGACGTCCGTTTGGAAAGCGGTCTTCTACCACTAAATACTGAGGAATCTCAGCATTGACAAATGGGGCAATGTATGTGTTTTTGCTGGTGATGATGGGTGCCATATCTTCGATTCCATCTTCCTCCAGTAATTTTTGCACCACTTCAGCCGGTCGCGGAGTGATCTTATCGATCATGGACCAGGGGAAGGAAACCTTGTTTTCATCCTGAACCCAGGAAAGGAAACTCTCGGAGGCATACCCCTTCTTTGTCCATGCTTCAGCGATGGATACGATACTGTCCCTTAATTTTTCTCCGTTATGACTGCAATTGTCCATGCTGACCAGTGCCAAAGGTGAACCTCCTGCAAGATACCGTTTAAGAAGAAGGGCTGTCACTACGCTCATGGCATGGGTGGCTTTTTCCGGACCATCTTCCATATCCTTTTCCACAACAGGAAAAAGCTCTCCGCGGAAATTGGCAAGGGCATATCCTTTTTCAGTGATGGTAAAGCTTACCATCTGAAGAGAAGGGTTCTCAAACGTCTGCACCAGATATCCGAAATCTGTTTCATTGCTCACATCAGCTTTTACGCCCCTGGCAACGCTTGCCACAACCTCCCGGTCCATGGTTCCGTCCGGTTTTAAGCTGACCATCATGGTCATATTGTCAAAGGGGGTATATATTTTATCAATAATATCATAATCAAAGGTATCTGTCGCGATGATTCCGCTTTCCTCAAGACCTTCGTTTAGCAGGCTCTGCTGCAAAACTGCGATAAATCCCCGGAAAATATTCCCTGCTCCAAAATGAATCCATTTCGGCGACTTATCCGTGGTCGACCTCATTTTTTCCCAGTCAAATTCCGGCAGCTTTACGGATGCCTTTTCCCAGGCTTCCCGGTTTGTTAAACAGGACCGATTCAGTTTCATAAATCCATGCCTCCTATTTTCTATTTTTATGGGTTTTATCAATGGCTTCCCAAAGACCTAACAGATAATTAGCTCCAATGGCCCGGTCATACAGACCATATCCAGGACGAGCCTGCTCTCCCCAGATCATGCGGCCGTGATCCGGACGGATATATCCTTCAAAGCCAGATTCATACAAAGCCTCTACAATGGCAAACATATCTAAATCCCCGCAGGAAGAAAGATGAGCCGCTTCATCAAAATCCTTTTCCGAAAGATGGTGCACATTCCTGATGTGGGCAAAATGAATCCGCTTTCTGTTTCCAAACTCCCGCATCATGGCCGGAATGTCATTGCTTAAATCGCTTCCCAGACTGCCGGTGCATAAGGTCAGTCCATTATAGGGATTGCTGTTTAAATCAAGAAATGTCCGGATATTTTCCGCATTGGTAATGACCTTTGGAAGCCCATAAAGAGGCCATGGCGGATCATCTGGGTGAATTGCCATCTTAATGTCATACTTCTCCGCATATGGAACTACCGCATCCAGGAAATATTTCATATTGTTCCAATATTGCTCCCTTGTCATGGACTGATAAAACTCAATGTCCTGAGCCATGGCATAAAGCCGCTCCGGCTCCCAGCCCGGAAGGGAGTATCCTCTTGCTTTTCCCTCCATGGCCTTTGCCATCTTTTCCGGATTCATCTGTAAAACCTCATCATGGCGGTAAGCCATAACATAGCTTCCGTCTTCCGTCTGATAGGCAAGATCACTTCGTGCCCAGTCCATCACAGGCATAAAATTATAGCAGAGACACTTGACCCCAACAAGGCTTAAATGCTCCAGGGTCTTTATATAAGCATCAATATACTCATCCCTGGTAGAAAGGCCTTTCTTTATGTCTTCATGGATATTGACACTTTCGATTACCTCCATCTCAAGACCGGCCTCATTGATCTCCTTTTTCAGGGCTTTTAAGGTCTCCAGGGGCCATACTTGTCCCACAGGAACCTTAGGCAGGCAGGTGGCCACACCGGAAACCCCCGGTGTCTGGCGGATCTGGCCAAGGGTCACGCTGTCATCCCCAAAGGGAAACCAACGCATAATCATTTTCATGTTTGAATACCTCCGTTTCCTTACTTCTTATTCCTATCCAAATGCAATTGTTTATGACTATTAAGTCCTGACTTAAGTATATATCTAGTATACTAGTAGTTCAATCAGCATATTTCATAAATATCTTCTTTTTTTTTGTTTATAATGTATAAGTCAATCCTTCTCAAGCGCCTGACATCAGATCACAAAAAAGCGGTAATAAGAGAAAGAGGCTTTCCTTCTCTTATTACCGCTTATATTATATTTAAATCATAAAGCCAACATCACAGAAAATACTCCGAATATTCCTTTCGCAAGGCTTCTTCATCGATTTTATATCTGGATAAATGCTTTTCCATCAATCCTTTTGCTTTGCTTCCGTCCTTTGCAGCAATGGCTTCCACAATGGCCTGATGGTCGGAAATTGTCTTTAGATCCTTTACTGCAATCAGAGACATGCTGCGTATCCTGTCAAAGTGAATGGTAATGCTGTCCATGAGCTGATAAACCTGGTCCTTGCCGGTTATGTGAAACAGCAGCCGGTGAAATTCATCATCCAGCTTAAGAAGCCGCTCCGGAGAACGATTTTCCAGATAAAACTCCTGAAGCTTCACATTCTCTCTCAACCCCATGACTGCTTCTTCCCCAGCCGTCTTACAAGCCAGTTCCACAACTGCGCATTCCAGGACATTGCGCATAAAAATCGCCTCTTCCACCAGCTTATAATCGATCAAAGCCACTGCGCTTCCCTTTTGAGGATAAATTTCCACGATTTTCACCTTTGACAGCTCAATCAGTGCTTCTCTCACCGGAGTCCGGGATAAATTCATCTCTGACGACAATTCATTCTCGCTCAGCATACTCCCGGGAACCAGATCAAGATGTATGATATTATCCTTTAACATCCGGAGTGCATATTCCCTTCCTGTCTCTTTGGAATACCGTTCTGTCAGCCGCATATCATGACCTCTTTTCTCAAATTCTGTTCATACTTAGAATAAGCGAAAATAATCTCATTGTCAAGCACTAGTATACAAGTGCGCTGTTTCCAGAAACCTCCGGCCTCCGGACAATCCTAATATCTCATAGGGATGATTTCCAGATATTCCTTAACCGTAGCACCTGCCAGGAACATATCTATGATCTGCTTTCCTAACGGATTTAAATCATCGGTATAATATTTCATCAGCTCCTGTTTAAAGAAGTCTGTCAGGATTTTTGCTCCGTCGTCATATCCCTGAATGCCTACTTCCTGCTGGGTTTCCGGCCTTAAAAATGCTCTTCTGATGTACTGTCCGTCAATTTTTAAGGAATCAAGACCAAAGCCAAGAAGCGGACAGCGGGCTTCCACAAGATGCTCCGGTTTAAACTTGGCGCTGCCTCGGCGGGCAATGTACTCTCTGGCAACCCACTGGGGCATAAAGCTCACCTCATACGCACCGATATGCTGGTTAGGGATCAGGACATACCTGGTATTGGTTGAATTTAAAATCTGGTCAAGCAAAAGGTTTGCCTGGGTCACCTTTTTGCCGGTAGCAAACGGCCAGTAGGATCCTACTCCTTCGCTGGTCATTTCCAGGGAATCGATAATACTTGGATTATTGAATCCTCTTGGGGCCACAAGACGCCATAACCAGGCCAGTGCCGGAGGCAGTATGTGGAGAATACCAAGAATTCCGTATGTCGGGTTTTCCTTCGTACATGCCGGGGTCCGTACGCCAAAGCTTCTCACGTCTACTTCCACAGGTATATCAATGGCTTTGGGAACCAGTCTTCTTGGCAAAACAACACGGGGGTTGGGGCAGGGCTTTCCGTTTTGATCCAGGGTATGTTCCCAAACCAGACAGGTGGCACCAGGTACTGCCTGCATGTTTAAGAAGATAAGGGGCTCCTCCGGCTGAATCAGTATTTTCTCATATTGAGGAGAGGAACCATAACACTTGATGTTATCAAGACGCAAGAACCATGCGGATTCCGCATCCTTAACCACCAGCTTTTTGCTGTCATTCTGCATCTTGGGGTGGCATAATGCCATGTCATCTGTCACCGGTATCAGATCACAGGTTTCACTTAATACCAGATAGTTCTTTTCACCTGTAATCGTATTTCTTCCTAATATAGCTCTTCCATCCATTTCCTTGTGAATGTCTTCGATCATTTCACTTTTTCCGCCGCCGGAAGCACCTTCGTGCATGATGACGATCTCATTGTCATAAGGAGTGATTACTTTTACCGTAGATGCATGTGCCGTTACCCAGCCTTCTTCTTCTCCAATATTGAGAAGAACTCCGTAGATGCCCTTTTTGGCGCTTGGGCCTGGATATAAATTATAGGAATAAACTTCATGAATTTCATCCAGACGGTTATGAACCACGATCTGCTTACCGTCAAAATGGGTATGCCGAAACGGAGGAGCCAGAAATACAACCGCTCTAGGATTAAAATCAGAAGAAATCTCGTCAATATTTAAAAATCCCTGCAGATCTGCAAGTCCGGCAGCGAAAAATCCGGCGTTTAAGGGGGCAATCAGGATTGAATCATATCCATACTCAAGTCCGCCTGACTTAAATGGAAAAAAAATCAGCTCCTGCTTTTTCAGCCAGTCAAAGGTTTCCGTTCTCAGAGTTTTAAAATCAGACTGATAAACCTCTTCGTATCTGGGTTTATCTGTTGGTTTATGATCCGCAATCAACAGACAGTCAGGATCACGTCTTCTCATGTAATCGTCCGTATAATTGACTACGACTCCGTTTTTACATTTCGTAGCAGTAGCTTCCAATACCTTGCCTTTTCCTTCTACTTCATATTCAATGTAAAACTTGGTATTTTCAGAATTCCCCATTGCCAGTGTCAGTAAATCTTCCCTGGTCTTTGGAATAACAACACCTTTTGACTCAGTCAATATATCCATTACATACTCGGGTAAATTCATATCACGTAAACATTCCAGCATATTTTCCTCCGTTCCTGCGCAAGCCCTTATGCACATCTGAAGTTCGCGCCAAACATGGGGCAGGCGCAAACCATGTAGTTATAATGATCTTCTTCAACCTTTGTTTCCCAATTTTATTAAGTATTACATAGTTTCTATTTTAATATTCCAGGCATGTGATTGTTCTGCTGTTTTTCCAAATGCCCTTTACAAAATCATGCCGAATACCTTCTTATTTCGTTGTTAAAGTATTCTCCTATTCATTCATCGCCTCCTCCTTCGATATATATAAAGCCGATATCCAGTTCATGGATATCGGCTTACTTACAACTTAGAATTAATTCTACTTTGTGACGTCTTCCGGTGTTATTTAGCTGTATATAACTCTTCCAAATTTCTATCAACCGTAATAACAATGATCTTTTCACCTGTTTTCGTGCTGATATCCGAGTGAGTGCTGATAATTGACATATCCATAACATCTGTTAATATTTTCTCCAGATATTCTCTTCCGCCCTCGAACAGGGAAGTCCGGACTTTCTTAAGCAGCTCAATACCCTGCGCGCTTTCCGTCAGTTTCTTTTCTGAAGGGCTTAAGAATCCAATTAACCTGACTATGATCATATCATTTAATACATAGGTACGGATCGTCTTTGGACCCCTTCCCATATATTCAACTTCAAATTTACTGACAACTTCACTGATTTTAGCTTCCAGCTGACCTTTTGTCATATTACACCACCTGTCAGATACAATATCATGAAAATCTGGGCCTGTCAATGATTTTTTAATTAACGAAAGTTAACATTTTATCGGGTACTTAGATTTCAATCGGCCCCGGCAATCGGCCAGCCCCCTCCAATCTTGACCAAAGAAAATAGATATAGTATCATGAAGTTAAGCGCATTTTAAAAGGGGGCATCAATAATGAGCCAGCCAAAACAGATCGAAAAAGTTACTAAGCCCGACCACATCCTGTCCTATTTTAAACTGGAGCTATGGCCGCTATTATTAGTCATGGTTTCAGGTATCTTATATAACGTTGGTATGATTGCCGGACCCTATTTTGAAGGGAGGCTGGCACAATGCCTGTTCGATATCATGAAGGGGTATCAGACCTTTTCTACCATGATATCGCTTGCAGTCACTTACCTCGCCGTCATTTTCGCCGTTCAGCTGATGCGCTGCATCAAACGGTTTTATGTACGGAGGTTCGCCAATGATACAAGCCGCAACATGCGGCACATGCTGTATAACAGTTTGGTAAATATGAGCCAGGAGGAACTGGAGCAGGAAAGCCTTGGAGCTATCATGACCAAAGCGGTGACCGATGTGGACGCATGCGTGGAGGGAATGCGGAAATTTACCACGGAAATATTTGATACCGGCGTGGTACTGGCATCTTATCTTGCCATGCTTTTTGTTTATGACTGGCGGCTGGCTTTGCTTTCCGGCATCTTTACACCCATTGCCTATTTCATTGCAGGGCAGCTGAAAATTCGCATCACACAGTATAATATGGAATATAAGAAAAGTGCAGGCCGGTTAAACAGTGCCACCATGGACAGAATTTCTAATTCCATTACCTACCGTGTGTATGGCTGTGAGCCAAATCGTGACAGTGTTTACGAATCTCATCTTGCGGATTATGAGAAACGTGCAGTTTCAGCGAACCTATGGGGAAGTGCCATGCAGCCGATTTACAACATTATCTCCATGTGCGGAGCAGTTTTGATTATTTATTCAGGCTCTAAAAACGTGCTTGGAACCGGTTGGACCAACTGGAACATCGCGGCGTTTACTACTTTTCTTTCCTGTTTTACAAAAATGGCCCTCAAATCCTCCAAAGCAGCTAATCTGTTCAATGCCGTGCAAAAGGCACAAGTTTCATGGGTAAGAATTAAACCGCTGATGAAAGAATATGTGGAACAGAATACGGATTCCGCCATCGACTTTTCAAAACCTGCGGGACTCACGGTATCTGGCTTATCCCTGGGTTGGCCGGGTGGCCCTAAAATCCTCAAAGGCCTTTCCTTTTCTGCCGGCCCCGGGCAAATCCTTGGTGTGACAGGGCCTGTGGCAAGCGGTAAATCTGCACTGGGCAAAGCCTTGATTGGAGAAGTTCCCTATGAAGGCAGCATCCGTGTGGGAGAACGGGAACTCTCCACTCTGAGCGGCTACGAACGCAGCAGACTGATTTCCTACATGGGGCATCAGCCGGACCTGGTAAGTGACAGTATTGAGGAGAACATCCGTCTTGGAGAACATGGGAGCATTGCCCCTTATCTGCAGGCAGTATGTTTCGGGAAAGAGGTGTCACAAATGCCCCAGGGAGCAGCTACTTCAGTAGGCAGCGGGGGAATAAAACTTTCCGGCGGTCAGCAGGCACGAACCGCTCTGGCCCGCACACTTTATCATGCACAGCACATTTTAATTTTGGATGATCCCTTTTCCGCGGTTGACCGCGGCACGGAGCAGAAAATCTTTGAAAATCTGCGTACATTGGCTGCGGATAAAATCGTGATACTCATTTCCCATAGGCTGTATCTGTTTCCCGCCTTGGATCAGGTGCTGTTTTTAGACGGCGGCAGAGGCGTTTTTTCTACCCATGGCGATTTGATGGAGAAAAATCCCACTTATGCAGAATTGTATCATGCACAGATGGAGGGGGAAAAGCAAAATGAAGAATAAGAACAGTCTTGGTTCTGTGCTGAGAAAAATCATCTCCTCTTCCAAATGGATGACCCTTATGACGGTGATCATCATCGCAGGAGCGATTGCGACAGCCCTTCTCCCACCGTTGGTTTTGGAACACATCGTCAATCGGCTGACTGCCCATCAGCCGATCCCACTCTATCTCGCACTGATCTATTTTGGACTGCTGGCGCTTTCGGGTTTATTGGAGTCTGGTCAGAACGTGATGATCACCGTGTTTGGTCAAAAGGTCACCCACGGCCTTCGAAGTGAAATGTGCGCCAAGCTCCAGCGTCTGCCTGCCGCCTATTTTGCACGGCACGAGGCAGGCAAAACTACTTCTCGTTTTGTAAATGATGTGGATGTGGTAGATTCGCTGTTCACCAATGGCATTATCAGTATGTTTGCCGATGCCTGCAAGGTACTTAGTATCCTGGCAGTCATCTTTTATAAAAGCATGGGGCTTGGCATTCTGATGCTGTGGGTCACACCACTGTTGTTTGTCATGACGCGCCTGTTCCAGAAGCGGATACTGAAGGCACAGCTTGCAAACCGCGCAGCAGTGGGTAAGGTCAATAATCATGTGCCTGAGACAATACGGACGATCCGCATGATCCGCACCCTGTTCCGGCAGAAATACATGGAGCAGAAATATGATGATTACATTGAAGAAAGCTACCACGCAACAGATAAATCAAACCTTTATGATTCCATTTATTCTCCCATTGTTATCTTCATCAGTTCTTGCGTAATTGCGGTGATGATGATATGCGCCGCTCTGGGCGGACAGGTGCAGCAGTTCTTTGGTGTTACCGTCGGTACTGCAGTAGCCATCATCGCTTATGTGAATAAGGTATTTGACCCTCTGGAAAGTATTGGTATGGAAATTCAAAATATCCAATCCGCTGTTGCAGGAGTAAAGAGAATCAACGAATTCTTAAATGAGCCGGAACGGGAAAAAACAGACGAATCGGTCACCGGTAAGGGACCAATTCCAAACACAAAGCCCTGTATCTTCTTTGATCATGTAAGCTTTTGCTATGATAAGGAAAATACCGTGTTAAACGACCTTTGCTTTAAGGTAGAAAGCGGCGAAGCGGTCACCCTTGTGGGCAGAACGGGCGCAGGAAAAAGCACGATCTTCCGTTTGCTGCTGGGACTGTATTGCCCTAATGAAGGGCGAGTGCTTGTAGACGGTGTGGAGGCATCTAAAATCCCAGATACCAGGAAGAGAAAGCTGTTCGGCTATGTGGAACAGTCATTCCATTCCGTATCAGGCACGATGGCAGAACAGATTTCTTTGTTTGATCCTGCCATCAGCCAAAAACAGGTGGAGGATGCTGCAAGACTGGTTGGACTTCACGAAAGCATTTTGGCACTCCCGGAAGGTTATAATACCCCTGTGGAAAAAGCCATCTTTTCGCAGGGGCAGTTTCAACTGCTTTCCATTGCCCGGGCGGTAGCCGCCTCTCCAGAAATTCTGCTGTTGGATGAAATTACGGCAAGCCTTGACAGCGATACGGAACGCAGAGTATTGGATGCTTTAGAGCGTGCCTGCGAAGGCAGAACAGTACTTTCCATATCCCACCGCCTGCACGTAAATACCCGGAATCATCGAATAATAGAAATAGGTAGTAAATGCTTGTAATTTTAATGAAACCTGCACGATATGATGATTCGCTTATCATTTTAGAATTCCGTATAGTTTTCTGGCCTCAGATATGGTAAAATAAATAAAATTACTTATAAGTGATTTTGATTTGAAACGAAAACCGTAAATATAAAGGAGAATAAAAATGCTGCTCTGTATTGGCACCGCTCCGTGCAAAGTCTGAAACGGACGAAACTGCACGGAGTAGATTGAATTCGTCCGTTGGACTTTGCACTTTCAATAAATCATAAAGATTTTATTTGAAAAAGGAGCAAAGTCATGTTAAAAAATTTAAAAACAAACATCGGGGAACTTCGTAATTTCCTGATTTTATGGATTACGCAGTCATTTTCGGCCTTGGGCAGTGCAATGACCAACTTTGCGCTGGTGATCTGGTCTTATCAACAGCAGGGGTCGGCTCTCACCACCTCGTTATTGGCCATCTGTTCCTATGCACCCTATGTCCTTTTAAGCATTTTTGCAGGTGCACTGAGTGACCGGTGGAACAAAAAGGCTACGATGCTGCTCAGTGACAGCTTTGCGGCATTGTGTACTGTTTCGGTGCTTATTCTGATGACAACTGGTAAACTCCAGATTTGGCATCTGTATTTAATCAACACCTTGAATGGATTGATGAACACGGTACAGCAGCCTGCATCGGATGTAGCCATCAGCCTGTTGGCCCCGCAAAAGCATTACCAGAAGGTAAGCGGGATGCGTTCCTTATCCAATTCGTTGGTTACCGTACTGACGCCTATGCTGGCTTCCGCCCTGCTTTCTTTTGGAAGCATCCGTCTTGTCATCCTATTCGATTTAATTACATTTTCCATAGCGTTCCTATCGCTGTTATGCTTTGTCAAAATCCCGCAGGCCAAAGAAGGCCGGGGCCTGGAGAGGGAAACGGTATTGCAGTCTGCCAAAAGCGGCTTGCGGTATCTTAAAGATAACCGGGGAATTCTGGATCTGATTCTGTTTTTGGCTGTGATCAATTTTACTGCTTCTATCTTCAATGCCGCCCTGCCCGCTATGGTACTGTCACGTGCCGGCGGCGGAGAACTGGCCCTTGGAATGATCAGCACTGTTACAGGAATTGCAACAATGGTAGGAAGCATTTTGGTTTCTATGCTGCCTCCGCCAAAAAGCCGGGTTCGAGTGATTTGTAATTGCCTGCTTTTTTCCATGAGTACTGAGAACTTTATCCTTGCTTTTGGCAGGAGTACTCCTGTATGGTGTTTTGGCGCAGTCCTTGGCTGGATCTTTATTCCTGTTATGAACGCCAACATGGATGTTCTTTTCCGAACAATGATCCCTATTGAAATGCAGGGCCGTGTCTATTCAGCAAGGAATACCTTACAGTTTTTCACCATTCCCCTGGGATATCTGTGCGGCGGCATTTTGGTAGACCGGGTGTTTGAACCATTTATGGCAGGACAGCCGGCAGGCAGTCTGTGGACTCCACTGTTTGGAACAGGAAAAGGCTCCGGCGCGGCGATGTTATTTTTTGTGATCGGGTTTTTAGGTGCCTTATCATGTCTGCCATTTCGGGCGGACAGAAATATTTGGAAACTGGAAGAAACGTTGTAATTAATAAAACCAGGGGGTAGTTTATATATGAATAAACCCAAAGTAGCGTTTGTATGCGTCCATAACTCTTGCCGCAGCCAGATAGCCGAAGCTCTTGGCAAACACCTTGCCTCAGATACTTATGAAAGCTATTCCGCCGGGACAGAGGCCAAACCGCAAATTAACCAGGACGCAGTACGGCTTATGAATCGACTTTATGGAATTGATATGGAGCAAACCCAGCATAGCAAGCTCCTATCTGAAATTCCTCCGGTAGATATTGTTATTACAATGGGCTGTAATGTAAAGTGCCCGTTCCTGCCCTGTAAATACCGGGAAGATTGGGGACTTAACGATCCCAGCGGCATGGATGATACCGCATTTTTAGAAACAATAACCCTTATCCGGGATAAAATTTTAAACCTTAGAGACCGTATCCAAAACGGGACTTTATAAAAGAGGCTGGCAGGTGCTTTGGCACTTGCCGGCTATTTTATTACATTATGGCAATCATACGGTCTATGCCTGTGAAAGCTGGTTAAAATTTTCTTCAATATATGGTAAGATATCTATAAGAAAAAATTGTTTACTCATTCATAACAGGAATTTAATCAATAAACTAAGGCGGTGATCTTGTGACAAAGGATAAAGCAGATGGTAAATATGACGATTTGATAAGTAAGCTGAAAATTGATTGCAAAAAATGCAGCGGCTTATGCTGCGTTGCTTTGTACTGCACAAAAACAGATGGTTTTCCTGCCAATAAAGAAGCTGGGACACCATGCAAACATCTTGATTCGGATTTTTGCTGCAAAATCCATTCCAGACTGGCGGACAAAAATTACAAAGGTTGTTTGGCTTATGACTGTTTCGGAGCGGGGCAAAGAACGACTCAACTATATTTACCAGATGGAACATGGAAATCAAATTCTGAACAGAAAGATAAACTCTTTCAGATATTTATGATTGTATATCAGTTGCATCAGATGCTATGGTACCTGGTTGAGGCATTTACTTTGACATCAGATGAACTACTAAAATCAACGATTGATTTGCTTATCTCCGAAAGTGAACAAATGGTACAGCAGCCCATGGATCATATTGCGATGCTGGATCTCTCAGAATACAGATTAAACGTAAACAACGTATTAAAACAGATAAGCACTGATATTTCATCAAATGATACATCAAATCAATTTCACGGTTTAAACTATTTGGGAAGAAATTTTAAGAAAGCAAATCTTGACAGAAAGAATTTCAGTATGTCATTAATGATCGCTGCAAACTTATCCGGATGCAGCTTATGGAAGACTAACTTTTTAGGTGCTGACCTCCGTGACGCCAACATAAAAAATGCAGATTTGAGTAATAGCATCTTTTTAACACAAATGCAGATTAATTCAGCAATCGGAAATTCGAATACAAATATCCCTATAAATTTGACCCGTCCGGCAACATGGGAAAAATAAGCCGGTTCTTCCGCCATGGTTACGTGGTAAACTTATACCGGATTAGCAAAAATAGTCGAGAAGTTTCTCTCACTGTCAATGTAAGATAAGGAGCATAAGGTGGTGAAAAAATGGAAGAAAAAATCGAGGCTGTCCAGAGGATGCAGGATTATATTGCGGAACACTTATCAGAAACTATCACACTGACTGCTCTATCAAGCGTTTCCTATTATTCGCCGTGGTACTCCTACCGTCTGTTCTTGCAGCATACCAACATGACGCCAGCCGATTATATCCGGCGCCTGCGGCTCTCCAAGTCAGCAATCAAGCTGCGGGATGAATCCTGTAAAATTATAGATACTGCTTTGGACCTTGGATTTGGCAGCGTGGACGGCTATCAGCGGGCGTTCTTCCGTGAATTTGGGTGCAATCCCAGGGAATATGCGAAAAGCCCCGTTCCGCTCTATCTTTTCACGCCTTATGGAGTCAAATACCGCGCACTCAGAAAGGAGAAACAGATGGAAACTGTAAAAAGTGTATTTGTGGCCATTGAAGATGTGCAGACAGCAATCAGTAAATACGATCCAGCTGTCATTGGCGCACAGTGGGATTCATCAAACCCTCGCATCCAGCTTGAGCCTGTCGGCACAAGAGGTTACATTGAACTTCTGCCAATCAAATGACAAAAAAGCGACAAAGAAGCACAAGATGGCTAAATAAGCCGTCTTGTGCTTTTTGTCAAAAGATGAGAATCGACCAGTTATACTGCAGCGGTGTTCCCGCCAAGAGTCTCTTAATTTCCCGCTTCTTTTTTAAGTCTGGTCAATACTCTTACCAATATCCCGTCTCATATACTTATTCTCAAAAGATACCCATTCCGCCGCCTGATAGGCATGTTCTCTGGCTTCCCTTAAATCCGCTCCGATTGCCGTCACTCCCAGCACTCTTCCGCCATTGGTCACCACTGTACCGCTGCCGTCAAACTTGCTTCCTGCATGAAAGGCAAAATATATCTCCTGTCCCTTAAATGCTTCCAGCCCGTCAATGGGATAGCCCTTTTCATACTTCTCCGGATAGCCCTCTGATGCCAATACCACGCAGACCGCCGCATTATCTTCAAACTGCAGGTCTGTCTGATCCAGAGTTCCGTCAATACAAGCCTCAAAAACCTCCACGATGTCATTCTTCATCCTGGGAAGCACCACCTGTGTCTCTGGGTCACCAAACCTGGCATTGTATTCCAATACTCTGGGGCCTTTTTCCGTCAGCATCAGTCCGAAGAACATAATACCCTTAAATTCCCGGTCCTCTGCCTTCATGGCATCCACGGTCGCCTGATAAATATATCGCTTACAAAATCTATCCACTTCTTCCGTATAAAACGGACTTGGAGAAAAAGTTCCCATTCCCCCTGTATTAAGACCCTGGTCTCCGTCTTTTGCCCGCTTATGATCCTGGGCGGATGTCATAATTTTAACAGTCTTTCCATCCACAAAGGAGAGCACCGATACCTCCCGGCCCGTCATAAACTCTTCCACCACGATCCGGTCTCCTGCGGAGCCAAACCGTTTATCAAGCATTAAATCCTTTACCCCGAGTTCCGCCTCTTCCCTTGTGCCGCAAATCAGGACTCCCTTTCCCAAAGCCAGGCCGTCAGCTTTTAACACAATGGGCATTGGGGCTGTTTTCACATAACTTAATGCCTCTTCCAGAGAATCAAAAACTTCATATGCTGCTGTGGGAATACCATACTTTTTCATTAAATCCTTGGAAAATGACTTGGAACCTTCCAGCAAAGCCGCACGTTTTTGCGGGCCGAACACCCTTAGTCCGGCTGCCTCAAACGCATCCACAGCTCCGGCAACCAAAGGATCATCCGGTCCTATGATGGTCAGATCGATTTCCTTTTCCCTGGCAAATGCTACCTGCCTGTCAAAATCCATTACCCCCATATCCACGCATTCTGCAATCTCTGCAATTCCTGCATTTCCAGGGGCGCAATATATTTTATCAACCTTAGGGCTTCTGGAGATTTTCCATGCAATGGCATGCTCACGCCCGCCTCCGCCTATGATCAAAACCTTCATTACGATTCCTCCTGTCCGTTTGCAATCATCTGTATGGCCTGGGGAAGGATAAGCCACTCTGCCTCTTCCATGACACGCCGCTGCAAAGTCTCCGGTGTATCTCCTTCCCGGACCTCAACCGCCTTCTGTAAAAGAATCGGCCCTGTATCCATTCCCTCATCTACATAGTGGACCGTAGCTCCCGTAACCTTCACCCCACAGGCCAGGGCAGCTTCATGAACCTTAAGCCCATAATATCCCTTTCCGCAAAAAGACGGAATAAGGGATGGATGAACGTTGATGATACGGTTCCTGTACTTTTGTATCATGGATACCGGAATCGCAACCAGATATCCGGCCAGAACGATCAGATCAAGGCAGTACTGGTCAATCGTTGAAAGAAGCGCTTCATAAAAGTCTTCCCTCTCCTTATAATCCACAGGAGATATGCAGAGAGCCTCAATTCCATGTTTTCTGGCCCTTTCCAGGGCATATGCGTTCTGGTTATTGCTGATGACCACTGTTACCTCTGCATTGGTGATCCTTCCGCAATCTATCGCATCTAAGACTGCCTGAAGGTTGGTTCCCCCGCCGGAAACCAATATCCCGATTTTCAGCATAAGGTCACGCCCTTCTCTCCTCTTTCCGTATGGCCGATCACATAGGGAACCTCCCCAGCTCCGCGGATTGCTTCCATAGCCGTATCCACATCCGCCGGACTCACTGCAAGAATCATTCCGATTCCCATATTATAGGTATTGTACATGATCTCTTCCTCAATACCGCCTTTATCCGCCAGCAGACCAAAGATGGCAGGCACTTTATAGCTGTTCTTTTCAACAACCGCCCGGATACCCTCAGGAAGCATACGGGGAATGTTTTCATAAAAGCCGCCTCCGGTGATGTGGCTGCAGGCTTTGATCACTGCTCCGCTGTTTTTTACACTTTTTAATGAATTAACATAAATTTTGGTAGGAGTGATCAACACTTCGCCAAGGGTTTTTCCCAGTTCTTCATAATAGGTATCCAGGCTTTCTTTTGTCATGTCAAACACCTTGCGTACCAGAGAAAAGCCATTGCTGTGAATTCCGGATGAGGCGATTCCTATGAGCACATCCCCCTCTTTGACATCAGCCCCGGTAATAAGATCCTTCTCATCCACCACACCTACTGCGAAACCGGCCAGATCGTATTCATCCTCAGGATAAAATCCCGGCATCTCCGCGGTCTCACCGCCGATCAAAGCAGCATTGGCCTGCTTGCAGCCGTTTGCAACTCCGCTGACGATCTCTGCGATTTTTTCCGGGTAATTCCTGCCGCAGGCAATATAATCCAGGAAGAACAAAGGCTCCCCGCCTGCACATGCGATATCATTGACACACATGGCCACACAGTCGATTCCAACGGTATCGTGCCTGTCCATTAAAAATGCAAGCTTCAGCTTTGTGCCTACCCCGTCGGTTCCTGATACCAGAGTCGGTTTCTCCATGTCTTTAAAGGCTGACATGGAAAATGCCCCGGAAAATCCCCCGAGCCCTCCAAGAACCTCAGGTCTCATGGTATCCTGCACATGCTTTTTCATTAATTCAACCGATTTATATCCGGCTTCAATGTCCACTCCTGCATTCTTATAATCCATTTTTTCTCCTCGCCTCCGATTTTCTCACTTCTTCATCTGGGATAAATATTCCTGATAGCCGATCTGATCTAATTTCTCCGCTTTTTCTGCCACCTCGTTTTTCAAGTTTTCCGAGTATTCTTTAAGCCTTCCTAAAAGCGCTTCGTCACTGACCGCTAAAATTTTAGCTGCAAGAATTCCAGCATTGGTCCCTCCGCCAATCGCAACAGTGGCAACCGGAACTCCGGAAGGCATCTGGACGATAGAATAAAGAGAATCCACTCCGCCAAGGTCCGAAGTCTTCATGGGAATGCCGATCACCGGCATTGGGAACAGAGCAGCACACATCCCCGGTAGATGAGCAGCCTTGCCTGCACCGGCAATTATGACCTTTACGCCTCTTGCTTCTGCCGTTTTCGCATATTCGAAAAATATATCCGGTTCCCTGTGGGCGGAGATCACCGTCATCTCAAACTCCACTCCCAATTTTTTCAAAACATCTGCAGCCTGAGCCATAACAGGCATATCAGAATCACTTCCCATAACAATCGATACTTTTGCCATAGTAAATTCTCCTTTTATTTTGTTTGATGTGAGGATTCATTATTAACAGTAATACAGTTTATTAGATAAATTAATAATTATAGCCTATTATTCTATCTTTACTTATTAATTATAATACAAGTTTTTTTCTGCTTCGTCAATGGTTTTCTAAAAATTTTACCATCGCTCACGGGGAGTACAAGAAGGGCGGGAGAACCGGAAAGATATCTTAATCTCTCCGGCCTCCCGCCTGACTATGTATGTTTAATACTTTCCGCCTCCAAATGAGGGTTCTTCAAAATAAACCGGATCAATGTTAAGAACCGGGACATCATGAGCTTCTCCATAAACCGGCTTTTCTGGCCGGGAATCTCTGGGTTTTGAGGATACCTTTTCCTCCTCGCCCTCATAAAGGTCAAACCCCTCAACAAGTCCCTTCATAATCTGGGCCTGGCCTGACAGTTCTTCACTTGCCGCAGCACTTTGCTCCGCTGTGGCGGAGTTCGTCTGAACCACGCAGGAAATCTGGTCGATTCCCTGTGCCACCTGATCAACTGCCACCGCCTGCTTGTCAGAGGCCAATGCAATCTCTTCAATAATTGTGTTAATGCGCCTGCTTCCTTCCACGACTGCCTGCATAGCCTTCGCTGTCTCAGCAGTAATCTTGGTTCCGTTTTCCACGGCCTGCATGCTTTCTCCAATGAGAAGCGTGGTGTTCTTTGCTGCTTCTCCGGATTTGCTTGCCAGGTTACGTACTTCATCCGCCACAACTGCAAAGCCTTTTCCGGCTTCGCCGGCACGGGCGGCTTCAACGGCCGCATTCAATGCCAGGATATTGGTCTGGAAAGCGATATCCTCAATGGTCTTTATAATCTTTCCGATTTCATTGGACTTATCACTGATCTTCATCATTGCCTGGTTCATTTCCGACATTTTCTCACTGCTCTTCTCCACATTCCTGGTTGATTCCTCTGATGTAGAACGAGCCTCTTTTGCATTTTGGGCGTTGACATTTATCTGATTTGATATATCGCTTATAGCAGCCGCAAGCTCCTGAATGGAAGAAGCCTGTTCCGTTGATCCCTGGGACAATGCCTGAGCACCGGAGGATACCTGCTCCGAACCATTAGCTACCAGATCTGCTGATTGGTTAATGCGGAAAAGGGCTTCACTTAAATTATTCCTGATTCCGTGCATAGCCATAAGAATAGGCTCATAATCCTGGACATATTGTTCCTGGTGCTTGGAGCTGACCCGGAAATCACCGATTGCCAATGATGTCAACAAGCTGCTGATATCGTCAATCATGTTTCCTATATTGGAAATGGTGGTCCGCATGCTGTCGGCCAAAACGCCCAGTTCATCCTTTGACTTGTAATTTAACTGGATATGAAGGCTTCCCTTTGACATCTCTTCGGCGGCCTTCTCAATCTCTTTGACCGGCGAAACAATGCTTCTAGTTGTAAAAATAGAAAAGCCTAAGGTAGCTAATACAGCAAGGACCTGTAAAGCGACCACTACCGTCTGAGTGACTCCCGCCATTTGCTGGGCGTTCTTATAATTGGCATCGGCTTTCTCCTCTACAATGTCACTGATCTCTACCAGATCCTCCTGAACCTTTATAAAATAGGGGTTTAACGATTCAAAGAATATATCTGCTGCCTGTCTGGTTTTATTTTCCCTTGCAAGACCAAACACCTGATCCTTGAAAGGCTGCGCCTCATTTAAGGTATTTTCAATGCCGTCCACCAGGGACAGGTCCCCCTGATAGTTTTCCCTTAAAAATTGTATCTTGTCACGGAACGTTTTTAAATCCGCTTCCGCAGCATCAATATAATCCCCGGTAGTCTTTAAATCAAGGCTCATGGTTGCATATCCTACATTTTTAGCTGCAGACTGAATATCACGTCTCATCTCAAGTGTCTTTACATCGATCTGGTGTCCGTTGTTAAAAAAATCTACAAACTTACCGTTATTTTGCCTTAAGCTTATCACGGAAATTGTGGAAACTAATAAGAACAGCACGAGGATAGCTCCAAAAGCAAGTCCAATTCTTTTACCAATCTTTAAATTCTTCACCTTTGTCCTCCATTCACTTTATCTATCCTATTTTTGTATACGAATGAATCAAGGCAATATAATTTCATATTCCGCCGATTCATAAACTCAAGGTTGAAAGAAGTTTTTCTTTCAACCTTAAACCTTTGTATATCTTATCGGCATGTTCTTTTATTTTATAAGCTTTTTTATAATATTTGTTAAATATTTGTATATTTTTAGTTATTTTAAACAATTAGAGACCCGCCAATGGAATATTTAATTCCTCAGTGCCCTTTAATACGAATCTGCCGTCATCAATAATTAAAATCCTTTTTCCGGAAGCCGTGACAGCCTCGATCCTATCCAGTTCCGCATAAGGTATGGTTATATCCGTATGACAGCTGAAATAGGCCTTTGATACATCTTCTTTCCTGAGAATGGAAACCTCATTATCTCTGGCGATGATCTCCTTCCCATTGGGGTTGTAAACAGGGCTGTCCTCCGCCCAACTGTAGCAGGTGTCACCCACCGCAAAGTGGGGGCCCATCTTTTCCACAATGAGGATAGGCAGTTTATCGAGAATTCCGAACTTACGGGCCATGGCATAGGCCGTGGTATTGGTTCCTATGGCAAATTCTCCCATGGGAAGGGTATCTTGGTTCTTTAAGATCACCTGTTTTACAAGTGCTTTTCCTTCCTCCTGATCCTCAAAATTGCTGCAGGAATAGTCCTTTATCATACCATTTTCAAAGGTCATGACAAGGTCTTTGAACTGGAAATCCGTAATATATACCGTACTGACAGCCAAAGTTCCTTCTGTTCCTGTAAGTCTTGGGGACGTAAACACCTCTCCAAGGGGAATGTTCACATCAGCCACACAGTTTTCAAATTTTGTTTCCTTATCCCTGTCGTTCAACGGGTGAAGGGCCACTTTTAAGTGGGTTTTGTTGTTTCCTTTTCCCGTTACCTCCACGTAATCAGCCTCATCGAGAACATCGATAACCGCCTGCTGGATCGCCTTATATTTCTCATAATCAAGGGTGTTGATGGCAATGGTCTCTTCAAAAATCTTCTCAAAGTCTTCTCCGATTTCCGGTACCGGGAAAGCTATAATCGTAAAGCTGGTCTCATCTCCTGGTACGTATTGATTGAGAATTCTAGAAGTTTCATTAGACATTTCCGCTGAAAGCTTTTCCTGTCTGGCATCCAGACGGTTGGCTTCTGGCTTATTAACTGGCTCAAAGCCTTCTTTTCCAAAGGTTTCCATTACCGCTGGGCCGGCAAATGCTGCTGCCTGTTCTTTGTAGGTTTCATAAGCCACCTTCAAAACAGCCGCTTTCCGGTCTTTAAACGCTTTATTCAGATATAGAGCATCGTCGTACCTATGATCGTAAACATACTGCCTGTTGGGGGATGTGCTGTAGTAACCGTTCTTCCGGCCGGCATTGGTATTGACTGTCCAGACAGCCGCACGGCAAAGGATCACTTGAAGGCCAAGCTTTTCAAAATTCTCCATGGCATACTTCACCATACGTTCAAAGCCCAGTTCATAGCGAATCTGCACCGCTCCTTTTTTCTTTAAATCCCTTCCCATTACCTCAAAGCCTTTGCGGTACCCTTCTGTGTAGGTATCCGCCATAAGGCGTACCGTTTCCTCTGGCAGGGAATTTAAGAACTCTGCAGTTTTTAATTCTGAGTCGGAAATATACTCGCCAAAGTAATACAAATACCGAAGATCATTTAAATCATTATCCCGGATGATATCCGTTGCAAAGGAAAGCGTCGGGTCAAGCCCTTCTCTGACCCGGAAAGTAACCGTATGATCCGTATAATCGCTGACAAACCAGTAGATCACTTCTTTTATCCGGGAAACCTCAGGGATTTCCTCCTCAAATATGTTGTAAATTTCAATAAGCGTTTCATTTAATATGGTTAGATCCGTAAGCCTCCACTCGTGGACAAATACAATGTCTCCCCGGATCTCTTTATACAGATACGAAAGAAGCTGGCCATAGCCCTCTCCCAGCTTTGATACTGCATACGCCGGATTTGCATAGCTTTCCTCATAATGGCCTGGTAAAATATCCTGGTAAAGCTTCTGGTTCCATTCTCTTAAAATCTCCAACGGAGCTGCTTTCTGGTTTCCGGACTCAATGAACCGGAGATATTCCCCCATCATGGCGATAAAGGATGCTGTCCTGATAAAATAATCACGATACGGCTCCGGCACAGTCTGTTCCGATGCCATCTGACCGATCCGCTCCATAGACAGTTCAAAGCGCTCCTTAATATTCTCATTTTCCTGTTGAAACATCATTTGATAATCCATAATCCTTACCCCTTTATTCCTATAATAATAAGAACTGTCCAAAGAATGATAAGGATCAGACTGATCCCCATTCCTACTTTAGACAGTATGTATTTTTTTTCCCTTTCAAAGAAAGAAAAAACACCATAAACCATTGAAAAAAATGAAATCAATAAGCTGCAGAAGCAAACAGCCGCCACATTAAGCTGTGCCTGTCCTTCCGCCATTACAGAACTGATGATTCCAATAATTCCAAGTACAAGTGCCCCAACCGCAAGTCCCAGGCATAGAAAGCTTCTCTTTGCAAAGGACTTCCTAATATAGGACACTTTTTTCTGCTTTTGCACGCTTTTTCCTCCTTAATCTTACTCTTGTATACTGTACGATTTTGTAAAGGATGTATCCAAGGATACCCCCCAGCGTATTCAGTATCATGTCGTCTACATCAAAGCATCCCACCTTAAATACAAGCTGGATGGTTTCAATGCATAAGCTGAACAGAAAGCTCAACAACGTCGTATTAAACCAGCAGCGGCTTCTGCGGCTGATGATCGGAAGAAAGAAACCACAGGGCATAAAGCCCACGATGTTTCCCACAATGTTCAGCAGAAAGGACTTCATTCCGACCACATGGCGGTAAATAATAAAGCGCCGTATTTCTTTAAACGGGGTTAAGTTGTATGCATATTCCTGCTGAGCATGACTCCCCCTGCCGAAATAATCGGAAAAAAATAAAAAGTATGCCAAAAAGATCAGGTAAAATATAAAGATTACCCAACCCATCTTCTGCCGTTTTGTCGCATTTCTAATCATAACAGCTCCATCTATATGCGGCGCTAAGGAAACAAGTTTTCCTTAGCTGCCGTGGTATTCGCCCAATGAATATGCAAGCATATTCATTCCGCTCATTACTCGCGCAAAAAAGAGAGAGGCTGCTTAAAGCCACACCTTTCAACCAGCATCCTCTCCTATAATAACAGTTAAAATGTAATTTCAGATTTTCTCTTCAACAAGAACGCTCCGTTTATAATTGATATGGTCCCGGCGGCAATTCCGATAACTGTCACTACAATTCCAACACCAATGCTTAAAGCTCCAATATTTCTCATCGTTTTATAAACTCTTTCCATACCAAGTCTCCTTTCCTCTCTCTCGCCCATGTTCTCTGGGCATTAAGGTATACCCGTAGGGTGTTTCCTCTCTCTCGCCCATGTTCTCTGGGCATCAAGGTATACCCGTAGGGTGTTTCCTCTCTCTCGCCCATGTTCTCTGGGCATAAAAGTATCCCTGGAAGGGATTATTTTATACCATAGACTTCGTAATAAGCGTCAATGGCCTCTTTTATACCATCATTAATAATAACTTTTCCATTATACTCCCTGTTATGCAGATATTCAATAACTTCTGCCATGGAAACGATGGCGGCGGCTTTAAATCCATACTTTTCATGGATCTCATCCAAAGCTCCCTTGTCCCCTTTTCCCTTTTCCATGCGGTTTAAGGAAACCATAAGGCCTAAAATCTCCACATTTCCCTGAGCCTTGATAATGGGGAAGGTCTCTTCAATGGATTTTCCGGAAGTAGTCACATCCTCAATGATCACTACCCGGTCTCCATCCTTTATGGGGCTTCCGAGGAGGATTCCGGCATCACCGCCATGGTCCTTCTCTTCTTTTCTGTTTGAGCAGTACTTAATTTCCTTTCCATACAGCTCGTGAAAAGCGATGGCAGTGGTAACGCTTAAGGGGATTCCCTTATAAGCCGGCCCGAACAGAACATCAAAATCATCACCAAAATTATCGTGGATAGCCTTTGCATAGTATTCACCCAGCTTTTTAAGCTGTGCACCTGTCACATAGGAACCTGCATTCATAAAAAACGGAGATTTTCTTCCGCTTTTCAATGTGAAGTCGCCAAATTTAAGGACATTGCTGTCTACCATGAATTCAATAAATTCCTGCTTATACTGTTCCATATTGTCATTTTCTCCTTATTTTATGTATTTTACTATCTCTTCTATATGTATTAAACTTGCTCTACTGCACCATTAATCATTATACTTGTTTCTGTTTCATTATCTGCATCTCCGTAAAGATTATATCTTCTGTCACATGAAAGTATAAATCCAAAGTCATTTTTAATGTCCCATGACCAAGTATGCGCTAAAGTGTTTTGGGCTGCATTCCATTTTCAATAGCTCGTGTTGCAAGAATATGTCTAAATGTGTATAGTGTGATATATTTAAAGCCAGCATTTTTCTTTTGAATGTTTTTATAATCACACCTATACATTCTTTGACAATAAATCTTTTTTTATCCGTTTATAGTGAGTAGCGTAAGATTCCTTTGACGAATTTCTGCAATTATTTATACAAATAATCAACCATATGAATAGTCTTTCTTTTGCCAAACCTATTAACAGACCAGGACTGATAAAGTACATCGTTCCTGGATATACCTTTTCCAAGTTTTTCCCCTTGAGCGATTTACCCAATATATCCTCCTTCCTGCATAAATCCGGGGAAAGGATTACTATTAGAACATCCGTCCCTAATTTTACCATACTCAATACGTATTTTCAATTAACAATCAATATAAAATTTGATTTAGTGACCATTTGTCCAACTTGTCCTTATGGGCATACAATCTATTACTAATTTTAATTGTTAACCATTTTGAGGCCATGCAAACAGCTCCCTGTCGTTTGTTGGTTTTATAAATAAATACTAGCTGTAATTAACGTGATAAGTTAAATGGCGAAAATTGTCGAGCAATTTATATAGACACATCCCTGATTATCCTTTATAATATGGCTAAATATTTATATCAATGAAATTCGATTGTTGTAAGCGGTCGTTGGTAGTTGATTGGAGGGTACTTGTGATTTATCAAGTGCTTATTTTCCAATACACCAACGGCTGCTTTTTTTTAGTTTCTTTCATTCACTTGATATTTCAGCAACAGGAATCCTGCAAGGACAACAAGATTCCCGGTTTTTTAATCAGGTATAATTGTTTTTAAAACAGCAAATTTTATTTCAAAGAAATAAGGCAATTATATAATATTATTTTTAAAGAAAGAGGTGATTCCAATGGACTAATCAGTTCCCGCCTGGCTGCTGATCTTTAAAATCTCAAAATTACAATATGTGCAAATTTCTAATGGGATTTTAAAATATGGCTTTTTTCACTTGAATCATATTATATAAATAAGGAGAAAAGAAAATGATTAAAACGATTAAAAGATTAATTAGTATTATGTTATTATTTTCCATTATTTGTTCTGGTAATGTATTAGCTTCAGAGGAAAATTACAAGCATATTACTACCGAAGATTTGAAAGTAGTATCAGAAAAGGAGGTACCTGCTGGCGTAAAACCAATGTCGTTTAAATCCGATGAAGAAGCTATAGTATACTTAAATAAAATGTATGATAGTATGCAAGTAGAATCAAATTCTGCAACTATTAACTTACTTGCTCGTAAGACTAATGGAAATGTTACAGTAGCTACTCAAAAAACTAATTATTTAACGAATGCAAAAATCCTTTTAAAGTTAAGATATACAACTTCCGGTAATAGCAATACAGGACGCATTGAAAAATTGGAGCCATATACACAATTTACTGGTTTTACTTATGGCTTTGAGTGGAAGGAAAATAATATAGGTACCACAATTAGTTCTAGTGGTAAAGACGTGCATGTCTACGTAGATGGAACACTTTCATCTTATTTACTGATAAATGGATTAATAAAACTCAGCACTAGAGATATAAATTTATCTGGAAATGTTGCTGTAATCCGATAATATTATGATAATTGACAGTATTGTTTCACTAATAAATTATACGTTTCTTATTATTGTTATCATCGTTATCGTAAAAATTATTATTAAAAGTTTTAAAAAGTAATATTATAAAGTTATCAATATGATTGATAATGCAGGCTGTCAAAGAACCTTGTTTTCAATGAACGAAAACAGGGTTCTTTCAATTCATACGTAAAAATGGTGATCTTTCCATCGCCACATAGCCAGTTTTTTAGATTCATGGCATCATACTTTAGCCGCACCCATTTACTGACACGACTAATTCCTCTTTTGGTGGAGTGATTTCCCCCTTCCTATTTCCCCACCAGTAATGATTAACAAATCAATTTTATCACCCAAACAATCTTCCAAAGTAAAATGTGGTTTAATTGTAATTCCTTCAAAAGTTTTGAATTCCTTAACACTATCCGATATTACACAAATATCTTCTATCGTTTTCGTTAAGTAAGCTGATTGGCACCCTCATTAACAATTTGATTTTATCACTTTACTGTATTACATTATAATACAATACCGATATCAATATCAAAAGTGCATTCTTCAACACAATTCATTTTCTCCGGATAATCTAAGACCCTAAGATAAGCCCTCTATCAATCATATTTCTACAACCGAAAAAGGGCTAATGTTAATAACCTATTAAATTCCAACAATATAGTAAAATATTTACTATTCCGTAATCTCAAGTGATTTTTATAACATCAAAGATTTCAAAAATTTGAACACACCATAAATTCAAAATCCATTCAAAATAATACTGTTACCGTACAGCTCCTATCAAATCCCTGATATCTTCTACGTCATATTTCTTCATGTAATCCTCTATGCCTCTGACTACTTCTTCCGCTGCATAAGGATTCCGGAAATTGGCCGTTCCAACGGAAACAGCCGTAGCTCCTGCAAGAATGAATTCTATGGCATCCTCCGCATTCATGATCCCGCCCATACCGATAATGGGAAGTTTCACCGCATTGGCCACCTGATATACCATGCGTACTGCAATGGGCTTAATAGCCGGACCGGATAAGCCTCCTGTTTTATTGGCGACTGCAAAGGTACGGCGGTTTATGTCAATCTTCATTCCGGTTAAGGTGTTAATAAGGGACAGTACATCTGCTCCTCCGGCCTCTGCTGCCTTTGCCATTACCCCTATGTCCGTTACGTTGGGGCTCAGCTTCATGATAACCGGCTGCTTTGCATATTTTTTAACTTCCCTTGTTATAGCCTCTACCGCTTTGGGATCCTGTCCAAAAGCGATTCCTCCCTCTTTCACATTAGGGCAGGAAATGTTGATTTCCAGCATATCCACCGGCTCATCCGCCAACCGCTCCACAACTTCGATATAATCCTCTGTGGTCTTTCCGCATACATTGACAATGATTTTCGTATCGTACTTCTTTAAAAATGGAATATCTCTCTTAATAAAAACTTCCATTCCCGGATTCTGAAGGCCAATGGCATTGATCATGCCTCCGTAGGTTTCCGCGATTCTGGGCGTGGGGTTACCTGGCCATGGCACATTGGCCACGCCTTTTGTAACCACGGCTCCCAAATGATTTAAATCGATCATCTCGCTGTATTCCTCACCGGAACCAAAGGTGCCGGAAGCAGTCATAACCGGATTCTTAAGCTCCACTCCGGCCAGATTCACTTTCGTATTCATCTAAAATTCTACCTCCTCAGCCTTAAATACCGGACCATCCTTACAGATACGCTTATTGTGAACCATGGAATGCTCGTCCACTGACTTGCTTTTGCATACGCAGGCGAGACAGGCCCCAATGCCGCAGGCCATCTTTTCCTCCAGGGAAAGATAACATTCTATTTCATTTTCAAGAGCATAAGCCTTAATAGCCTTCAGCATGGGGGTAGGACCGCAGGCAAAGATCACATCGCCTTTTAAGCCCTGTTCCCGGATTGCATCTAAAACATTGCCCTTCGTTCCGGTACTTCCGTCCTCTGTTGCAATATAAGTGTCTCCATATGGAGAAAACTCTTCATTTAAAAACAGAGCATCCCGGTATCCAAGTACCACCTGTTTCTCACAAGGCAAATGCTTTGCCAGTTCCAGCATAGGTGGAATTCCGATTCCGCCGCCGATCAAAAATGCCTTTTTCCCTTTTGTACCGGCTTCCAGGGGAAATCCATTGCCCAAAGGTCCCAGGACCTCTATGGTATCACCTTCCTTGTAATGGGAGAACTCTTCCGTTCCGCCCCCTACTACCCGGTACACCAGCCTTAAAAGTCCCTTGTCCTTATCTGTCTCGCAAATGCTGATGGGGCGGGGCAAAAGCTTTGCTCCATCCTTTGTATATAGGTCAACAAACTGTCCCGGCTCTGCCTGGGCAGTGATATCCTTTGTTTTAATCCACATACTGTATACATCATCTCCCAGCCGTGTCTGGCTGGCAACCACTGCAATATCCTTTACCTTTGCCATGCGATCCCCCTATAATACCCTGTTGATATCGGTGACCATGTCAATAACCGCCTGTCTGGAGGCTTCACCGAAATGCTCTACACCAAACCGGGCGTAGTTTTCAGATTTATAGGCTGCAATAATTCCCCTGGAGGAGTTTACAATAGCTCCCAGGCCGTCCTCGTTAAAGCATGGCTTAAGATCCTCTGCCGTTCCTCCCTGGGCGCCGTATCCCGGAACCAGGAAATAGGTGTTTGGCATCAGTTTGCGGAGAATCCTGCTCATCTCCGGATAGGTGGCCCCCACAACGGCTCCCACATTGCTGTAAGCGCCTTCCATACAGTCTGCTCCCCATTCCACAACCTTTTCTGCAACCAGTTCATACAGCGGCCTTCCGTCAATCAGCTGATCCTGGAATTCCCCGCTGGAAGGATTAGAGGTTTTCACCAGAACGAAAAGGCCCTTGTCTTCTTCCTTGCATACATCCACAAAGGGCTTTACGCCATCGGTCCCCAAATATGGATTGACCGTAAGGAAATCTGTACCGAAAGCAGAATAACTTTTGTTTCCAACCTTCACCTGACCGATATGTGCTGTAGCATAAGCGGCTGATGTGGAACCAATATCTCCTCTCTTAGCATCTCCAATGACGAAAAGCCCCTTTTCCTGGCAATAATTAACAGTCTTTGTATACGCTTTCAAGCCTTCGATGCCAAACTGCTCGTACATGGCAATCTGTGGCTTAACGGATGGGATCAGATCATAAACATGATCAACAATTTCTTTATTGAACTGCCAAATAGCTTCCGCAGCGCCTTCTAAGGTTTCACCGAATTCTTCAAATGCCTTTTTTATAACATGCTCTGGTATATAGTTTAACATGGGGTCCAAACCTACGCAGATTGGGGCTTTTGTTTTCTGAATTTTGTCTATTAACTGCCTGATCATAGCTTCCTCCTTGGATCTCTTTTCCCTTATTTTTTTTATTCTTACCAATTCTATCATAAGAAAGAACTAGCTTCAAGCCTTTTGCCAAACTGATCGAAAAAATCCTGGTCCCTGTCATAAGGCACAAGATAAAACTGCTTTAAAACATACATGCTGATTTTATTTGCCAAGGTCTGATCCCCATCCTCTTCCAGCTTTCTTTCCAGCCGCTTTAAGAAGAAATGCCAGTCAGACACAAACTTTTCATACCGCTTTGCATCAGGGGTATCAATCCATTTGCGCACCTTGACCTTTGCCCTGTTTTCTCTCCTGCACTCATGTACCTGGAGAAAATATTGAAATCCCTTCTCATCATAGATCCGCCCTAAGGGGAACAGGCGGCAGATCCCCGGCCGGAAGCTATGAATCCCGCATCGCCCTTCCTGGTTTAAAAAGCCGCACCTTTCCTCATTTCCACCCATTTTTAAGTTTGGAAGCACGATTCCATCCACCACATGAAGTTCCAGCTTCTCAGCCAGCAGTTCCTCCAGAGTACAATTAAGATTTACCGTCAGCCGGAAACAGTCAAGGGGATCCAGGGTAACCGACTGCCCCATCCCCTGGCAGCATGCCGAGCAGCCTTTGCAGTCGCCGCAATCCGCCTTTACCATATCATTTAAGCTATATAATTTCCCATCTGAGATCTCTTTCCAATCGATTTCCCGTTTCATGAATAGTTTTTCCTCAACTTTCTTTTTAGCAAACATGGTTATTCTATCATCTCCGGCCCATACATTCAATGGGGGATTCAATTCTTTTTAAAACTAGAAGCGGCCGGAATGATATGTTTCCGCCGCAAACATTGGCAGGGAAAACTATACTTCCCTGCCATACGTTTTACAGAGCTCCATGAAAGCGTTCATAGTTGAAGTAACAGATTCCTATAATATATTAACAGAACTGTATTATCTTTATATAGGGAATATATATGCTCCATGATGATGACATTGAGATTGTATAATAGCTCACGATTCTTAGAAACAATATTTTTTCTTTGATCGGTTCATTTTTGTATGGTTCATAAAATTTTCACAATTCAATTAGCACTCACCTGTTGACAGTGCTAACAATGTGTGTTATATTACATGTATAACAAATAGCAATGCATCGGATAACCGGTGACATATAAATTTCCAAAAGGAGGAACCCTTTATGTTATTAACAAGAAGAAATAGTTTATTTGATGAATTTTTCAATGACCCGTTCTTTACGGATGCATATCACAACAGACAGTCCCTGATGAAAACCGACATTGAGGACAACGGAAACGACTATGTCATTGATATCGAGCTTCCAGGCTATAAAAAAGAGGAAGTGCAGGCCGAATTAAAAGAAGGATATCTGACCATATGTGCAGAAACTGTTTCCGAAAATGAGGTAAAGGACCAGAAAAACTATATCCGCAGGGAACGCTACAGAGGCTCTGTAAAGAGAAGCTTCTATGTAGGCACCGGCCTGAAACAGGAAGATATCAAGGCATCTTTTGAAAACGGCATCTTGAAGCTTGTCGTTCCGAAAGAAGCGCCAAAACAGATCGAAGAAAACAACTATATCACCATTGAGTAATCCGATACAGACAAAAAGGGAAGGCCCCAAATGGAGGACCTTCCCTTTCTTTCTGTACCAGTCGAACGATCTATCAGCATTTTATCAGCATTTATACTCTTTCAAAAATGCCGTAGTCACATATGCCCCGCTTTTATAAGACTTTTTCTCCATGGCTTCCTCTGCTTCCAGTTTCACATTAATCCACATCTCTTCCGCAGCAATGGTTAAATGAGAAAGCATAATCCCGGTGCTGATCTCCCGCATGGATACAAGAGAAGACGACGGCAGGAATTCCCTGCAGGAAAACACATAGATTTTGTCATGATAAACGATAAAGCGCCAGGGCTGGGTATTCATGGCCGACGGAGCGAGGCGGACAGCCTTTAAAATATTTTTCATGGATTCTCCGGCCTCTTCCTTAAATACGCATAATTCCTTTAAAGGAAGCCGTTTTGCTGTTGCAGGATCCCGGTAAAGCAGGGTCTTTGGATAACCAAAGGCAACTATGATCACCTGCTTCATTCCTGCCGGCCCTGGCTCCGGAACCTTGGTACTCCCGAGATAACAGGTGCCTAGTCCTTTTCCGGTCATATATAAAAGAACATGCTCCAGCACATATCCTGCATTTACCAGATACCCATCCTTCTCCTCAGAATAAAATACCAGATAATAAGGCGCCTCTACCTTCCACAATCCCTTAACAGGCAGATGCTCTTCCATATTTTCACTTATTTCCAGCTTAATCTGAATATCCCCGTGCAGCCTTGGTATATTGTCCCCAAAATAAATGATATCCTTTAGCAGCTGCTTCGGGACTTGTTCCTTCTTAAACTTCCTGATCGATCTTCTTTTAAATATCATCTGATACAGATTCATACCTGCTCCCCTCTCCTCTATCCAACAACCAGACTTAAATAAGCCGGCTCATTTCCTCCAAAAGCCCGGCAAACACCTGGAGTGCATCCTTCACCGGTTCTGCTGTCCCCATGTCAACGCCGCAGAGCTTTAACAAGTCTATAGGAGTCATAGAATTTCCGCCGCTTAAAAATTCATAATATCCCTTGACCGTCTTCTCATCTCCCTTAAGAATCCTGCTGCTGATGGCAATGGCAGCCGAGAACCCTGTGGCATACTGGTATACGTAAAATGGTGTGTAAAAATGCGGAATTCTGGACCATTCATAATCGATTTCCTGGTCAACCACCATGTCCGGGCCAAAATATTCCTCATTCAGCCGGTGGTATATTCTGCAAAGAACCTCGGCAGTAAGCACCTCTCCTTCCCCTGCACGGCGATGGGTCTCTGCTTCAAACTCCGCAAACATGGCCTGCCGGTAAAGAGTCCCCCGGAAACTGTCCATAAAATGATTCACAAGGTATGTCCGTTCCTTTTTATCTGACGTGGTTTCCAATAAATGCCGGATGAGCAGCGCCTCGTTACAGGTAGATGCCACCTCCGCTACAAAGATCTTGTATCCTGCATCTATATAAGTCTGGTTCTTATCGGAAAACCAGCTGTGGAGGGCATGCCCCATCTCATGAGCCAGAGTAAAGACACTGTCAAGAGTTCCGTTAAAGTTTAACAATACATAGGGATGGATCCCGTAAACACCCCAGGAATAAGCACCGCTCCGCTTTCCTTCATTTTCATATACGTCGATCCACCGGTTATTAAAGCCTTCTCTTAAAAGGGATAAATAGTCCTCTCCCAGTGGCTTAAGGCCTTCTAACACCATGGCCTTGGCTTCCTCAAAAGTATATTTACGTTCTTCCCTTGATACCATGGGCACATATAGGTCATACATATGCAGCTCATCCACTCCAAGGGCCTTCTTTCTTACGGATACATATCCATGGAGACTGGACAGGCCCTCATGAACCGCATTCAAGAGATTGTCATACACTTCCTCCGGAATCTCATTCTCCCCAAGGGAATGAGCTCTGGCAGAGGGATAATTTCTTGCCTTTGCGTAAAAAGCCGCCTGTTTCACATTGGAAGAAAAAGTAGCAGCCAAAGTGTTGCCAAACTGTCCATAGACGCTGTACAGGGCCTCAAACGCGGATTTTCTTACCCTTCTGTCCTGCTTTTCCATAAGGGCAACATAATTTCCATGGGTGATCCTGACAGGCTGATTCTTTTCATCCATGATTTCAGGAAACTTCACGTCCGCATTATTAAACATATTAAAGATTTCCGAAGGGGCGGAGGTGGCTTCCATGGACTTTGCCAGCAAGGCTTCCATAGGAGCTGACAGCGTATGGGCCTTCTTCTTTAAAATAATTTCCAAGGTTCTGTCATAACGTGTAAGCTCAGCCGTATTCTTCCGGTAATGGTCAAGGGTCTCCTCCGTCATTTCCAGGATTTCCGGTATCAAAAATGAAGACAGCCCTGCTGCCTCATAGGAAAGGGACCTTGCCCTTGAGGAAAATTCCTGATATCTGGCATTGCCTGTATCCTCATCGGATTTCTGCTTTGCGTATACAAACAGTGTTTCAATCTTTAGGGATATCTCCTCATCAAACTTCAGACAGGAAAAAAGCATCTCGCCTGAATCTGCCAGATGTCCTTCATATCTTTTATAACCTGAAAGCGAGCGTTCTGTTTCACGGAACAGATCCTCCCATGCACTCTCAGACGGCAGAATGTCCGCCAGGTTCCAGGTATCGCAAACCGGTATTTCTTCTCTCTTTTTCAATTAAATCCCTCCACTCCTTCACTTGTGTTTATTCTATCACCCATATTTCAAAGAAACAATCAGCAATATGGAAAATATTTGATTGAATTTATACATTTTATTGTATTATACTATACGAAAACGAACCAGGAGTCCCAAATGAATATTATACGAACGAAAACCCCCAGCGAAACGCAAATCAGTGACTTGCTCCACTTGCAGGATGCCTGCAGAAAGCATGACCATATTTCTCTTACATTTCCCATGGAAGAAGAATGTATTTTTTTCTTATTATACGAAGAAGATAGCCTCTTATCCGCTCTTTGTGCATTTTTTAATGAAAACGGAGACTATGAATGCTGCGCTTATACCCTTCCGTTAAACAGGCGGTGCGGATATTTCATGATGCTTCTGGAAGAGCTGTTGAAGGAGACGGGAGACAATGATCTGATTTTTCCTGCAGAGGAAACCTGCAAAGATACTGCCCTGACCCTTAACGCCATAGGAGCCGATCTTTGGTATCAGGAACATTTAATGGAGCTTACTTCTTCTGATTTTTTGAAAACCGGTCTGGTAAAGAACAACCGTTTTTCTGAGTCTCTTACGCTCTCCATGACCCGCGGTAATAAAGAGGAACCTTCCCTTTGTACCTTTCTGATAGATGACAGCCCTGTGGGCTTTTGTTATCTTGATTTCAGAGGACAGTCTACCTCCTATTTTTACGGGTTTGAAATTACCGAAAATTTACGGAACCAGGGGCTCGGTGGCGCCTGTCTCTCTCTGCTTTTGGAAACCTGTTTTTTAAGGCCCGGGCCAGAAAATCTTAAAAAGATTTCTCTTCAGGTGTCCGGCCAGAACGGTCCTGCTCTGGCCTTATATAAAAAGGCAGGCTTCCAAATTACGGAAAGCCTGTCCTATTATATTTATTAAACATAATAATATAAACACTACTTTTTATACGAAACACTACTTTATATACGAAACACTACTTTATATACGAACTATTATTTTATATGTGAAACTCTATTTTATATATGAAAATACGAACCACCATTTTATATACGAACCACTATTTTATATCCCGGACCATGCAGTACTGTTTTAAACGAAAACGCTTTTCCACAATACTGAAAACCTTAAAACCGAAATGTTCATAAAATTTTACATTGCTTACATTATGTGTTTCCAGGGAAATCATGAGCTTATTTTTATCTGCGTAGTCAATGGCTTCCCTTAAAAGAAGAGAGGAAATTCCATGATGCTGCATGGCAGGCCGTACAGCCAGGTAAATAAGATGCAGCCGTTTCTCCTGGTTAAGACGGTCCGTCCAGCTGGAATTCAAATACTCCCTGCCCTGAAAAAAGTTCCAGAATGTTTTTAAAGAAGGGTCCTCCTTGATCAGATAGCCGTCCGTTTTTAAAAGGGCGGCTGCTTCTGCCAGATAGTAATGAAAGGCATTATAAGGCTGAGATTCATCATCCACCACAAGGATCCCGTTAATATCCGGACTGTCAGCATATATTTCGCAAGTCTCTAAAAATTCCTCCATATCACATTCAAATAATTCCGGGAGCAGACGGCTCCTGGTCTTCCCGTCAGGGATCAACCTGCAATAAAGCGGATCTCCGGCAAAGCATTCAGTCAGCAGTTCCTTTAATTTCTCCACATCTTCTTTTTTAACCCGGTACAATCGGTCGCTATCCATAATCTTAAACCTCTTCCATTTGCTTTAAACTCCGTACCATTTTTCATGGCGTGCTTCTATTGCTCTTCTTCTTTTGTTCGTTACGTTGTTTGTAATTCCCCCTTCAATATTATATAATATAATACGTAAAAGTTGTACAGTACTTTACTACAGAAAGAGCGGCAAAAAGTTTGTGATCGACATCAAAAAGCACTGAAGCTGCAAAGAGGATCCGGATATAAAAAAGTGAGGAAGCCTGCTGCAGGGCTTTTCCTCACTTTTTCTTTTTGTGTCCTGTTATTCACTCCAGTTATGGTAAGTGGCCTGTACGTCATCCTCCACATCAAGAAGATCCATAATCCGGTTCATCTTCTTAATGGAATCTTCATCCGTCAGTTCCACCCATGTCTGAGGAATCATGGTAACGTCTGCTTCCACCATGGGGATGCCTGCGGTCTCTAATGCCTCACGCACTGCGCTGAATTCCTCAGGTGCGGTAATTATTTCAAAGCTGTCCTCTTCTTCCGAAAAATCTTCGGCCCCTGCATCCAGGGAAACCATCATCAGTTCATCCGGATCCATCTCACATTCTTCCTTATCAATGATGATCTGGCCCTTTTTATCAAACATAAAGGACACGCAGCCAGGAGTTCCCACATTGCCGCCGCCTTTTGTAAATGCATTTCTTACGTTTGCTGCAGTCCGGTTCTTGTTGTCTGTCAGCGTATCTACGATGATCGCAACCCCGTTAGGGCCGTATCCTTCGTATGTAATTGTCTCATAATTAACGGAGCCTGCATCGCCGGCTGCTTTTTTAATGCCGCGGTCAATGGTATCGTTTGGCATATTATTGGCTTTTGCCTTTGCGATAATATCACGGAGTTTACTATTGTTTGCAGGGTCTGGTCCGCCTTCTTTCACCGCTACCGCCAATTCTCTTCCGAGGATAGTAAAAACCTTGCCTTTAGCCGCATCGTTTCTCTCTTTTTTGTGTTTAATATTCGCGAACTTTGAATGTCCTGACATTGTTCCAACACTCCTTTTCTTTCTCTACTTCGTCCTTATAATATCTAATAAATCAACATCTTTTCCATTTTAGCACTAATTTTTTCATCTTGCAAGAAAAATAATGCACAGCTGCCGATTCCCTCTTTTTCCGAGAACAAATGACAGCTGTGCCGATATTACATTTTTATGTCCGAGAATTCCTCACGAGCCTCAATATGTCTAAGCTCCTGTTCTTCCTCATGTTCCTCTTCCGGCTGCTCTTTCCGAACCCGGATGGTATGAATGATCTTATTTTCCACACGAAGGATCTTAAAACAATATCCAAGAATAGACACCTCTGTCTCTTCCCCTTCCTGGGGAATCCGGTCCAGCCTGGAAATCAGCAAGCCGTTGATGGTATCATAGGAGTCATAATCCTCCTCATCAAACTCAATATTCAAGGCCCTTTCCACTTCATCCAAAGGAGTCATGCCGTTGATTACATAGGAACCGTCATCTGAGGGGACAATGTATTCTTCATCCACATCATATTCATCCATGATATTGCCCACAATCTCTTCCAAAATATCTTCCATTGTCACAATACCCGCTGTCTGCCCGTATTCATCTACTACGATTACCATATGGATCTTTCTGGACTGCATTTCCTTAAACAGAGTATCAATATTCCTGGTTTCCGGAATGAAATGAGCTTCTCTGAGAAGCCCTTCGATCTCCCATAGCTGGCGGGATGCATTCCTTTTATTTTCTACAGCAATAAGAGCATCCTTCATATGAAGGATCCCGATAATGTCATCCACATCCTTTTTGTAAATCGGATAACGGGAATTAAATCCCTCTTTCAGGATGAAATTCACTGCCTCCCGAAGAGTAATCTCGCCATCCAAAGCGACCAGATTCTTTCGGTGGGTCATAATATCTCCGGCTTCCTTATCATTCAGTTCGAAGATGTTTGTAATCATCTCCGCTTCTCTGGCCTCTAAAACGCCCTGTTCATGGCCCTCGTTCACCATGGACATGATGTCTTCTTCCGTAACGTTCTCATTATCTGATGCCATATCGATTCCAAACAGCTTCAGGACAAAGTAAGCCACCACATTTGCCAGCCAGGTAAAGGGGATAAGGGGTATCATGATGAGGGATACTACAGGCAGCATACGATAACCCCATTTTTCAGGGTTCTCTGCCGCACAGCGTTTTGGAATAATGATACCAAAGCTGATCAAAAGCACGATCAGTACAACAGAAACTAACAACAGACTTAAAAGGGATATCCATTGGTTGGGATAAGCCCCGTCTCTTGTTAAGACGGTCCCAAGCCTTGCTCCCAGCTGCTCTAAAACAAAAGCCCCGGTTACCATACCGATTAAATTTGTGGTGATTTGTATCGTATTTACAAATCTGGTCGGTCTGTTAACTATATGTAACAGCTGACCGGCCTTTTTACTTCCTTCCTCCATCTGATGCTCCAGTTCGCTTGTATTCACGTTTTGGATTGCTGATCCAAACCCATAAAAAATAGCGTCTAATACGATAAAAGCAATAAAAATAATCACGCGTATAAGCGGATTGCCATCGTCCATTCTAAAAATCTACTCCTTTTGTTATTTATCATTCGTATTTTTTCTCGTAACTATTTAGAAATATACCATTTTATCAGCATTCCGTCAATGGTGAACTATGTATCCAGTTCCAGGCTCACCCTTAATGCACAGTCCACTTCCTGCTGAAGTTCATCGTCGATATGACAAATCTTCTCTTTCAGCCTCTGCTTATCAATGGTGCGAAGCTGCTCTAAAAGAATCACCGAATCTTTTATCATATCGCATTTTTTTGTATCCAGCTCCACATGGGTGGGAAGCTTTGCCTTATTCATTCTTGATGTAATTGCCGCACAGATCACAGTAGGGCTATGTTTATTGCCTATGTCGTTCTGTATAATAAGAACCGGGCGGATCCCGCCCTGCTCAGAGCCTACTACCGGCCTTAAATCAGCATAATAAATGTCTCCACGTCTGATAATCACACTCTCACACTCCGTCAATTATTTAGGAAGTTCGGTTCGCCTATAAGCTCACCGAACGGCTAATCTGCAAAATCCAGGCTGTATATGACCTTTTCTTTCATTCACAAATTATGCCTAAGTCTAGTATTGACCTTCTTTGACTCGAGTATTCACTTAAGTTTTTCCGCCGCATACCTTATCATATGTTTTGGACATGGTGTTTGTTATCAGCCCTTGCAAAACCCTTCATAACAATCGTTGAAATAATCTTTCGTACCTATGACCCGGCCGTTTTCAAGGTAAACCCGGGGCACCCGTTTGCCTATGTCACAGACGATTTCATAATGGAAGCCGCCTCCGGCCGCAGCCAGCTCTTCTACCGTAATCTCTTCGTTTCCCTGCCTGCCGATCAAAACCACCTCATCCTCTTCCTCTGCGCCTTTTATTCCGGTCACATCTACCATGAACTGGTCCATGCAAATGCGCCCTAATATCCTGGCACGCTGCCCCCTTATGAGTACTTCCCCTTTGCCGGAAAGATTTCTTGAATACCCGTCGCCATATCCTACGGGAATCGTGGCGATCGTCATCTCCCGGTCAGCGGTAAAGGTTCCTCCATAGCTTACAGAAGTTCCCGGCTCTATTTTTTTTATGTAAGAAATAAAGCTTTTTAATTCCATCGCAGGCAGAAGACTGACCGTTTCCCTGTCAACCTCTCCTGACGGATAAATGCCGTAGATGGATATTCCGGCCCGTACTGCATGAAAGTTGGCCCTCTGAAGGTCCAGGATTCCGGCGCTGTTGGAGCAGTGAAGGACAGGGATCGTGATCCCCCTGTCAGAAAGAATGGTTACGAACGTTTGGTACTTTTCTATCTGTTTATCTGTGGCGCTCTTATCCCTTTCATCTGCCTTTGCAAAATGAGTGAACAACCCTTCCACTTCAATTCCCGGAAGGCCGCAGATCTTCACCGCCTCCTCTGCAGCCTCCTCTGTGACCGGATATCCGATCCGGCTCATGCCTGTATCCACCACCAGGTGTATCACTGCCTTTTTTCCCGCCTTTTCCGCCAGAGTGGACAGACGTTCCGCCCGTTTAAGCTGAAATACGGATGAACTGATCCCATATTCTACCAAAAGACTGTATCCTTCATAAGGTACTACGCCAAGGACCAAAATAGGCTTTTTGATTCCGTGTTTTCTTAAAATTACGCCTTCTTCCACGGTGGCAACCGCATATCCCCACACATAAGAATCCATGGCCCAGGCTACCGGAACCGCTCCGTGTCCGTATCCGTCTGATTTTACAACGCCGATTATCCTGGTCCCTTCCTTTAGATTTGCCTTCATGGCCTCCATGTTGTGGCGGATGGCATCTAGATCTACTGTTTCATAAACCCTGCTGTATAATTTCATCACTTTATCACCTCGTTTATTTCTACAGGCATTTGTTCCTAACGTATTGAATGTATCTCTTCCGCCAGTTCCCTGGCAAGAAGGCTGTGATCTCCCTGCTTCTCTTTTACTATGTCTCCGGCACGGCCATGAAGCCATACACCATAGGCCGCTGCATCAGACTCTTCCAGACCCAGAGCCAGAAGTCCGGCTATAATCCCGGTCAGCACATCTCCTGACCCGGCTTTTGCCATAGCACTGTTTCCGCTTCCATTGACATAGGTTCTCTGGTCCTTTAAGGCCCCAATCGTTACCGCGTCCTTTAACACGCAGGTAATACCGAACCGGTCCGCATATTCTCTGGCAGTGGTGATCAGCTGCTTTTGTATGGTTTCCACAGCGCTTCCCGTAAGCCTCGCCATTTCTCCCAAATGAGGAGTCACAATGATGTTTTCCGTGAAATAGCTGGTCAGCTCCGGGTTTGAAGCAATGGTACCAAGCCCATCCGCATCCAGAACAATGGGAACATAGGCATTGGCAAGGACCTCTTCCACCAGATTCCTTACATAGGCTTCCTGCCCAAGTCCCGGCCCCAGAACTATGGCTGTGGCCCACTCACACTGCTTTACCAAAAGCTTTTTAAATCCTTCCGTCCCTGCTTCTGCATCCCCGGCTTCATAGGTGGTAATGATGGCTTCCGGAAGTCCGGTTTGAAGGATGGTCCGGTTTTCTTCTACTGTGAAAATTTTCACCAGGCCTGCTCCTGTCCGGTAAGCGGCAAGGGCGCTTAAATAGGCAGCCCCGCTCATATTTTTAGATCCAGCCACAACAAGGACCTTTCCAAAGCTCCCTTTATTGGAATAGGACGGGCGCTTTGGAAGCAGTTTCTCATCTTCCGGATCCAGGGTAAAATACTCTGCCTTAAGGCGTTCTAAGCTCTCCTCCGGAAAACCGATGTCAGCTACAAGGACCTTTCCGCTGTATTCCTTTCCGGGATAGAGCATGGTTCCCAGCTTTTCATAGCCGAATGTGACGGTCATGTCTGCCTTTAAAGCAATCCCCATGACCTGGCCCGTATCCGAATGAATGCCCGAAGGAATATCCACGGCCACCGTAAATTTCGGCCGGCAGCGGAGGATTGTCTCCAGGATCTCCCGGTATCTGCCAAGAATCTCCCGGTCCAGCCCCACGCCGAAAAGTGCGTCAATGAGAACATCGCAGGTACCTGGTATGAGATCAGAAAATCCTGCCAGATTGACCCCCGTACGTTCCGCGATGGAAACCTGAGTCAGGTATTCACTGCTTCCCTTGTCTTTTCCGGCAGCCAGTAAAGCAAAAACCTTATATCCTTTCAAATGCAGCATTCTGGCAGCCGCGACTCCATCCGCTCCATTATTACCGTTTCCGCATAAAATCCATATCCGGTCCGTTTTCTGCCCATGCTTCATTACTTCTCCTGTAACCGCCAGGGCAGCCCGTTCCATAAGCACCAGAGAGGGAATCCCTATATTCTCTATGGTGTAGCGGTCCACCTGCTTCATCTGTCCTCCTGTAACCAGATATCTCATATATCTCCCACCTTTCCGCTTTCCTGCCCACACTTTTGGGCATAAAGGTCTATAGAAAAACTACCGGCAGCGAAGAGACTTCCCTTCACCTGCCGGCAGGCATGTTACTCCATTATTTCTGATTGTCTGTTTCTTTCTTCCTCGCTGTCCTGTATACTGCATACCCGGTAGGATAACCGCATCAGGCTTTCCGATAGATGGACATTCTCAACAACCACATCATCCGGTACGCTTAAATCCGTATGGGCAAAATTCCAGATCGCCTTGATTCCTGCCTTCACAAGGCGGTCTGCAATCTCCGGCGCCTTTGTCTTTGGAATGGTCAGAGCTGCGATCTGGACATCATTATCTTTTACGAACTGCTCCAGATCATCTACGCTGCGGATCTCTATCCCGCGGACTACAAGGCCGATCAGACGCGGATTGATATCAAACATTCCTTTAATGAGGAAGCCCCGCTTTTCAAAGTTTGCATAATTGGCAATTGCCTGTCCTAAATTTCCAGCGCCTATGATAATGATATTATGCTGCCTGTCTATTCCCAATATCTTCCCGATCTCTGCATATAAAAACTTTACATTATAACCATAGCCCTGCTGGCCGAATCCGCCGAAATTATTCAAATCCTGGCGGATCTGAGAAGCGGTCACTTTCATTCGTACACTTAAATCATTGGAGGAAATACGTTCCACTCCGTCTTCTAGTAATTCGCCCAGATACCGGTAATATCTCGGAAGCCTGGTAATCACTGCTTTGGAAATTTCTTTCTCTGACACTTCTTCACCTTCTTTAACTTAATCTAACTAACATTATTATAACTGCGTGACAAAATAATGTCAAACGGGTTTTATCATTGTATCCTTGAAAAAAGGAAGGACCTATATTATACTATTTCTATTGCCTTACATTTATACAGGAAGAAAACACCCTTCGGATATACTTATATGCCTTAAAAACAGGCAGGAAAGAGGAAATACCCCAGGGTATGCCTTTATGCCATAAAACAGGCAGGAAAGAGGAAATGAAACATGATTTTGTCATGCAATAATATAAGCAAAGCATTTGGAAGCAATCAAGTGATCAAGCATGCTTCCTTCCATATAGAAGACCATGAAAAAGCCGCCATTGTAGGAATTAATGGCGCCGGAAAATCCACACTGTTAAAAATCATCATCGGAGAGCTTCCCACCGACGAAGGAGAAGTGGTTGTTTCCAAGGGGAAGTCCATCGGCTATTTGTCGCAGCACCAGGATTTGTCCGGAGAGCGGACCGTTTATGAAGAAGTCCTGGAGACCAAGCGGCCTGTCATGGAAATGGAAGCAAGGATCCGCCAGCTGGAAGTGGATATGAAGCACGCCACAAGCGACGAGCTGGAAGCCATGCTTACCACCTACAGCAGGCTCAACCACGAATTTGAGCTGATAAACGGATATGCCTATCAAAGCGAAGTAACAGGAGTACTAAAAGGACTTGGCTTTACGGAAGAAGAATTCCATAAACCTGTCATGTCATTATCCGGCGGCCAGAAGACCCGGGTATCCTTAGGCCGTCTCCTTCTCACCAAGCCAGATATCATCCTGCTTGATGAGCCTACCAATCACTTAGATATGGAATCCATTGCATGGCTGGAAGGATATTTGATCAATTATGACGGCAGTGTAATTATCGTTGCCCATGACCGCTATTTCCTTGACCGTGTGGTCACGAAAATTATGGAACTGGATAACGGCCTTATGACCGTATATCAGGGAAACTACACCGATTACAGCGGAAAGCGGGCCATGATCCGGGAAGCCCAGATGAAAGCATATTTAAACCAGCAGCAGGAAATTAAGCATCAGGAAGAGGTCATTGCCAAATTAAAGTCTTTTAACCGGGAAAAATCCATCAAGCGGGCGGAAAGCCGGGAAAAGATGCTGGATAAAATCGAAGTTCTGGAAAAACCAATGGAAATAAATGATGAGATGCGGATCCGTCTGGAACCCAATATCATCAGCGGAAACGATGTCCTCACGGTCCGCAGGCTGGGGAAAGCCTTTCATCAGAACCGGCTTTTTGAAAACGTTAATTTTGAAATCAAACGGGGAGAACGGGTAGCGATCATCGGCGGCAACGGAACCGGAAAAACCACCATTCTTAAAATGTTAAACGGTATTCTAGAACCGGATGAAGGAGAAATCTCCTTAGGCTCCAAGGTACATATCGGATATTATGACCAGGAGCATCAGGTTCTGAATATGGACAAGAATCTATTTGATGAACTGCAGGACACCTACCCTTCCATGAACAATACCCAGATCCGAAACATCCTGGCTGCTTTTTTATTTACCGGAGACGATGTATTCAAGCGGGTAAAAGACTTAAGCGGCGGCGAACGTGGCCGGGTATCCCTGGCAAAGCTGATGCTTTCCGAAGCCAACTTCCTCATACTGGATGAGCCTACCAACCACTTGGATATTACCTCCAAAGAAATCCTGGAGGATGCCCTGGTCAATTATACGGGAACCATTCTCTATGTGTCCCATGACCGTTATTTCATTAACAAAACCGCAACCAGAATCCTGGATTTAACCAATCAGACTCTGATCAATTACATCGGCAATTATGATTACTATCTGGAAAAGAAAGAGATCATGACCAGCTTGTACACAGCCCCTCTTTCTGCAAAGGCTGCTGCCCCGGAGGAGATCACCGAGACCAAGCTGGACTGGAAGGCGCAAAAGGAAGAGCAGGCCCGCCTTCGTAAACGCCAGAATGAATTAAAGAAAACAGAGGATGAGATCCACAAATTAGAAACCAGAGACGGTGAAATTGATGAATTGCTTGGTAAGGAAGAGATTTTTACCGATGTCTCAAAGTTAGTGGAGCTTAATAACGAAAAGGAAACGATCCGGCTGCGGCTGGAAGAGCTGTATGAGCTGTGGGAAGACCTGGCTGAATAAACGTTAGAAAAGAGGGCTGTCCTTTGTAAAAGGGCAGCTCAATTAAATTTACTCATCTCCTACTTATCTCCTGCCGTGTCATCATCGTTCCTTTTCGGTTTCATCCCCCAAAATACAACATTCATCACAACTACAATGAGCGCACACAGGAGCATGGAAACCCAAAAGCCTATGTCTATGCCCATCCATTGAGTTGCACCAAAAAGCTTTAACCAGATATTGGCCCAATTTATCATAGCTCTCCTTTCCTTTAGAGAAGATCACCGTAATACCGTACATATGCTTTCTTCAGGCTTGTAGCCAGTGCCATGTACAATATAATACACGGGATCAGGTATGCAAAGTAAGCGGAAGGCAGCGGAAGGAATCCCAGCGTCCCTCCAAAAGCGGTAAATGGAATAATGGTCAGCACCACAATGCCGGCAAAGGTAAGCAGTGTTAACGAGGCGGAAGCACGGCTTTGGATGAACGGGAGCTTTGGCGTACGAATCATGTGAATCACCAGGGTCTGGCTCCACATGGATTCTACAAACCAGCCAGCTTGGAACAATGCCACATAACTCGTCTGCATCCGCAACAATTCCGTACCGGAAAAGTGATTTGCCAGGTCGTTATATAAAATTCCATTGGACACAAACAACGGGCAAAAAACAAAGTACATGAACGCATAGGTGGTCCAGTCGAAAATAGAGCTGGTAGGGCCGAGCCACAGCATAAAGCTTCCAACAGAAGACGCATCCCATTTGCGGGGTTCCTTGAGGAACTCCTTATCTACGTTATCCCAGGGGATTGCTGTACAGGATAAGTCATAAATCAGATTAAGAAAGATTAACTGCAGGCTCATCATGGGCAGAAATGGAAGTAACGCTGAGGCAGCAAGCACCGAGAACATGTTACCAAAGTTTGAAGATGCTGTCATCTTGATATATTTATTCATATTGGCATAGGTCTTACGCCCTTCGATAATCCCTTCCTCCAAAACCATCAGGTCTTTTTCCAAAAGAATAATATCAGCGGACTCCTTTGCAATATCAACTGCGTTATCCACAGAAATGCCGATATCGGCGGATTTCATTGCGGCCGCATCATTGATTCCGTCACCCATGAAGCCCACGATGTGCCCGCTGTTACGGAGGACGGTGACGATACGGGTCTTCTGATCCGGTGAAAGCTTTGCAAACACAGCGGTTTGTTCCGCCGCCTTTGCCAAAGCAGTATCATCCATTTTGTCAATATCAGAGCCTAACAGCAGGTTATTGACCTTAAGCCCTACCCGTTTGCAGATAAAACGGGTTACCTTGTCATTGTCACCGGTCAGGATTTTGGTAGTAACGCCATACTCCTTGAGAACCCTGATTGCTTCCTGAACCGATTCTTTCGGCGGATCAAGAAAAGCCAGATACCCGATCAGCACCATGTTATGCTCGTCTTTTACTCCAAACGCACCGACCGGAGATGGATTGGTCTTTTGTGCAACAGCGATAACCCGCATCCCATCTTCATTCAGTCGGTCTACCGTCTGAAGAATATTAGTTTTAATTTCTTCCGTAAGAGGTTCTACCTTACCCTGATATTCGGCATAAGAACAGATAGAAAGCATCTCCTCTACAGCGCCTTTTGTAACCATCTGGGTCTTGCCGGTTTTATCACTGACCACGGTGGAAAGACGGCGGCGGGTGAAATCAAAAGGAATCTCGTCCACCTTTGTGTAGGTTTCAGACAAATCGATCAGTTTTGGGTCGGAGGCTTCTTCTTCCTCTGTTTTGCGGATGATTGCTACATCCATTAGATTCTTGTAACCTGTCTGAAAATAGCTGTTTAAGTAAGCATGGCGAAGCACACGGGTGTCTCTGTTTCCCATTACATCCATAGAATACTCCAACACCACACGCTCCTGAGTCAATGTACCGGTTTTGTCCGTACAAAGAATATCGATCGCTCCAAAATTTTGAATGGAATTTAAATTCTTTACGATTGTCTTCTTTTTGGACATAGATATGGCACCTTTTGCCAGACAGGTAGTGACAATCATGGGCAGCATTTCAGGAGTCAGGCCGACTGCGATAGAGATGCCGAAGAGAAACGCCGCGATCCAGTCGCCTTTGGTGATCCCGTTGATGACAAACACAATGGGAACCATAACAAACATAAACCGGATGAGAACCCACGACACGGCATTCACACCCTTGGTAAAATTGGTCTCAACGGCTTCACCTGCAACCGAAGAAGCCATGGAGCCAAACAGGGTATCATCGCCGACGGAGATTATAACTGCGGTGGCACTGCCGCTGATTACGTTGCTGCCCATAAATGCGATATTGGAATACTCTGTAGCCGTATTTACTTCATCCTTGCCAACAGACGCAAACTTTTCCACAGGTTCGCTTTCGCCGGTCAGGGCAGACTGGCTGATAAACAAATCCTTTGCCTCAATTATTCTTACATCCGCAGGTATCATATCACCGGCTGAAAGATGGATGATATCACCGACCACCGCTTCGACAAGAGGAATTTCCTGCTTTTTTTCTTCCTTCCGGTCAACCGTACAGGTTGTGGTAATCATCCCTAAAAGTTTTTCGGCAGCATTGCCGGAACGGGATTCCTGAACAAAGCGCAACGCGCCGGAAATTATAACCATTGTCATGATGATAATAACCGTAAGTGGATCAGCTTCTTCCGGCGTACCCTGTACAACCGGCAAAATTATATCTGTAATTGTGGATACAATGGCAAGGCAAAACAGAATTGCCGTAAAGGGGTTGATAAACGCCTCCGCCAGCCTTTGAGGCAGTGTTTTTTTCTTTTCCCGGGTCACCTTATTTTCGCCATAGTAACTGCGGCTTGCAATTACCTCTTTTTCAGAAAGACCACCCAGTGAAGCATTGAATTGTTGTAAAACGGTCTCAAGCTCATTAGCTGCAGCGAAAGCAATGGTTTCGTTGGCTCTTTCTCTGCGGGTGAAGCTCTCTGAGATTTTTCTTGCGTTCGCTCTTTTCTGTTTCTTGTTCACGAGTCTATTCCTCCTAAATTGCGCCTTATAAAATTGGAAGCGCCGGACTCCATTTATCTTGCCCCCTTTTATAGTAAATTATGACATTACAGAACTGCCAGGGTTCCGGGCAAGATAAAAGCCGCAGGACATCAAAGTCCTGCGGCAATATCAATAAACATCCAAAAGAGAAAATAACTGCTTTCTGTTTTTATTAAACTGCTTACTATGTATACAATATCCTTTTTAATATTTCCGTCACACGGGGCGCCTCTTCTTCCATCTCTCCCCTTGTATAGGAACTCCCTACATACGCTGCCACCAGCTTTCCAAAATAAAACCTCATATCATCGGAAAAATAATCTGGAATGTACACAAAATCCTCCACGGAATCCCTGCTCATAATCAGATCCGTAGCATCCTGGCTGTTGCTGCCATAACAGCCGGAGGCATATCCGATGTATTCCCCAAAAGCTGCCGTCAACTCTTCCGCCTGGCATATTTTGATTTTTTTATAATTCGTATCCAATTTATAGCATACGTAATAAATGCCGCTATCCGTCATTGGCGCAGAAAAATACTTTTTTCCTGGATAGTAGATGATCTCCCAGCCCTGATCTATAAACTTCCTGATCCAATCTCTGGGAATATTCTTAGTGGCCTCTGTAATGGCATCTTTTACTTCAGAAGACACGGATGCAGAAGTTTTCTTCCCATCAATACTAATATCGAATTCCTTGTTTCTCTGACCGTTTTCATCCATGTAGAAAAGGCCTACATACTGATTTGCAGCCATCTGTCCGTTATCATAGAAATAATATCGTTTTCCCGCTACGTTTTTATAGCCGGAAGAAGCCATCTCCCCCTTTGTGGAAAACCAGTACCAGCTTCCGTTTTTATCCTGATACCAGCCTTTTTGGGCAGTACCGTCTTCGTTATAATAATGCCACTTCTCTTCGTCGTCGTTGTAGCACCAGCCAAGCTGCAGCTCCCCCGTCTCAGAAAAGCAGTAGTTCATTCCGCCGATCCTTGTCCAATCAGAAACCATATACCCATCATTGTCAAAGTAATACCAATATCCACTTATCTCTTCCCAGCGGTTCTTCTTAAATTCTCCCGCGGCATTGACATATTTCCAGCCGCCTGAGTCTTCCTGCCATTGCCGGTCCGATACTGACGCCTGCTGGCTTTCGCCCTCTTCCTGTATCTTCTCTTCCGCTGCCATGGAAGTCATCATGCTTCCCATGATGAGAATGATACTTGCTGCCGCTATCCATCGTTTCCTCAAGAGTTTTGCACTCCTTCCAGGCCTTCCAATTTTTATAATAAAATAGTACTATATTTCCGCAGAAAAGTACAGGTTTCAAATTTAAAGTTTTTATTAACAAGGAAAAGCCCTCCTTCCTATTTTTCCATTTATAGGCTATAATTATAAAATATAAATTTTAAAAGGGAGGTAATACTTGTGAAATGGAAACGTTTTCTGGCTATGGCCGGAGTAGTACTCATTCTCTCCATGTACCTTATCGCCATAATATCCGCCTTTTCCCATAATCCGGAAGCAAAAAACTGGCTGATGGCCGCTATATTTTCCTCTGTCGTCGTCCCCGTCTTTCTTTATGCCGCTCAGCTTGTTGCCCGGGTGATCAGACATGATAAAGATGAAACGGATACAGCCGGAAAAAATAAAGAACTGTAAAATAAGCCTTATAATGTCCTGATACAGTTGTCAATGATATTCGTTCCTGAGTGGAATGATATGAGATGGTCTTAATTAATAAAATTATATGGAATGGAAATGATTTTATATGGAAACGAACAGAATAAAAGTAAAAAGTGAATTTGCTCCTTTAAAAAAAGTTGTCTTAACGCAATCCGAATTTATCTTTCCGGCCCGGACAGGAAATTCTAAAGATGATGCATTTCTTTCAGAGGAAAGCCTAAGCCTGCTTGAAGGCGTAGATACTGCAGGAAGGAATTATAATGAGGTATTCCCTGAGCGCCAAAGAAAATGGGAAAAAGAACGGGAAAACTTAAAAGGAGTCCTTGAGAAGTATGGAGTTGAGGTCGTACGTCCCCGGTTGCTGACTGATTACGAGAAAGAAGCCGGCAGGGAATTCGGCTCCTGTAATTTCTTTGTACGTGATCCTTTCTTTACAGTTGGCCCCTCCATTATTGAAGGGACGTTACGCTTTTTCCATCGTAGAAATGAAGTTTTGCCAATCAGAGATATCCTTGTTAATGAAGCTTACCGCACGGGGGCCTTCTATGTTTCTGTTCCAAGACCAGATAGTTCAGAAGGGATTGATGCTGAGCAGGGTCCTTTTTTAGAAGGCGGAGATGTTCTGGTCTTAGAACAAACCGTTTTCGTGGGGAATTCAGGCTTGGCCTCTAATCATAACGGTTATCTATGGCTTCAATCATTTTTATCCCATTTTGGCTATGAAGTGGTGGAGGTTCCGTTAAAACAGGATGTACTGCATTTGGATTGTGCATTAAGCCTTGTAAGAGACGGACTGATGATTATTTGTGAAGAGGCCTTTATAAATGGAATACCAGAAGCTCTAAAAGATTGGGATAAAATCTCTGTCCCTTACAAAGATATCGCCTATTTGGCAGTGAATGGACTTCCAATTAATGAGTCTACGTATATATTAGATCCTCAATTCGAATATATTGCAGAGCAGCTAAAAGCAAGAGGTATAACCGTGGAGTATATTGATTTTGAAATCTCCAGGAGTCTGGGAGGTTCCTTTCGGTGCAGTACACAGCCGCTTGAAAGGGCATAGGGAAAAAGGTGGTTTCACTATATGCAACAACTCATCATATTCCCATTAACTTTCACCACCTGACGATGTACCGTGTATGGCACAACAAATAAAAAGCCGCAGGACTTTAAAATCCTGCAGCTTTTCTCAAAAAACAAGTTCTTTATTCTCTAATTTCCTATTTATTCCCATATGATCATTTACGAAAGATAATTTCATCTCTTCCCGGTCCATTGGAAACCATGGTTATGGGTGTTTCGATTTCTTTCTCTATGAATTCAATATAATTCCTGCAGTTCTCCGGAAGATCCTCGTAATTTTTAATTCCTCTGATCTCACATTTCCAGCCGGGAAGGCTTTTGTATACCGGTTTTGCTTTGTTAAGTTCTACGGTTGTGGGGAAATCTCTGGTAACCTTTCCGTCGATCTCATAGCCCACACATATCTGAAGCTCGTCAAGATATCCCAGCACATCAAGAACGGTGAGGGCAACCTCTGTAGACCCCTGGATCCGGCATCCGTACCTGGATGCAACTGCGTCAAACCAGCCCATACGCCTTGGCCTTCCGGTAGTTGCTCCATATTCGCCGCCGTCTCCTCCGCGCCGTCTCAGCTCATCTGCTTCATCTCCGAATAGTTCGCTGACAAACGCTCCTGCCCCTACAGCACTGGAATAAGCTTTTACCACAGTGGTAATGTTCTTAATCTCATAGGGTGGAATGCCTGCGCCAATGGCCCCGTAGGCCGCAAGTGTTGAGGATGACGTAACCATAGGATATATTCCATGGTCAGGATCCTTTAAAGATCCCAGCTGGCCTTCCAAAAGGATATTCTTACCCGCCTTGATTGCCTCATGAAGGTATTTGGACACATCACACACATATGGCTTCACCATCTCACGGTATTTAAGAAGAGTCTTAAACAGCTCCTGCGGGTCCATGGCCGGCTTGTGATAGAGATGCTCCATTAAAACATTCTTTGTTTCACAAACCCGGTCAACTTTTTCCTTTAAAGATTCTTCGTCAAAAAGCTCACTGACCTGAAATCCGATCTTTGCATATTTATCTGAATAAAATGGAGCAATCCCTGATTTTGTGGAACCAAAAGACTTTTTGCCAAGGCGTTCCTCTTCATACTGGTCAAACAGAATGTGATATGGCATTAATATCTGGGCACGGTCTGAAACCAGAATGTCAGGCTTTGGAACTCCCTTGCTTACCAGATCCTCAATTTCCTTAACCAGGAACGGGATATTTAATGCCACACCATTGCCGATGACGCTGGTGGTATGATTATAGAAAACGCCTGATGGCAGAAGGTGAAGGGCAAATTTTCCATAGTTGTTGATGATCGTGTGTCCGGCATTGCTGCCTCCCTGATAACGGATGATGATATCCGATTCCTTTGCCAGCATATCCGTGATCTTACCTTTTCCTTCGTCGCCCCAGTTGGCTCCTACAATTGCTCTTACCATATGATTGCTCCTCCTTCGAGTGAAAAAATGCCTGTTACTTACCTATGATAACTCATGAATACGCATAAGTAAAATTAATATTATTTATATTTGACATAAGTCTAGATTATATCATCTGTCATCAGTTGTAAAAGGCGCTTTCCTGCCGGAGATACGGGCGTTTTGATATCAGTGACAATGGTAAAGTGACGTTTCGGCATATCTTCCCGGAACTTAAGCTCAAAAAGACTCCCCTTCTCCAACTCCATCTGTGCAAACCCTGACATCACACAGCCGATTCCAAGATTTCTCATGGCAAACTGAACGATCATGTCACTGGTGGAAAGCTCAAACTCCGGTTCTACCACGATCTCATGGCCTGCCAGATATTCATCCATAAAGGTTCTTGTGCTGGTATTCTTTTCAAGAAATATACAAGGCAGTTCCTTTAAAACATCATAATCCAGCTCCTGATCCTTTAAATAACGGAACTTATCCCCCGCCACAAACACGTTCCTGATTTCCTTAACATCGGTCCGCATGACCTCGCTCTTTGCCTCAAAGGGAGTGCTGACCACTCCGAAATCAATCTTGCCGTCATATAAATACCGGAGTGTTTCAGGCGTAGGCCCGTTGGAAACACTTACCTTGATACCAGGATACAGTTCATGGAACTTCTCCAGATAGGGCAGTAAATAAAACTGAAGCGTCATATCACTGGCTCCGATCCGCACCTCGCCCGTATCCAGATCTTTTAGCCTGTTTAACATACTTTCTCCATGCCAGATGTTTTCTAAACCTGATTTTACATATCCGTAAAAAAATTCTCCCTCCCGGGTCAGACGGACCCCTTTGGAGGTCCGCAGAAACAGCTGGCTGTCCAGAGCTTTTTCCAGCTGCCTGACAGCCTGACTCACAGCAGGCTGGGATATGCACAGCTTCTCCGCCGCCAAAGTGATGCTTTTAAGCTGGGCCACATAATAAAACACCTTGTAATACTCTAAATTGCTGCTCATGACTTCCTCCTGATATGAAAAATCAAAAACAAAGGCAGACCTCCCATAATCTCTGACGTCTGCCTTCAAGCCTTTATACGTGAATCTCCGCTTTCATCCCGAGAAGTTCCCTATTATCTTCAAGAAGAGGCTTAACCACTTCTTCCAGATAAGCAGTCACCTGGGCCGGAGCGCAGCCCACATATCTTTTGGGATCCATGCTTTTCTTTAAATCTTCCAAAGAAAGGTTGAAGGAGGGATCTGCTGCAATCAGCTCCAGCAAATTGTTGTCAAGTCCATTGACCTTTACATTCCGGCCTGCTTCCATAGACAGTTCCCTGATCCGTTCGTGGAGCTCCTGCCTGTCCCCGCCGGCCTTAACCGCATCCATCATGATATTTTCCGTGGCCATAAAGGGAAGCTCTGCCATCATGTGCTTTTCTATTACCTTGGGATATACCACAAGCCCATCCACAACATTCAGATAAAGATCCAGAATTCCATCAACCGCCAAAAACCCTTCCGGAATACTTAATCTTTTATTGGCAGAATCATCAAGTGTTCTCTCAAACCACTGGGTAGAAGAAACCAGCATAGGATTCATCACATCTGCCATGACATAATTGGACAGGGAAGCCATTCGTTCGCTTCTCATAGGATTGCGCTTATAAGCCATGGCGGAAGAACCGATCTGACTCTTTTCAAAAGGTTCTTCCACTTCCTTTAAATGCTGCAAAAGGCGGATATCATTGGAAAATTTATGGGCACTCTGGGCAATGCCTGCTAAAACATTGACCACCCGGCTGTCCACCTTTCTGGAATAGGTCTGGCCGGAAACCGGATAGCAGCCTGCAAATCCAAGCTTCTCAGCAATCATGGAATCTGCCCTTCTCACCTTGTCCATATCGCCGTCAAACAGCTCCAGAAAGCTGGCCTGTGTTCCTGTGGTGCCCTTAGAGCCAAGGAGGCGAATGGAACTTAGGATATAGTCCAGATCTTCTAAATCCATGGTCAGATCGTGAAGCCAAAGCGTCGCTCTTTTTCCTACGGTGGTGGGCTGAGCCGGCTGGAAATGGGTAAAAGCAAGGGTCGGTAAATCCTTATATGAATCAGCAAACCTGGACAATTCTTCAATCACATTGATGAGTTTCCTGCGGACCAGCTTTAATGCTTCTGTCATGACGATTAAATCGGTATTGTCACCCACATAGCAGGAAGTGGCTCCCAAATGGATGATACCTTTTGCCTTAGGGCACTGGACTCCATATGCATATACATGAGACATAACATCATGACGGACCTCTTTTTCCCTCTGTATTGCTACATCGTAATTAATCTCTTCCTGATGGGCTTTTAATTCCTCTATCTGCTCTTCTGTTATGGGAAGTCCCAGTTCCTTTTCTACCTCCGCAAGGGCAACCCACAGCTTTCTCCATGTCTTAAATTTCCTGTCCGGTGAAAAGATATACTGCATCTCCTTACTTGCATAGCGCTCAGACAGCGGGCTTTGGTATCTATCTGTCATGGTTCTTATATTCCTCCTTGGACTTCATTTACATTCATAGTAACATATTTTTTATTTGATGGGAAGAGAAACCGGGGACCCTCCGGCTGGATAAACCCAGTCATCACGGCGGCCCCCGTCTCTATTAATATCCATTTTTACTCCATGTATTCTCCCCGGATGTCCTCCTTAGGCGGCTCAATGGGATAATCTCCGCTAAAGCATGCTGTACAGATCGGAAGTCCCTCTGCCATTTCATTCAACCGTTCAATCTTTAAGTAAGACAGAGAATCCGCACCCAGAAGATCCCGGATTTCTTCAATGGTTCTGTTATGTGCCATCAGCTGATCCTCATTAGGTATATCGGTTCCGAAATAACAGGGATGGAGAAATGGCGGGGAACTGATCCGGATATGGACCTCCTTTGCCCCTGACTCCCGAAGCATATTGACAATGAGGGCGCTGGTAGTTCCACGGACGATGGAATCGTCGATCATGATGACCCGCTTCCCCATTACCGCTTCCTTTAACACATTAAGCTTAATTCTGACCGCGGATTCCCGGTTGCTCTGCTTGGGCTTTATAAAAGTCCTGCCAACATAAGAATTCTTTACAAAAGCGGTCCCATAAGGGATTCCGGACTGAAGGGAATATCCCAGTGCAGCGGCGTTGCCTGATTCCGGAACTCCGACCACAAGGTCCGCCTCCACCGGAGAATCCATCGCTAACGCACGGCCGGCGCACATCCTGGAATGATAGACGCTGACACCGTCAAACACGCTGTCCGGCCTGGCAAAATAAATATATTCAAAAATACATCTGGCTTCTTTTGACTTATCCACAAGGCAAAGACTTGTATCAGAAGCGATTCCCTCCTTTGTAATGGTCACGACTTCCCCGGGGCAAACGTCCCGGACAAACTCTGCACCAAGGGTATCAAGGGCACAGCTTTCCGATACCAGGATATAGGCATTATCACGTTTTCCAATACACAGAGGCTTAAATCCATAAGGATCCCTGGCTCCGATTATCTTACGGGGACTCATTATGACAAGGGAATAAGCCCCTTTAAGCTTTTTCATGGCATTTACAACAGCAGCCTCAACGGTTGCAGCTTTCACTCTCTCCCTTGCAATGTGGTAAGCGATCACCTCTGAATCAATCGTCGTCTGGAAAATGGCTCCGTTATATTCAAGCTCTCGTCTTAATTCCGGTGCATTGACCAGATTGCCGTTATGAGCCATGGCCAATGTTCCTTTCAGATAATTGAGTACAAGCGGCTGGGCATTCTCCCGTGTGCTGCTGCCTGCAGTAGAATAACGAACATGACCTACGCCGATGTCGCCGCAAAGGCCTTCTAAAATTTCCGGTGTAAAGACCTCATTACATAACCCCATCCCCTTATGGGCGCTTACCTTTGCCTTAGAACTGCCGGTATCGCTGACCGCGATTCCGCAGCTCTCCTGGCCTCTGTGCTGCAATGCAAGCAATCCATAATAAATGGTGGAAGCAACGTCGCCGCCGTCAAAATCGTACATTCCGAATACGCCGCATTCCTCATGCAGCTCATCCTCAAAATTGAAATTCCATTCGTTATTCATTTGATGTCTTTTCCTCTTTTCTGCCCATACCCTCTGGGCATACAGGTATACCCGTAGGGCGATCCTCTTTCCTGCCCGTTTTTATTGGGCATAAAGGTATACCCGCAGGTATTTCTCTCTATGCTGTTTACCGGATGCCAAGACGGCGGAACACTTCCTCATATGCGTCCTCCACGCCTCCTAAATCCCTGCGGAAACGGTCCTTATCCAGCTTTTCATGGGTATCCTTATCCCATAGCCTGCATGTGTCAGGAGAAATCTCGTCAGCCAGAATGACCTGTCCATGATAACGGCCGAACTCTATCTTAAAGTCAATCAAATCGATGTTTAAACCGTCAAAATATTCTATCAGTACTTCATTTACTTTAAAAGCATATTCCGTTATTTTGTCGATTTCTTCCTGAGTGGAAAGATTAAGGGCCAATGCGTAGTAGTCGTTAATGAACGGGTCGCCCAGATCATCATTTTTATAACTGAATTCAAGAGTCGGACAGGCGAATTTCACGCCTTCTTCCATTCCCATCTTCTTGGCAAAGCTTCCAGCGGAATAGTTTCTGATGATCACCTCAAGGGGAATGATCTCCACTTTCTTCACTGCAGTCTCCCGGTCGTTCAACTCTTCCACCAGATGAGTGGGAACGCCTTTGGCTTCCAGCTTTTTGAAAATAAAGTTGGTCATCCGGTTGTTGACCGCACCTTTCCCTACAATGGTGCCTTTTTTAAGGCCATTAAATGCTGTGGCATCGTCTTTGTATGAAACAACCAATACATCCGGATCCTCCGTTGTATAAACCTTTTTCGCTTTTCCCTCATACAGCAATTCTCTTTTTTCCACGGTATCCACCTGTCCTTTACTGAATTAATTTATAAGATTTTCAAATAAAACTACGGTGTTTCAGTAGAAATTATAATACAGTGAAAATAGGATTGCAACTGGTTTTATTATTATAAATACTTATGACCCTTCTATGATTTTGTTTCTCAATCAGGTCCCTGAAGGATCACACGCTCTACTTTTTGCCATAACTTAACCTTACCTTCCTTCCAGTCAACAGAAAGCCCCTGTTCTTTAGTCTCCCCGGTTTTCCGGCCCCAAAAGGCTTCAATAAACGATTCCTGATGAACCTCCGCCTCTTTGTGAACAGGCAGGAATTCATGAGGATTACTTGCAAATGTTTCTCCGTACGGCAGGATAAATACTGCCGCTTCCAAAAGGATTACAAGCAGTAAGCCTTTTCTCAGGCGGATATTTAAACCTTCCTTTTGAGGAATCGCTTGTTTAAGACTTCTCCACGGCTTCTTCCTTTTATTATTATACCGCTGATATTTAAAATAATCAATTTTCCTTTTCATGGACATTTTGCCTCTCTGCCGGGAAGGCTTGTTATTATGGCATAATCACTGAATAATTGGCCAGAATATGGTCTTTCTGATAAAAAATAGAACCGTTATTTAATATTGTAAGATGTGTTTCAATTATATTATATCTTATAATAAAAAAAGCTTCAAGCATTGATTCCATGCCTGAAGCTTTTTTATTGCTGATCTCGTTCTATTATGGTGCTTTTGTGGCTCCTGTAGTAGGCTGGCCATTAGTTTCACCTGTAATTTTGTCAACCCCTTTTTCTACATCATTAACAACACCGTTAATCACACCAGTGCTCTCATTTGCTGCTCCTGTACCTGTAGTTCCAGTTACAGTAGTAGTTTCAGTAGTAGCTTTGGTTGTTACTGCTGCAGTTGTCTGGGTTGTTGCACCAGTGGTGCCTGCTGAGGTTCCCTTATTTCCTTTTGTGGTTCCGCAAGCAGTCAGACACATTACTGTCATAATGACAATAAGGGTAATTGCATAAGGTTTTATCCTTTTCATAATACATTCTCCTTTCATTTTCTACGATTAGTATGTGTAAAGGAAGAACGAATTATGGTGGAAGATATTGGAAAATTTATGATTTTATAACATCTTTCATGGTATATAATCCCGGAGCTTTTCCTGCAAGGAATTTTGCCGCAGAAACAGCGCCTTTTGCAAAAATCGCCTTGGAATATGCGGTGTGATGAAAGGTAATGATTTCATCCGTTCCGGCAAAAATCACATCATGTTCCCCGACAATCGTTCCGCCGCGGACAGACTGGATTCCGATTTCTTTTTTGTCTCTGGGCTTTCTTACCTGGCTTCTGTCATAAACATAATGATATTCCTGATCCATGGCCTCATTAATGGAATCCGCCAGGGCAAGAGCCGTCCCGCTTGGGGAATCAAGCTTTTTATTGTGGTGCTTTTCCAGTATTTCAATATCAAATCCCGAGGCCGCAAGGACCTGGGCTGCCTCTTTTACCAGTTTCATAAGCAGGTTGACCCCAAGAGACATATTGGCGGACCTAAGGACTGCAACATGACTGGAAGCCTCCTCAAGCTTTTTTATCTGTTCGTCCGATAGTCCGGTGGTACAAACTACCACAGGTATTTTTTTCTTAACACTGTAATCAAGAAGGCTGTCTACTGCTTTAGAGGAGGTAAAATCCACGATCACATCCGCCTCTTCCCCACAGGCTTCCAGCGACGGAAATACCGGATACCGGTTCTGCATGGTATCATGGGGATCAATTCCCGCAACAATGGCTATATTCGTTTCCTCTGCTGCAATCTGGGATACCACCTGACCCATGGCCCCATTACAGCCGTGCATTATCATCCTAATCATGTAATCCTCTTTTCTTCTATAGGTATATCGTTCACTGATTATAAAATTCCATACGCTTTCATGGCTTCTCTTAAGCGTTCCTGATTCTTAGGTTCCATCTCAGTAAGAGGCAGACGCATAGGACCTGCAGCCTTTCCCATAAGATTCAGGGCAGCCTTAACAGGAATGGGATTAACCTCACAGAACAAGGCATTGATAAGAGGGATAGCAGCAAGCTGAAGTGCAGCGCTTCGTTTTACATCTCCCTTAAAATAAGACTCACAGATTTCATGGGTCTGGGAAGGCGCAATGTTGGAAAGGACGGAAATAACGCCTTTTCCTCCCAGGGACAGCATGGGGACGATCTGATCGTCATTGCCGGAATATAAATCCACACGGCCGTCCGTAAGGTTCATGATATCCGCTATGGCTGAAAAGTTACCGCTGGCTTCCTTTACCCCTACAATGTTAGTGACATGTAAGCATAAATCCGCTATGGTCTCAGCCGCAATGGTTACCCCAGTTCTTCCAGGGATATTGTAAAGAAGAATAGGGATCTTCACCATATCAGCGACTGCTTTAAAGTGAGCCTTCAGTCCATTCTGAGTTGCCTTATTGTAATAAGGAGATACGAGAAGCAGCCCGTCAGCACCGTGTTTTTCCGCCTCTTCAGACAGGTAAACAGCCGTCTCCGTGCAATTAGAACCGGTTCCTGCAATGACTGGGATCCGCTTTTTCGTTACTTGGCATACGAATTTGATCACGTCCAAATGTTCCTCATGAGTCATGGTGGACGCCTCGCCTGTTGTACCGCATGCAATGATAGAGTCCGTTCCCAGAGCAATCTGTTCTTCTACCAGTTCCTCCAGCTTCTCATAGTTTACCTCCCTGTTTTCCTTAAATGGTGTGACAAGAGCTACACCTGCGCCTTCATAAATTGCCATGATATCTTCCTCCTGATTCTTTTTCATCATACTCAGTAAACTTTCATCCGGCCCATGCGGGTCGTACGCATCCGTAACGAAGCGTTTTTCTTTCACCGGACTTAAACTCCTATGAATTAAAAATAGAGCTGACAACAGGGTCAGCTCTTAAAGTTTAGAATCTGGTAATCTCATCCTTCTTTAAGTAGCTCCCCATCCAAAAGGATGACAGTCATATGGCTCTTAACCATATGCCCAGAACAAGCATGCTCAGGCCATACCGTTCTTCGGCGTTTCTTCCTTCCCCCTGCCCTCATCTGTACCTGATACATCGGACAGGGTACTTATAAGCAACGCAACCTCTACTCTAATATGTATGTTACCATACTATCATTATTATATTGTGTTGTCAACTTTAACATGGTTGATTTCCAGAATACTGTCTACATACGGTTCCATTTCCTTTTGAAAAACCTTACCGGTTAATATGACTTCCATCTCATCAACTTTGGACTGAAGCAGCTTTGCAAGTTCCTCTGCTTCTATGATCTTCTGGTCCAGAAGTCCGAGGATTTCATCCAGGATCAGCATATCGCATTCTCCTGTTGATACGACCTTTCTGGCGAAATTCAGACCGTTGCGGATATTCATCCGCTCCTCTTCCTGCTGTTCTTTAGAAAGGCTTTCAAAAAAGCAATCGGACTTTTCAAACCGGAATATTTTCATCTCAGGTTCCATGCGTTTCATAATATCAAAAGAATCCCGGCCGGGGCAGCCCTTTAAAAACTGTATCATGATCACAGTTTTGTTTTTTGTCAGAGCTCCGATTCCCATACCCATAGCGGCTGCAGTCTTTCCTTTACCTTCCCCGCATATAACCTGTATCGCACCTTTATTCATCCTTAAGCACCTCATAACAGCTAAAAAGCAATTATTTACATATTATGTTAGAACCTGATTATAGTATCATAATTTTAATACTTTTGCAAGTTTTCTTACCATTTCCTTAATATTTCCCAGCGAAAAGGCATGTCTGTAAGGCGTTCCACATATTTATAAATAACAGCGTTTACTCCGCACATTCCAGTTTGCTGACTGATACTTCATAAGCCACTCTTTTTTCACACTCTGTTTCAGTTAACTTTTTGGTGTATTCCCTGCTCTGGACTCTTCCCCATACTTTTACTCTTGTTCCTACTGTGAATCCGGAAGCATATCTGGCATTTCTACCCCAAGCGATGCAGGGTATGTAATCTGATTTCCCGTATGGGCGGTTAACAGCAAGGAGCAGGTCCGCAATTTCCCTTCCCAAAGGTGTTTTTCTGTAAATGGGGGCTTTGCATATGTATCCATCCAGAAAAATTTGATTGGTCTTTGTATAATCCGTAAACTCTTCTATAAAATGAACTTCTCTCACAAAAACAGAAAGCACCAGCCGGTTTTTTGTTCCTTCATGACGATTATAGGAACGGAACTGACCAATGGCTTCCACCGTTAAGCCTGAGTAATCTCCTTCCACGTCTATAAGACGTTCTGAAATCATGAGCGGTATGATATCTGCCTGTTCACTAAGACGATTTACCGCAACATCCACCATATAGAATCCTTCTCCAAATACTTCATGGCTGAAGGTGAAGCCGGAGACGATCTCTCCGATGACGCTCACTTTGTTGTTTTCAATCATTTTTTCTGACATTGTATTTCCCCTCTTCTTTCACTTATTTGCTAATATGCTTCACAGCTAATATTAAATTTATGTGAGAGAATGCTCTAAAATGATAGAAAACAATCCAAAAATATCGACACATCAGGGCAGGATGCGCCGGAAAATAAAAGAAGATACTGCTTCTTTGCCGAATATTCGGCGAACGAAGGCAGTATCCTCCTTTAAATTACAATTTACGTCAATTACTTTTTATTAATAGATGACCTTTTTCTCAAGGTAGGATCTAAAATTTTCTTTCTGATCCGAAGGTTTGAAGGAGTGATTTCCAAAAGTTCATCGGTATCAATAAAGTCAAGACACTGTTCCAGACTCATATCCCTTGGAGGTGTCAGCTTAAGAGCCTCATCTGCACTGGAGGAACGGGTGTTGGTCAGTTTTTTCGTCTTACAAACATTGATTTCGATGTCTTCTGCCTTTGGATTCTGGCCGATAACCATGCCGGAATAAACCTTTACTCCAGGCCCGATAAACAGGCTTCCTCTTTCCTGGGCGCTGAACAAGCCGTAGGTAATGGATTCTCCTGACTCATAAGCGATCAGGGATCCTGTCTTACGGTAGGATAACTCTCCCTTAAAGGTTGCATAGCCGTCAAAAGACGTATTCATGATTCCGTTTCCTTTTGTATCCGTCATGAACTCTCCCCGGTAGCCGATCAGACCTCTGGAAGGAATTGCAAATTCCAGTCTTGTGTAGCCTCCATTGGCAGGACTCATGCCCTGAAGCTCTCCCTTACGGCTTGTAAGCTTCTGAATGACTGCTCCGGTAAATTCCTCAGGAACGTCAACATAAGCGATCTCCATGGGCTCTAACTTGTGGTTTCTCTCATCATAATGGTACAAAACTTCAGCCTTGCTGACAGCGAATTCAAAGCCTTCTCTTCTCATATTCTCGATCAAAACAGACAGATGAAGCTCCCCGCGGCCGGATACCTTAAAGCAGTCCGGAGAATCGGTCTCTTCCACCCGGAGGCTGACATCCGTATTCAATTCCCTGAATAAGCGCTCTCTGATATGACGGGAGGTGATGTATTTTCCTTCCTGTCCGGCAAGAGGGCTGTCATTTACCATGAAATTCATGGCGATCGTAGGCTCTGAGATCTTCTGGAACGGAATCGCCTCCGGTTTTTCCGGAGAGCAAAGGGTATCACCGATGTGGATATCCGAAATTCCGGAAATGGCAACAATGGCACCGATGGTAGCTTCCTGAACCTCTACCTTATTAAGGCCTTCGTATTCATACAGCTTTCCAACTTTAACCTTACGGAATTTATCCGGATCATGATGGTTTACGATCACGCACTCCTGGTTCACTCTGATCCTGCCGTTATCCACCTTGCCCACGCCGATACGTCCAACGTATTCATTGTAGTCAATGGTGCTGATCAGCAGCTGGGTATTTGCATCCGGATCCCCCTCCGGAGCCGGTATATGATCAATAATAGTCATAAACAAGGGGGCCATGTCGGTTTCCTGGTCATCAAGGTCTTTTTTAGCAAATCCGGCCTTAGCGGAAGCATAGACAAACGGACAATCTAGCTGTTCTTCGCTGGCATCAAGGTCCATGAGAAGCTCCAATACTTCTTCCTCTACCTCCATGGGCCTTGCCTCCGGACGGTCAATCTTATTGATGCAGGTTACCACTGAAAGTCCCAGCTCCAATGCTTTCCGAAGCACGAATTTTGTCTGAGGCATAACTCCTTCATAAGCATCTACAACCAGGATTACGCCGTCTACCATCTTTAAAACACGCTCCACCTCGCCGCCGAAATCCGCGTGGCCAGGGGTATCAATGATGTTGATCTTGGTTCCGTTGTAATGAACAGCCGTATTCTTGGATAAAATGGTGATTCCCCGCTCTCTCTCGATATCATTGGAATCCATTACACGCTCCACGACTTCCTGATTCTCGCGGAATATGCCGCTTTGCTTAAGCAGGGCGTCTACCAGTGTTGTTTTACCATGATCGACGTGGGCAATAATCGCCACATTTCTTACGTCTTCTCTTTTCATCTTCATAAATGTACTCTTCTTTCTCTTCTTTAAACAAAGAATGTACCCCGGCCTCCCGGAGGATATACCGGCCAAAGTACATTTTTATAATACAGGCAATCCTGTTCCCATATCATAAAAAACTAAGGACCAACTCTGCCCTTAGTTTCATTTACATTATCACGATTATCCAGTATATCATCCTATATTTCATATTGCAAGATTTTTTCTTCTTTTTTCGACAGTTTCATAAAGCCTTCCTTTTTTATCCTGGAAACAGAATCACCTCTTTATTAAAAATACCGTAGTAGACCTCTCCTGAAAGAAGGAGTCCTGCTCTCCCGCCTGTCACCTCTGTAATATCGGCCCGAAGCTTATCTAAGGCCTCCTCAGGAACCAGGGCTGTAAGCTCCACCCGGTCTGTATATTCAGTTCCAAGAGTCGTGATTTCCCGCTGTCCCAGAAGATACTGGATCTTTCCAATTCCGTTATAATCCGTAGTAACAGAAAGCTTCACCGCCGGTTCTGCGGTTAAAGCCGTACAATTCTTTAGCCCTTCCTGCACTGCCTTTGAATAAGCTCTTACCAGGCCTCCTGTTCCAAGAAGAGTCCCTCCAAAGTAACGGGTCACCACTGCACAGAGGTTTACAAGCTTTTCACCTTCCAGAACATCCATCATGGGTTTTCCCGCAGTCTGGCTGGGCTCCCCGTCGTCACTCAGGCGTTTTTCCTCCCCACCCCTCCCGACAATCCAGGCGTAGCAGTTATGTCTTGCATCCCAATACCTTTTTCTTGTTTCCTCTATAAATGCCAGCGCTTCTTCCTCAGATTCCACAGGTTTTAAATTAGCTATGAACCGGGATTTTTTCTCTGTAATTTCTCCTGTGCCGCCCTGATATAAAATCCTGTAAGACTTTCTCATAAACTTCCTCATTTCTTCTTTTTAACCAATCACCCCCATTATACCCAAAAGTATAAGCCCAGGCAAGCTTCCATGTATATTTTGCCGGATTATCTCCAAAAATGGTAGGTGTTGAATTGCACGACAATTTTTGGTATAATAAACCGGTAATGCCTTGCAGGCATACCTTTATGCCCAAAAACCATTGGCAGTAAAGTGGAAACACCCTGCGGGTATACCTTTATGCCCAAAAACCATGGGCAGTAAAGTGGAAAGGAGATTTCCTATGAATTATGGCAAACAATCAACAGAAAAAAAGATCCGATCTGCCAATTCAAAAGCAAGGAAATATACCACTAAGGTCTTTCTTGCATTTTTAAAGAGTCTATTTGTGCTATGCTTATTCGGCAGCATTGTTGTTGCCAGCATCTGTTTCGGCATGGTAAAAGGAATCATAGACAATGCTCCTGACGTAGATATCGAAACCATTGTTCCAAATGAATATGCAACAACAGTCTATGACAGCGCCGGCAACGTCACTGAAACTTTGGTAACTGCAGGTTCCAACCGGGAGGAAGCCAGTTATGAGGAACTTCCGAAGAATCTCGTCAATGCTTTTGTTTCCTATGAGGATTCCCGATTTTGGGAGCACAATGGAATCGATTTGCGTTCCATTCTCCGCGCCGTCAGGGGTGTACTGACAGGCGATTCCACCGCAGGCGGGGGAAGCACCATTACCCAGCAGTTAATTAAAAACAGCGTATTCGGTGGCGGCATGGAAAAAAGCTTCGGGGAACGGCTGGAGCGAAAGCTGCAGGAGTGGTTTTTAGCCATTAAGCTGGATGAGGCCATGTCCAAGGAACAGATCATAACCAACTATATGAATACCATTAACCTGGGAAACAATTCCCTGGGAGTTAAGGTGGCTGCCAGAAGATACTTCAATAAGAACATATCGGACTTAACCTTATCAGAATGCGCAGTCCTTGCAGGGATCACCCAGAACCCTTCAAAATTCAACCCGATCACAGGGCAAAAAGCCAATTCGGACAAGCAAAAGGTTATTCTTCAGTATATGCATGACCAGGGATATATCACAAAGCAGGAAGAAGATGAAGCCCTGTCCGATGATGTTTATTCCAGGATCCAGAACGTAGATACCGCCACCAAGGAAACCTCTACCCCATACAGCTATTTTACAGATGAACTGGTGGAGCAGGTCAAAAAAGCCATGAAGGACCAGTTAGGTTATACGGACACCCAGGCCCACAACATGCTTTACAGCGGCGGCTTGTCGATTTATACCACTCAGGATCCTGCGATTCAGGCCATTGTTGACGAAGAAATCAACAATCCTGAAAACTACTCTGCTGCCAGATATTCCGTTGAATACAGGCTGTCTGTCACGCATAAGGATGGAACGACCACCCATTACTCCGAAGAAAATATCAAACGTTATCACAAGGAAAACGGAGATACGGGATTTGACGGCTTATATAATTCCGAAGAGGCAGTCCAGGCCGATATAGACGGATACAAGGCTTATCTTTTAAAAGACGGGGATACCATTTTAGGGGAAAGCCTCCACAAGACACTGCAGCCTCAGGCTTCCTTTGTTCTCATGGACCAGAAAAGCGGAGAGGTAAAAGCCATAAGCGGCGGACGGGGACAAAAAACAGCCAGCTTAACTTTAAACCGGGCCAGCGGCACATACCGTCAGCCAGGTTCAACCTTTAAGATTCTGACAGCCTTTGCCCCTGCCATAGACACCTGCGGAGCCACCCTGGGATCTGTTTATTATGATTCCGTCTATACGGTGGGCAATAAGACCTTCTCCAACTGGTACAGCTCCGGTTATCAAGGCTATTCCAGCATACGTGATGGAATTATCTACTCCATGAACATCGTGGCAGTCCGCTGCCTGATGGAAACCGTAACGCCTCAGCTTGGTGTGGAATATGCGAAGAATTTCGGAATTAACTCCTTAACCGATACCGATTATAACCCGGCTCTGGCCCTTGGAGGAATCACCACCGGTGTTTCCAACTTAGAACTGACCGGCGCCTTTGCTACCATCGCCAACGGCGGCGTTTACAAAAAGCCCATATTTTTTACCAGAATACTGGATCATGACGGGAAGGTGTTAATTGACAATACGCCGGAAACCCACCGGGTATTAAAGGATTCCACCGCATTCCTATTAACTGATGCCATGGCTGGTTCCATGGAAAGCAGCAGAAAGTTCTCAAGCTCGGGACCAGGTTCCACCAGCGCTTCCGCTCGCATTCCCGGCATGTCAGGAGCAGGAAAAAGCGGTACCACCTCCGCAAACAATGATATCTGGTTCGTAGGCTACACTCCTTATTATACCGCTGGTATCTGGGCCGGCTGTGACGACAACCAGAAACTGACGAAACAAAATGGAGGCACCTCCTTCCACAAAGCCATATGGCGGAAGATCATGACCAGGGTCCATGAAGGAATGTCTGATCCTGGCTTTCCGGTGCCTGACAGCGTTGAAACCGCTCAGATCTGCCGTAAATCCGGCAAACTGGCAGTCTCAGGCGTCTGTAACAACGACCCAAGAGGCAATGCGGTATACACGGAATATTTTGCTAAAGGTACGGTTCCCACCGACGTATGCAACAATCATGTACGTGCAACGGTCTGCTCCGTATCCCACCGTTTGCCAACTCCTTACTGTCCGGAACGGACCACTGCCATATTCATGGCAATTCCTGCGGGAGAAGAAGGAGCAACGGATGACTCCAAATTCGCAATGCCAGGTTATTGCACCATTCATTCTGCAAACTCCATTATCCTTCCTCCGGGAGATAATCTGGATTCACCAAGCGGCCTTCCGCAGCAGTATGGACCTGGGCATACACCTCAAAATCCTGGCGGCACAACGCAGATTCCTCCCTGGGGAGGCTATTAAGAAAAACATAAAGGTGCCTTAAAAACCAAATTGGTTTTTAAGGCACCCTTTTTGTAACAGAACTATGTTCCTTCCTGATCGTATCAGCTCTTCATTTTAGGCTTAAATAAAATGGATCCCAGGTAACCGAAAATCAGAGCTCCGGAGATTCCTACAGCGCTTGCAGTAAATCCCCCTTTAAAGATTCCTAAGAATCCATCCTCTCCCATGCTCTTTGAAACCCCTTTCCATAAGGTGTTTCCAAAGCCAAGAAGAGGAACCGTTGCCCCGGCTCCGGCCCAGTCAGCAAAAGGCTGGTAGATACCAATCGCGCCCAGGATGCTTCCAGTCACTACCAGAAGTACCATGATTCGTCCGGGCATCAGTTTTGTATTATCCATTAATATCTGCACCAGGGCGCAGATCGCTCCTCCTACTAAAAATGCTTTCAAGTATTCCATGGATGTCTCCTTTCTTTCAACTGTTAATGTGTTCGCCATACCATTCATAATTTGGCGAAAAAGCATCGCCAAATTATGAATGCGGGCTGCGCCCTATAGAAATATTTGCACGGTTTGTGCTTAGTGAGCAAGCTCCCACCCACAAACCGCACAAATATTTCTGCTTGGCTATAGGTTTCCCATATTTTCGATCACAACTGCATGGGCGATTCCAGGGATCGTCTCACCTTCGTTAAAGCTCACTGTGGAAAGGAGGGCACCGGTGGGCACGAACAGGACTCGTTTCCACGTACCATTTTGAACTTTAGGAAGGATATAGGAGCAAAGGGTGGAAGCCGCACATCCACAGCCGCTTCCTCCTGCATGAGTATCCTGGTCTTCGCTGTTAAATATCTCGATCCCGCAATCCGTGTGGATCTTTTCTAAGTCATGTCCTTTATTCTTCATAAAATCAAGCAGGATCGTCCGGCCGATCTGGCCTAAATCTCCTGTTATGATTTTGTCATAATAGGATTCATCCACCTGAAAATCATCAAAATTCTGCTGTATGGTATGGAAGGCGGCAGGAGCCATGGCTGCCCCCATATTCATGGAGTCTTTGATGCCCATATCCACCATGCGTCCGGTAGTGATTCCAGTGATGGCTGCGATTCCTTCTTTTCTGTACTTGGTGAGTACCACCGCACCGCAGCCGGTGACAGTCCAAGAGGAGGAAAACGGCCTCTGGTTTCCATATCCCAGCGGGAAACGGAATTGCTTTTCAGCCGTTGCAAAATGGCTGGAAGCCATGGCCATGACTTTATCCGCATAGCCTCCTGCCACGGTCATAGCCCCCAGATTGAGGGCTTCTCCCATGGTGGAACAGGCTCCGAACAAACCGAATAAGGGAATTTCTAAATCTACCGTTCCAAAGGATGTGGCGATCAGCTGGCCCAGTAAGTCTCCTGCAAATAAATATCGGATGTCCTTTTTCCGGATATCTCCCTTTTCAATGGCCAGATCAGCTGTCTGTTTTTGAAGGGCACTTTCTGCCTTTTCCCAGTTATCCGACCCAAACATGTCATCCTGCTCTACCACATCGAACAAACTTCCCAAGGGACCCTGGCCTTCTTTTTTACCGACTATGGAAGCCATGCTTTCGATAATCGGGGGTTCTTCAAATCTAATACTTGCTTTTCCTATCTGCATTTTCTCTCTCCATTTCTCTGACCGGTTCATTCCTACAGCATTTGAAAGGCCTTTAATACATAGGCGATGATTCCAAGGACCCAGGAGCTTAATATCCCGTATAATATGACAGGACCGGCAATGGTAAAGATTTTACAACCGATACCGAACACCTGGCCCTCTGCCTTAAATTCCACAGCCGGAGCCACAACGGAATTGGCAAAACCCGTGATTGGTACCAAAGCTCCTGCTCCGCCAAACTTTGTAATCTTAGGGTAAATATTAAGTCCGGTCAGGATGACAGTGGCTGCAATCAGAACCAGAGTGGTCCAGGCAGAGGCCGCTTCCTTTTCCAGACCTGTATTCATGAATAAGGTTGTAATATACTGGCCAAGGGCGCATATGATTCCCCCCACCAGAAAAGCCTTTATAATCCCCGGCCACTTTTTGTGCACCGGAGTCACCTGTTTTACATAAGCTTCATAAGCTTTTTTGTTTATTTCCATTATTTTTCTCCTTCTCGTCCATACAATCCTTTTCCTGATGCTACTGTCCAAAATTCGCTGTAAAATAGATCAAAGAACCGATCAATTTGCCAAGCCCCAGGGAAAGGATCAAATATTGCAGACCAACAGCCAGATGAATCCTTCGGCCGATGACTGGCAGGGCTTTCAACGTCTCCGCAAGGGACATGACAAGGATTCCCACAAAGATTCCAACGGAAAGTCCATATATTCCAAGAGCCAGATTTCCGCCAAACCCTATGGGAATTTCATAAATATCCCATACATTCCCAAGCACACCGCCAAGTATGATGACCGATTCAAATAGCAATATGTGCTTTTTTGTGTTGGTCGCTCCGATCAATCTTGGAAATACACCAATAATTACCAAAAAAGCAAAAACGCCGGCTGCTATAATGCCGCCAGCGCTGAGCCCAATAAAAACAAGAAATACTTCTCTAAGAAACATCAATATCCGACTCCTTTCTTCCATCGTTCTGGATCAGGGTCTTACTGATATTGTCTTCGTAAAGCCGCATTTCCACCTCCAGCGGAGTTGGATCGGTATTGATCTTGTATTTTGCGAAATGATTGAAGAATCCCACAATTCCAATAGTCAGTCCAACGGAATAGCTGACCTCCAAAATCGTGAATCCGCTTGACTCCTGCTTCATGATGATCCGGTAAATTTCCTTAAAAACGTCCGTAACACTGGCATCATTATTAAAGGTCATAATGGCAAAGGATGCACCGCAGAAACATACGATACAGACAAAAATGGTTTTGATCCACTGCCAGACCCACATGGGTGATTTGGGCTTATGGTAGTCTATGATAAAGTCTACCTCCCCCACGTTATTGATCTGAAGAGTCGAATCCATTTCCATCAGTTTCTGGATTACATCCAGAGTTTTTTCTATATACCGCTTGTTACGGTCCAAATGGATGGTCTTGATCCGAAGGGCTTTACACTTATTCATGATGGCAGAATCGTCGCAATAAACATCTGCCACATCCTTTAACTGGATATCCTTATGCCGCACCTCTGTAATCTGGCTGATATTCAAATAAACGGTCTTGCTCATGAAACCATCATCTCCCATCCCGGAATGGCTTCTACAAGCGTCCCTTCTTTTTCTGTTCCATCCGGCATAACCGCAATCATATACCAGATAGCAGCGGCTACTGCAATCAGGCATAACACAAGAAGCGCCATGACAAGCTTATGTTTTATGGATTCCATACGTGCTCACATCCTTTTCTCTGGTTTTCAAAGCTAGTATGAGCCGTATAAAATATTTTATTCTACAATTTTTCCCGCATCTGTTTTAAAATCTTTTTTTCCAGTCTGGAAACCTGAACCTGAGATATTCCAAGCTTTGCGGCAATTTGACTTTGAGTCTCATTATAATAATAACGCCTGATAATAATTTCTCTGTCCTTATCGGAAAGCGCCGTTAAAAGTTCCCGAAGAACCATGCGGTTTAATAGTTCTTCCTGGGCGGAACTTTCCTCTTCAATTTTATCAATGAGTAAAATGCTGTTTTCGTCATTTTTGTTAACAGACCGGTATAAGGATTCCACTTCCGCGCCCGCCTCGATGGATGCTGCCACTTCTTCTTTGCTGGCCCCTATTTCTCCTGCAATTTCTTCCAACGTAGGTTCTCTTCCAAAACGATACACTAACTCTTCCCTGACGTTTTTTACTTTAAGGCCCATTTCCTTTATGGAGCGGCTGACCTTGATCATTCCGTCGTCTCTTAAAAAGCGTTTGATCTCTCCTGTTATCATGGGCACCGCATAAGTGGAAAATTTCACCTCATAGGATAAGTCAAATTTATCAATGGCTTTCATTAAGCCAATGCTGCCGATTTGAAACAAATCCTCAGGTTCATAACCACGCCCTGTAAATCTGCGTACAATGCTCCAAACCAGCCCGAAATTGTCGGTCACAAGCTGATCCCTTGCCGCTTTATCTCCTTCGTGAGCCATTTCTATCAATCTCATGGTCTCATCCATAAGGCTCACCCGTTCATCTTCTTTGTCATGGTTACGGCAGTACCCTCTCCAGGAGCCGACTTTACTTCCACCTGGTCCATAAACGCTTCCATAAAGGAAAATCCCATGCCCGACCGTTCTCCATCCGGATCTGTGGTGTACATAGGCTCCATGGCCAGCTTGATATCGGGGATACCGATACCCGTATCTCTGACGGTTACGGCAATTTCCTGGCCATCAATCTCCACTTCCAGGTAAATGATTCCTCCGTTGCCCTGATATCCATGGATGACTGCATTTGTGACTGCCTCCGACACGGCTGTTTTTACATCATCCACCTCTTCCAGGGTGGGGTTCAACCTTGCCATAAAAACTGCCACTGCCACTCTGGCAAATTCCTCGTTCTTTGACAGGGCTTCCAATTCCATTTTCAGAATTTCTGGTTTATTCTGTTCTGACATACGTTCCTCCTCAACCTGTGACTGCTGCTTCCTTAGAGTCATATAATTTCATTAATTTTAATATCCCCCCTATTTTAAGAATGCGGAGAGCCTGAGGGCCTGCACCGTAGATGGCTATGGTCCCCCCGCTTAAAGCCATCTGCTTATACCTGTTCAGTAAAATACCAATTCCCGAGGAATCCATGAACCTGGTCCTTGAAAAATCAAAAACAATGCGCCTGATATAGTTCTCGGAAAGGATTAAATCGGTTTCGTATTTAAGCCCTGAACAGTTATGATGATCCAACTCCTCCGGCAGATGGACGATCAGTGTCTGCCCTTCTGCTTCATATGTAAAGTATGGTTGATTCATATGCAATACTCCTCCATTCCTTATTGTCTGTCCGTAATACCAAAAAGAGCACCACCCGGCCGCCGGAAACGTACCGGGAAAATGAAAAAAAGACACCACAAAATAATCGTTCTTCTGTAGTGTCTTTCATTTGCTAAAAAAACAAAGGAAGTTCGATTCACTTTCGTTCATCGAACGACTAATTTACCAAGCTCAGGCTGCATTTTGCTTGCCTTCAATAAGTAAATTATGTCAAAAACCTCGCTCTGATTTTGCCTTAGCAGATAGTTCTTCATCTTTGCTGTTATTTATAATGTCGGAGAACAGCCCGTTGGCCTGCTCCTTCTGGTCCATTCCCTTATAGATGACCGCCGTCTTGAATTTGGCCTGCCAGCTGGCTGGTTTTAAATCAATACATTTTAAGTAATAAGCAAGTGCAGTCTGGGCATCGCCTGCTTCCATCGCCTTGTCCCCAAAGCCTTCTAAAATCGGACAGCCATTTTCCGCCATATCCTTCCTTATCTCACCTACGATTGTCTGGACATCTGCGGAAGCGATGAGATCCGGGTTAAGCCCGGCATAAATCCGCACTGCAGCCGGAAAATCATCCTTCTTATATGCCTGAAGGATCCCGATCACGGCCTGATACTGGGCCAGAACACTGTCTGAATCACTGGTGAGAGAGGCTAAAGAAGCCTCTGCAGTCTTTTTTTCTGCTTCTATGGATTCCAGCTGTGCCGTAAGACCGTCTGCTTTTTGGTTGGCCTGGCTTAACTGCTCGCTGTATTTTAGTATCTCCTGATTATGGAGCTCATTTATGGATTTTGTATTTGCCGGCATTACCAGAAAAAAGACCACTGCAGCCCCAAGCAAAAGCCCTGCAAGAATATTCCATACCGCCTGATCTTTGGTATTCTCCCGATAGCTTGGGGGGATGATCACATCGTCATCTTCCATCTGCCTGTGGGAAAGTACATTTTTCAGCTTTCTTTTTTCCGGCTCCCGCTCACTTTTTCCAGTTCCGGCCGTATCCTTGACTAAGGACTTGTAGTAAAGCGCCTTTGGATGATTGCGGTCGATCTGTAATACCTTGTAAACGGCTTTACCAGCCTTCTGATAATCCTCTCTGGCTATGCATAGGAGTGCCAGCAGAAGCTGGGCCTTTACATAGTTAGGCTTGCTTTCCACAACCTTATTGAGCTGCAGAATCGCCAGATCCTCACTGCCGCTTTGGGCGTAAATTAAGGCCTGGTTGAATCTTCTCACTGCACGCCGCTCCGTCTCCATGATACCTGATTTTCTCTGTATCTCACCGAGGTAGTTATCCGCCTGGTTTCCTTCTGGTTGGAAGTTCATGCTGATTACCCATTGAACAAGAGCTTCGCCCACTTCTCCGACCTCATAATAGATCAGACCCAAAAGGTTCCTTGCATCTGTCATATACTTGTTAAAATGGAGGCTTTTTTTCAGACATTCGGAAGCTCCTGACAAGTCCCTGAGCTTTGCCCGTTCCAGCCCCATGTTGTAATAGCTGTTTGCGATTACCCGGGTTTTTCTTTCATAATCCATATTTTAACCGCCTATTCCTTGTTGATTTCTTTTATAAGATCCATCATCAGGTCATTCATATCCGTCAAATCACTTCTTACAATGGCATCTTCAATGGCATCAACCTCCAGGCTTGGCCTGTAACTGTTAATCTCAGCTTCAAAATCAATCATATCCGTTCCTCCTTAAAACCGCTTTTATCTCCCCCATCAGGTAAAGTGAACCTACACAAAACAGCAGATGCTCTTCATCCCTTTTATGAAGCATGTATAAAACCGCCTCTTCCACTGTCTGAAATCCTTCCACACCGCAGCCGCAGGCACTTTGAAACTCTTTAAGCAGGACCTCCGTTTCCAGTCCTCTTTCTGAATGAATGTGAGCCACCGCCACCTGATCAAGGGGCAGCGTATCTGCAATCTCCTTTATCATTTTATCATGATCCTTATCGGATACTGACGAAAACAAAAGATCAGCCCGTTTCTTCCTTGCCTCACAAAGGCCTGCTGCAGCCTTTAAAAAGGCCTTAATACCACCCGGATTATGGGCTCCGTCCAGATATACTCCCGGCAGCACCTCTTCCATTCTTCCCGGCCAGTACATGTGAGCGATTCCTTCCTTCATCTGAGACCGGCTGATCTCTAGGTCCATGACCTCCTTAAGCCCTGCCGCCTCAAGAGCCTTAAACGCAAGGAAGGCATTCATCACCTGATACTCAGCTACGGTGGGAACAGTAACTTCAATAAAATCGTCTTCCGTTTTATAAAATCTGGCCTTGCAGCCATGACCTTCATATCCGGTTATCTCATATCCCTGCCTGTCCACTTCACAGAAAGGGGATTCAAGCTCCTCTGCCCTGCTGCGGATGACCTGGGAAGCCTGTCCATCGTTTCCATCAAAGACGACTGTCACACCTTTTTTTATAATTCCAGCCTTTTCCCATGCAATTTTTTCAATCGTATCTCCCAGATATTCTGTATGATCCAGGCTGATGGAGGTAATCACCGATACCAGGGGAGACTTAATAACATTGGTCGTGTCAAACCTTCCTCCAAGGCCGGTTTCCAAAATTACAATATCCACTTCTGTCTTATGGAACATGTCCATTGCCATATAAAACAGAAACTCAAAATAAGACGGATGGCAATATCCTTTCTCCATCATATTCTCCGATAACATTCGGACGGTCTCATAGCTTTCTTCAAAAACCTTTGAACATACCATCTCTCCGTTTATGCAGAAACGTTCCCTGGTTTCAATCAGATGAGGGGAGGTAAAGGTCCCCACCCTGCAGCCTGCTTTCCTTAAAATAGACTGTAAAAATGCACATACCGACCCTTTTCCATTGGTACCTGCCACATGAAAAATTTTCATTCCTTCATCCGGATCCCCCATCTCACAGAGGTACCTCCGGATATCTTCCAGAGAATTTTTCTTTCTGGTCCACATAGGAATCCGGCCCAGATATTCTTCTGCCGTTTCGTCAATCTTCATCGTTAGAGTACCAGCTTCCATATGAATTTCAGACCTGATTTTCATGATGAACGTAAGCCTTAGAGGGCTAACATTCAGAAAACCGGCAGCCCGATAGCCATAAAACAAATCGGACTTTCTAATTTATTATAATATATGTCCGTCAATATGCAACCCATTTCTTTCGCAAAAAGCCCTTTATTTCTACAACTGCCCTTTTCTTATGCCTTAAGTTTACAGAAATACAAAAAGAGAGCAAAGCCCTCTGAAACACTTTTAAGCATCTCAAAGGATCCTGCTCCCTGCATTCGTTTCTTTCGATCAATTCCTGGAAAGACTATTTACCGCAATATGCAATGGCCTCGATTTCAACCAGAGCGTTCTTAGGAAGAGCTGCCACTTCATATGCGGCTCTTGCCGGGCATTCTCCTTCAAAAAAGGATGCATAAACTTCGTTCATTGCTCCAAACTCACTGATATTCTTTAATAAAACGGTTGTCTTAACCACGTTAGCCATGGATAAGCCTTCGCTTTCCAGAATGGACTTGATGTTTGTCAATGACTGCTTTGTCTGGGATACGATATCCTCACCTGCAAATTCACCGGTAGCAGGGTTAATAGGAAGCTGTCCTGATATAAATACGTAATCGCCCCCGCGTACGCCCTGAGAATATGGGCCGATTGCTGCCGGCGCTTTTTCTGTTGCTAATACTTTTTTCATAATGATGTGTCTCCTTTCGTTCATTTCTCTGATAATTCTAGATTAGCACACATTCCACAAAAGTCAAGAAACTTTTTCAGGTATTCTTAAAAAAATTTAGTCCTTTAAATCCTTTTCCCCCTTGTCATCTGGTATTGAATACTATATAATATGATATGATAAAGGGGATCATCCCTCATGTGCGGCAGCGGGCGTACAGAAGGTCGGCGCCCTGTGAGTATTATGCCAAGTCATGGGCAGGAAAGAGGAAAACATATGAAGACCAACGACGAAAGAATGCAGGACATCCTGAAGCATCTGGAATCCTTAGACCATATCAGGCCGGAAACCATTCCCAATATTGATCTGTACATGGATCAGGTCACCACCTTCATGGATGAGCATTTAAAAGACACCAAACGCTATCCGGAGGACAAAGTCCTGACCAAAACCATGATCAATAATTATGCCAAGAACAATCTTCTTCCGGCTCCTGATAAAAAGAAATATTCCAGAGAACATATTCTGCTGCTAATATTTATATATTACTTTAAAAATCTGCTCTCTTTTCATGACATCGAGCAGCTCTTTAAGCCTATTACGGAAAAGCACTTTAATTCTTCGGAAGGGATTCCTTTGGAGGATATCTACCGGGAAATTTTCTCCCAGGTAGAAGGCGGTATCGACCGTATCAAGGAGGATATCCTTCAAAAATACGAGCACGCCGGTAAAACCTTTGAAGACAAAGGGCTCCAGAAAGATGATCTGGAATATCTCCGCCTCTTTTCCTGGATCTGTGAGCTTTCCTTTGATGTATATTTAAAGAAGCAGATCATTGAGCAGATCATTGATGATTTAAGAGAAACCGAGCCCATAAACATAAAAAAGAAAAAATGACAGATGAAAACAGGGGCAAGTATCGATACCCGGCTTGTCCCTGTTTTTATCAATCTTCTCTCTTTTCTTCTTCCAAACGCTTAAACACCATATCATATCCATCGTTTCCATAATTTAAGGAGCGGTTCACACGACTGATGGTCGCAGTGGACGCCCCCGTCTTTTCCGCGATCTCCAGATAAGTACGGCCCTCTCTTAACATCTTTGCCACCTCATATCTTTGGGATAAGCTTAGCAGTTCATTGACTGTGCATACATCCTCAAAAAAAGTATAGCATTCCTCTGATGATCTCAAGGTTAGAATCGCTTCAAACAGATGATCTACCGCATCTGTCTTAATCTTTTTATTCATAATATCGTTCAATCCCCTTTTTTCTTGTTTTTGCCCTTAGTAACATTTTAACATACTAAAGTTGTAAAGTCCACCCTTCGCGGACATCATGAAAGCATAAATTTTTCTATAACATGAGCCACTCCGTCATCATTATTGGAAAGGGTCACATAATCAGCTGCCTTCTTCACAGGGAGAACTGCATTGTCCATTGCAACGCCAAGGCCTGCATACTGGATCATGGACAAATCATTGTAACCGTCTCCGCAGGCAATCATCTCATCCTTGCTCATGCCAAGCTTTAAAAGCAGACGTTCCAGACTTGCAGCCTTGTCCACTCCTTTTGGGAGTATCTCCAAAAAATAGGGTTCTGAACGGTAAACGCTGTAATCCCGCCCTAAGGCCGCCTTTACCTTTGGCTCTACCATTGCAAGATAGTCGCCTTCATCAAGCATCATGAATTTAACAACCGGAAACTGTACATAAGCCTCCATATCCTGGATTTCTTTTACTTCCAGCTTATTGACGGCCGCTTCCTTTTCTACATATTCATCCCTGGCATTGGGAGTGACGATCAAATCATCCTCATAGGTTAGGATGTTCACTCCATGGTCCTCTGCCATGCGGATAATCCTGGAATTTGAGGACACCGGCAATTCCCTTGCAAAAACCGTTTCTCCGGTTCTGCAGTCAATGATGCGCCCTCCGTTAAAGGACAGGATGTATCCTCCTGACTTATGAAGCTCCAATTCCTTGGCAAGGGGCATCACCCCGTAAGTGGGCCGTCCGGAAGCCAGTACAATAATTCCGCCCTGTCGTTTTAATTCAAAAAGCGCTTCTTTGGTCCTGGGTGTGATCTCCTTATTCCGATTGGTCAGCGTCCCATCCAAATCCAGCACAATCATCCGATAGTCCATTGAATTTCTCCTGTTTTGTAAATTTTACTATAGCAGTATAACACAGTTTCTCTTCTTATTCCATCTTAAAATACAGAAATATATAAATGTCTGGAACCGCAGCCTGGCCCCCCTCATACAATGCCAATAGGAGATACTAAGAAAGGGAGAATGATATGAAAAAGGCAATCGCTTTACTCCTGGTTGCATTCATGCTGGCTGCCTCCCTGACAAGCTGCAGAATCTCGGCCAGAAAGCATATTAGACCGCTTTTTTATAAGGTATCCGGTACGTTTACGGTATTATAAAAATTTTTCATAAGACAAAGTACCTTCCCATATTCTCATAATAAAATGTAGTATTAAGATTTCCTTAAGGAGGATTTTATGAGAAAAGCCTATCACTTTTTTCTGGCGACCATACTCACCGGAGCTTCTCTACTTAGCCTGACTGCCTGCGGCCCAAAAGCAAAGGCATCTGAATTAACTCCGGTCACATTAAATGAAGTTGCCCATTCTATCTTCTACGCTCCCCAGTATGCAGCCATTGAACTGGGATATTTTGAGGATGAGGACATTAACTTAACCTTAGTCAACGGAGCCGGCGCCGACAAGGTTATGACTGCTCTGATATCAGGCGATGCCGATATCGGATTTATGGGTTCTGAGGCCAGCATCTATACTTACGCGAACGGTTCGAAAGACTATGCTGTCAACTTCGCCCAACTGACCCAGAGAGCCGGAAACTTTCTTGTAGGAAGAGATAATCAGCCCAACTTTAAATGGACGGATCTTAAAGGCAAAAAGGTACTTGGCGGAAGAGCCGGAGGAATGCCGCAGATGGTATTTGAGTATATCCTGAAAAAAAATGGCATCGACCCTGTTACGGACTTGTCCATTGACCAGAGTATAAACTTTGGCCTGACTGCTGCGGCATTTACCAGCAATGACGCAGACTATACCGTGGAATTTGAACCATTTGCCACAGGGCTTGAAAAAGAAGGCAGCGGACACGTTGTAGCTTCTCTTGGCGTTGATTCCGGTTATATTCCTTACACTGCCTACAGCGTAAAGAAAAGCTATCTGGAAAAGAATCCGGAAACCATCCAGAAATTCACCAATGCAATCCAAAAAGGCCTGGAATATGTGAATTCCCATTCTTCGGAAGAAATTGCAAAGGTGATCCATCCCCAGTTCAAAGAAACCGACGTAGCGACGATTGCAACCATTATTGAACGGTATAAAGCACAGGATACCTGGAAAAAGGATACGATTTTTGCAAAAGACAGCTTTGAGCTTTTGGAAAACATCCTGGAAGAATCCGGACAATTAAAGGATCGGGTTCCTTATGAGGAACTTGTGACGACCACTTATTCAGAAAAAGCAGCAAAGTAAACCCCACCCTTTTTAAATGTATCTGGTGATATAATAAAATATACAGGGCCGCATCTACTGCGGTCCTGTATATTTTATACCCAAAAACAGATAGATTCAGCATTCCTGCCGTCCAGTCAGACGATCGTTGCTTCAAACGGCGATACCGGCAGTCCCTGGGCTGCGTACAGATTCGCATCCACCGGATTGTTTGACCATGCATAGCGTACTCCGGTAACTGTCTTTCCTTTTTGGACATTCAAAATAACCGTCCCCCCTTGGGTCCGGACATTGATGCAATCTGAGATCCATTCACCTGATATGCAGACTTCAAACCCGCCCGGTTTACCGTCTGATACATTGAATCCTCTCCCCACATGATCAAAGTGAAGTATGATCTCATCATCCTTCCTTTCCGCATGGGAAAATGCAGGGGACAGCCACTCTCCCGGTTCATGGTATGCAATCTCATACGCCGCCATGGCCATTCTCTCTCCTACCGTCTTCTTATCTGTTGGATGCAGGTCATTATACTCGCCGCAATCGATGGTAACCACCATAGCGCTGTTTGGAAGCTTTGAAAGGCTCTGCTGCATAGTTCGAAAACGTACCCAGTTCCCTGCATCTTCAAGATCATAATTCGGTAACTGTACGTAAATAACAGGAAACTTTCCCATATGCCACTTCCGTCTGTAATCCTCGATCATGCGCCCAAAATACTGAGGATAGGAAATGTCGTCGTCTGCATTGCTCTCTCCCTGATACCAGCACATACCGCAGATAGGAAAATCATGAAGAGGTGCTATCATAGACTGGTACATACCCATGGGTATTCTCTCAAAAAAGGTCGGCGGTTTAAGAGCTTCCGCATATGCACCTCTCTTATACGTCCATCCTTCAGAGATAGACAACGTTTCTCCTGTTTCAAAAATCATTTGATAAGACTTCCCTTTGGTAAAGTCCAGCCGCCCGGACACCGCGATCGCGCGTATCGTGATCTCATGGTCCCCTTCGGTAAGTCCCTCCAGGTGATATTCCCTGGGCGGGTACCGGTATGTGGTATTACCGATGCACTGCCCGTCAACGTAAGTGCAGTCCGCATCTTTGATGGTTCCAAGGGAGAGACGAAGCGGTTTGCCTGAAAGTTCAGGAGGGATTGTCACAGTCTTTTTAAACCAGACAGAGCCTGGCTTTTCAAAATCTTCATTTGCATAAAAATCATCGGTAAGGCTGACTGTTTTCCAGGTATCCCGGAAACCGGAATTCAGCCAGTCTTCTAGAATCCCTGCATCCGTCTCATCTAATTTCTTATACCACGAGGAAGCTCTCAGTTCATCTTCTTTTTGTATATTCCTGACATATTCATCTGATTTACACTCGTCAGCTGCTTTTGCTTTACCGGAAAAAACCGCAAGCGCTTTTCTGCTCATCCATGCCTCTATAGGCGTACCGCCCACTGCAGTAAGTATAAGGCCTATGGGTACCGGATATCTTTCCCGTAATTTTGCCCCGAAGAAATATCCCGCGGCTGAAAAATAAGAAGCACACTCCAAAGAATAACTTTCCCATGTTCCTCCTGACAGTTCGTCTTCAGGAGCTTTGAAATCCCATTTGATCGGGACAGTGAACTGCCGGATAAGCGGATCTCCGTCTTCATGATACTCTGTTGGGAAGCGATACCTTACCCTCTGCATAGGCAGCTGCATATTCGACTGTCCGGACAGAAGCCAGACATCTCCAATATAGATATCAGAAAATTCTTTTCTCTCACCAGCGCATATAACGGAAATCGAATAGGGTCCCCCTGCCTGCATAGGCATAAACAAAAGCTTCCAGTTTCCGTCTTCATCGGTCAAGGTCTCTTCTATAAAATCGGCACCCCCATCTTCCTTTGAGAATATAGCCACTACCCGCACTCCCGCATCTGCTGTACCTCTTACGGGTATAAACTCATTTCTCTGCAAAACCGCATGATCTGAAAGGTATGGGGTGACACGAAAGCCGCTCATCCTTTCACTCCAGAACTGGTCACTCCCTCTACAAAATACTTCTGGCAGCAGAAGAACAGGATCAATGCAGGAAGCAGAGCCAGGAACGACATCGCCAGGATCTGATTCCATTCCACAATACCGCTGCTTTGATCGATTGACATCTTAAGAGCCAGTGACACGGGATATTTCGCAAGGCTCGTCACATAAATCAGGGGGCCTAAGAAATCGTTGAAACTCCATACGAACTGAAAGATCGTACAGCTTATCAGTGCCGGTTTCAATGCAGGGAGCAGTATCTTCGTCAAAATTCCAAATGAGTTGCAGCCGTCAATCGTCGCCGCCTCATCCAAATACGTCGGTATGGAACGCATAAACTGGATCAGCATAAATACGAAGAACGGTTCGTTGGCAAATACGGTTGGTGCTACCAAAGGTACATATGTATTTAAAAGTCCAAGGTTTTTCCATAAAATATACAGCGGTATCCTGGTTACGACTGACGGTAAAAACATTGTCGCCATAAGTATGGAGAAACATATCTTTTTTAGCGGGAAATTGAATCTGGCAAATCCATACGCCACCAGTGTACTCGATATCAGACAAAACAGTATCTTAGGTATCACAAAACTGAATGTGTTTAAGAAAAACGTAGTAAACGTAAATTTCGTTCTTGTTTTCCAGCCATTGATATAAGGCGTAAAGTCTATTTTGCTCGGTATGAAATTTATTGATGTAAATATCTCATTGTTCGTCTTAAATGTAGCTCCCACAAGCCATATGATGGGATAAATCATAACGAGGGCCACTGCCGTAAGTAAGGTATATCTGAAAGCAGCATTAATCATGTACTTTCTTCTTCTGCGTCTTTCGACTTCGCTGATCAAAATTGTCCGTGCCATGTTATTCCCCCTTATCCGAATAAAATACCCAGCGATCCTGGGTAGCAAATAACACTACCGTAACAGATACGATGATGAGAAACAGTACCCAGCTGGCGGCGCTTGCGTAACCCATGTTGAAAAGCTGGAAAGCATTGTCATATATGAACATAGAGGTAAGGTAAGTGGAATTTAAAGGGCCTTTCTTCGTGATAAGGTAAGGTCCGTTGAATTCCTGGAAAGCATTGACCAACTGCATGACCAAATTGAAGAAAATTGTAGGTGTGATCAAAGGAATCGTGATCTTAAAAAACGAATATGACTTCGTAGCTCCGTCCACACTTGCAGCCTCGTAGAGATCCTGAGGCACATCTTTAAGAGCCGCCAGGAATATCAGCATGGCAGAACCGAACTGCCAGACTTTTAAAAGTACAATAACAGCCATGGCTCCGGATGCGGAAGACAGCCATTTTACAGGACTCACACCGAATATACCAAGAAAATGGTTAACAAATCCATCTTGTTGGAATAAAAATCGCCATAATACGGCAACCGCCACGTTTCCGCCCAGAAGGGAGGGAACATAGTATGCCGTCCGGTAGAAATTAATAGCCTTTAATTTAAAATTCAGGATAAATGCAATAAAAAGTGCAAATGCAAGCTGCAAAGGCACTGTAATTACTGTATATTTCAGCGTCTGCCTCAGCGTACCTAAAAAGTCTTTATCTTTAAATAGCTTTGCATAGTTGGCAAATCCTATGAAATTGGGTTCTCTGACCAGGTTGTAATCCGTAAAGCTGATAAAAAGTGCATTAATAAACGGATACAACGTAAGAAAAACCATTCCAATTATCCAGGGGAGAATATACAAAAGCCCGATCTTGCTGTTTTTCAAAAAAATTCCTCCTAGCTAATAATGATATAGCCACTAAGAGCTATATAGTTAATAAGTTCCTATATCAGATTTGACGTTTTTGGCCGCCGCAGGCGGTGAAAGGATCCGGTTTATATAAATCGAATCCTTCACCTGCTTTCCGGCAGACTGACACTGAGGAATGTGGCAGATTATTTCTATTTATTTCCCATATTCTGCTTTCAGCTTTGCAACCTGAGCGGATGCTTCGTCAAAGAATGCCTGAGCCGCTTCATCTACGGTACTTGCGCCCAATTCATATTTCTCATAATTGCTTTCATAGGAACTTGTAAACACGGCATCTTCAAAGATAGGTGAGTTATTGATAACTTCTGCTTCATCTGTAAAGTCATAAGCCTGCTTTACGGCTCCCGTAATCTGACCGTCGGCTTCAAGTGTGGCTTTTGCAGATTTAGATGCCACCATACCTCTCTTTGAACCCATAAGCTTGGTGCCTTCCGGATCATTTAAAATATACTGCAGGAATTCTGCCGCTTCTTTTGGGTGCTTGGAGTTCTTTGAGATAGCAAATGTCAGTGACGGTTTTGCCATGGTTCCTTTAAATACCGCTCCGTCAATCGTTGGAAGGGGTGCTACAATAAGCTCGTCTCCTTTATCTGCAAGTGTCTGTGCATTGGAAGCGATTCCGCCTGTCCACTCAAGTACTCCCAAATATCCGCCGTCAATAAATTTTGCATTCTGAGCGATGGATACAGGGTCATTTCCTACATTTTCAAGGTAATCCTGTCTGGAACAGAATACATGAAGATCTGCCAGTTCCTTATACCAGGTCATAGCTTCCTTGTAGTCCTCTACCGTATAATTCATATTCAGATTTTCATCGAATTCACCCTTACCGGTCTTCTGCTGCAGATAATAAACGGCCGCAAAACGGAATGTCGGGCTTACGATCAGATAAGCGTTTGGATTCTGTGCCGTAATGGCTTTGGCCGCTTCCTTGTACGCTTCGAATGTAGACGGAATTTCATTGATACCGGCTCTCTCAAATGCGGATTTGTTCAAATAGACGCCCAGAGTATTCTGTCCGTAAGGAATGGCCTGCATCACACCGCCGGTCTTTCCTGTCTCTAAAAATCCTGCATCATACTGTGAAAAGTCAATGATATCCCCAACCTTGTCTAAATCATAGAAACCAGTGCCGTCAGGGCTGTATTTGATAAGCCACGGATAGTTGACGGTCATGATATCGGCTTCCGTACCGCCCGCATAACGGGTAGCAAAAGTCTCTTCCAGGTTACCGAAGCCGGAAGGCTCGCCTGTCACTTCGATTGCGCCTGCATGAGCTGCGTTGAATGCGTCAATGGCTTCCTGGGTCGCCTGATGGCGGTCATCATTGCCCCACCAGGAAAAGCTTAACTTGGCCAGTTCACCAGCCGGTGCCGCATCTGACTTAGCCTCTCCGCCGTTGCCTGATGCTACCGTAGTAGCCGGTGCAGTGTTTCCTCCGTTGCTTCCGCATCCGGTGAAGCTGACTGTTGCCGTTAAAACTGCTGCAAGTACTGCTGAACGTTTCTTCCATTTTTTCATAATACTAATTCCTTCCTTTTCTTTTTTATTTACAGGGTCTGCAAAACCCTATACCGCCAATTCATACGATGCCTGGTAATACATAATACAGCTGATATTTTTAATCATAGATCACTCTGCCATGGGCATCAGGAATTCCCGACTTACGGTAGAAATAGGTATTGATCTGATCCCGCCAATTGATTGCATTTTCTTTTTGTTTCTTAAGACGTTCTCTCACATTCCTATAGCATTCTTCATCTAAAAGCGGTTCCAGACTCTCCCAAACTTCCTCGTATTGCTCTACTTTCTCCACTCCCGCAAAATGTGTGTCATATATATGCTGTATAACCGTCTTTCCTGAGCGGAGGATATGGGTATACGGCACATGATGGAAAAACAGTAAAAGCTCATCCGGACAGGTGGATAAATCTTCATATTCTCTGAATCTGTCATCGGAGTACTGCCTTGTATATCCGGTACCGTTTGCAACCGAACGTTCTCTTCCTACGCCGTTGCGGTCTGCATAATGATAGGTCCCCCATCTGTCATATTCGTATCCGTCTATGTCCACTCCGTAGTGAATCGTCGGTTTGCACATAAATCCAACTGCCAGAGGACAGGTATAGTCTTCATATACATCTCTGGAGGTGGTAAGGATCTCCATGATCTTTGCGGCCTCTTCCCGCGGAAGATCAAAGGTTAAATTTACCCATTCTCCGGCTATGGCTTCAGAACTGAGTGAATTGTCCCATACAAGCCTGCCGTATCCATAGAGATTTGCCTGAGCGAGCTTGTTGCCTGTCCAGTTTGTGTCCATTCCTACACTTCCAACCGCCGCTATTCCTGACAGTTTGGGATCCGGGGAGTTCTTTTTGATCTCATTCCTGATATAAGCATCTTTCCCGTAGCGGGTGTCAAAATCCAAAGTTTCCTTCCACATGGGGACCAGATAGCAAATATCAACCTGATGCCCTGTGTATTCCTGGGTGATCTGGAATTCCAGTATTTGATTTGTCTTTTTAAGTGCCCCAAATAATGGAGAATTAGGCTCTCTGATCTGAAAATCAATGGGGCCATTTTTAATCTGAAGGATAACATTGTCCTCGAACTTTCCGTCGTGCTCCATAAATATATCATAGGCAGCCATGGCGCGGTCAAGGGTTCTGTCTCTCCAGTCCTGCCCACAGTTGTATACAAAACACCTCCAGATGATGATGCCTCCTGAGGGTTTTATCGCCCGTGCCAGCATATTCGCACCATCTTCGTGGCTCCTGTTATAGGTAAATGGACCCGGCTCCCCCTCAGAGTCCGCTTTCACGATGAAACCGCCAAACTGAGGAATCTCTTTGTATATGTCGGCAGCCACTTTCTCCCACCATGCAGCAACTTCCGGTAAAAGAGGATCCGCTGTGTCAAGCCCGCCTACCACGATGGGAGCTGCAAAGTTAATGGCAAGAAAGGTTCTGATACCGTATTCGCCAAACAAATCAGCGATCTTTCTGATCTCTTTCAGATTTTCACCTTTTATGAAGAAGGTCTCTTTTTTATGTACATTTACATTGTTGATTGAAATGGCATTGATCCCTGTACTTGCAAGCAGTCTTGCATAAGAGCGGACGATCTCCATATCTCCTCTAAAATTGTTACTATCATAATAAATTGATTCTCCCGCATAACCGCGCTCAATGGAACCGTCGAAATTGTCCCAGTGGTTTATCATGCGTATGCTCTGATCCGGTCTGCTCTTAAAGGGAAGCGTACCTTTTGTGATCAGAATACGGTGCAGACTGAATACTCCATAAAGAAGACCTGTCTCCGTAGATGCTGTTATTTCGTAGCCTGTCTCTGTCTTTCTTATCTCATATCCATCATTGCCGTCATCACCTGCAAGTGATAACACCAAAGAGGATCCCGGTTCATCCGATGGTTCTGCACCTTCAAACAGCAGTGGCAGCTCTCTTTCTATGGTTTTCAATACAATGCTGTCCTTTTTATCTTTGATATGATAACCGGATATATCCGGCTGATGTACTTTCTTATTCAGCCAGCACAGATCCCTTGTTTTTGTAATCAATTCAGTTCCTCCTGATTTCCGCTGCCAGCATTCTGTTTCGCTGCGAGGAAATTCTTTCCGTTTTCAATTATTCCGTTTTTCTTATACATAAGACTATTCCTGTCCAGAGGCAAACGAACCGTAGATTTCGTAAATCCGGATTGATAGATCGCCGTAATAACTTCAAGAGCCAGGCGGCCATCTGCACTGTCTTCCGGATGGTTCTCACCATTTTCTATAAAACGGATCGCCCGCTCTATCTGTGCCTCATGCTTCGTCCTATCCGACTCTGGAATTGCTTCCAGTACTTTCTCAAGCTCTGCTGCTGCATCCGGGTCGTCTACGGGGAATCCTGTGTCAGTAGAACGGCTGCTCGTGATCTGACAGGGGGATGAGATACCCGCTTTTTCACACTGGAAGGCAAGTCTTTGATACTGGCCATGAGTCACCAGGTTTACTGCAAAGGTCACTACTGCTCCGCTTTTATAGGTGAGTATTGCAGCTGACAGATCTTCTGTCTCAGCATTATCATGTGCAGCATTTGTCAGAACTGCCGTTATAGTCTCAGGAGGGCCCATGATCCAGTTAAGTAAGTCTATCTGGTGTACGCCGTGATTCATGATACAGCCTCCGCCCTCCTTCTCCCAGGTGCCTCTCCACCAAAGATCATAATAACTGTGGCCGCGGTACCAGAATGACTCCACCTGGCCAAAGAGCACTCTGCCTGCAGCTTTACTCTCTATCAGTGTCTTTAGTATCTGATTATCTTTCGTGAAACGGTTCTGGCATACGACTCCCAGATAAGTACCAGTCTCCTTTTGGACCTCTATCATTTCGTCGCATTCCTCCAGTGATAAGGCCATGGGCTTTTCCACCAGTACATGCTTCCCTGCCCGCATACATGCTATGGAAACAGGCAAATGGGTGAACGGCGGGGTGCACACACTTACAAGATCGATATCCGTTCTTTTAAGCATCTCGTTATAATCCCCATAGACCTCCGCTGCATCCAGACCATACTTCTCTTTCAGACTTTGCGCTTTCTCGGGAAAGATATCACAAAGCGCAGCCACCTGACATCTGTCCGAAAGTGCAAGGTATGCTTTAAGATGAGTTTCAGCAATAACGCCCGTTCCGATGATACCTACCATAATAATTCCTTTCTTGAAACAGTTTCATTGGGGCTGTCAGCATTTTGATTAAATAAACGTTTATTATGCTTTACATTTTAGCCATATCCTCCAATTATGTGAATGTAATATTAAAATACCATTTGTAATTTTTAAATATATTTTTTGCTTTGTATTCTCTATTGCACATTTTTACCGGACAAGATATACTAAATATACTAAAAAATCCTGCATCAGTAACAGCCACTGTATTTTTTCTAAAAAAGTTACAATAAAAAATGGGAGGCGCAGCTTATGGAAGTGAATTTTGATAACATGATTCCCGATCTGCACTACTACATTCACAGAAAATGTACTGCGAGTTGGAAGATCGATCCGGATTACATATCTTTCATCGACATCACATATGTCATAGCGGGAAAAGCCAGATATTTCATAGACGGGACAGAATTTATCGTCCGGAAAGGTGATCTGATCTGCATACCCAAGGGCACCCACAGAGCAGCGGTCAGTGTACCGGAGGATCTGATGGAATGTTACTCCACAAACCTCTTTCTCACAGATCAAAAAGGCAACGATATCACGCTGCCCATTGACCTCATCAGCCATATAGGCAATGTTCCCCAGCTCATATCATGCTTTCATGAGATCCACGAAGAATGGCTAAAGCGTGAGTTCGGCTACAAATTAAAGGTGCGGGCCAGCATGTGTCTGATTCTATACCATATACTGGATCTCCTTTTCAATGAAAACCGGATCAGCAGTAAGGACATCCGCATCATCAACAGCATCCGCTATATGAGCACTCATTTTGCAGAAGATGTAAGTATCGATACCATGGCCAGTCTGTTTCATATTCATCCGGTGTACTACGGAAATCTGTTTAAAAAAGCGCTGGGCATGACATTTAAACAGTACCTGATCTCTCTGCGGCTGAACCATGCGGAAAACATACTGAGGAGCGGTGAGGCTAACGTAGGCGATGCCGCTCTGCAAAGCGGATTTTCCGATATTTATTACTTTTCAAAACTATTTAAAGAAAAAAAGGGAATCCCGCCTTCAAAGCTGCTCCCGACGGAGAGGAAGAAACATATAGAGATATTCAAATAAGATGGAGATTCCGTATGAAGAAGAAAGCACTGATTATCGGAGGAAGCGGAGGCTTAAGCGGCCGTCTGGCTGCACTTGCAAAAGATGAATATGAAGTTTGGGCGGTTACCAGAGGACAACGGCCCTTAGGGGACGGGATCCATCTTTTAAAAGCCGACCGAAACGATACTGAAAATTTCCGGAAAACGATTTTAGAAGCGGATACAAACTGGGACATCGTCTTTGACTGCATTTGCATGAATGAAAGGCACGCCTTACAGGATTTAGATGTATTACCCGGGATAACGAAGCGCCTGGTCGTGATTTCCACGGATTCCGTGTATGATTCCTTAAGAAAAGATACGCCGCAGAACGAAGACGGATATTTCGTCGAGGAAAAAGGCGAACCCGAAGCACTCACCTATGCAGGCAACAAGCGCCGTATGGAACATATCTTTATCAGCAACTTCAACACCTCCTTAGCGGTTACATTATTCCGCCCCGGGCATATCTACGGTCCTGGTTTCCTCATAGGGTGTTATCCGGAGCATAGCAGACAGAAGGAATTGCCCCAGCTCATCCTGGACCGGGAACCCATATCTCTTGTTGGAGGCGGAATCTATCTGACGCAGCCCATATTTGTGGACGATCTGGCAAACTCCATGCTCGACTGCGCAGAAAGGCAAGGCGCTTTTAACCGTATTTTCTGTATCGGTGGACCAAAAGCAGTGGAAAACCGCAGATATTACGAGATTATTGGACAGCTGCTTGACAGGGACTTGACTATAAAGGAGATCCCGCTGACTGGATACCTTGAAGAACACCCGGAGTACAGCGGCCATCTGTGCCATCGGATCTATGATCTGTCTGCCCTGCGGGAGGCGGGAGTACGGCTGCCTGATACACCCCTTGAGACAGGATTAAGCTTACACTTAAAATCACTCGGTTATCTTTAACACTCATTCTGAACGAAACCTGGAGGTATTTATATGTATTATAAACAGTATGGAAACACCGATATGAAAGTCTCCGCCATCGGCATGGGCTGTATGCGGTATGACTCCGATGATGTCAAATCTGGTAATCTTGAAAAATGCGCGGAAATTGCGCTGTATGCCCATGAAAAAGGCATCAACTACTTTGATACTGCTCCTTTTTACTGTGACGATAAAAGCGAGATCATCACAGGTATGGCCTTATCACAGCTGCCCAGAGACAGCTACTATATTTCTTCAAAGACCAACTTAGGCACCGTAGGCGGCAGCTACACAGAAGCAGATTTCCGAAGGAGACTGGAAACCACATTAAGCCGGTTAAAGGTGGATTATCTTGATTTTTATCATCTGTGGTGCGTATTGAATCTGGATTCTTTTTCCAATCAGGTGGAAATCCTTTATTCTTTCTTTGAGAAAGCCAAATCTGAAGGGCTGATCCGCAATATCGTGTTTTCATCCCATATGCAGGGCAACGAGCTCGAAACTGCCGTAGCTTCCAATTTATTTAAGGGAATGCTCATTGGATACAATGCACTCAACTACCGTTTCCGACAGACCGGCATTAAAGCCGCCTATGACAATGGTATGGGCGTCGTAGTCATGAATCCCTTAGGAGGCGGTCTTATACCGGGAAATCCAGATACATTCCGCTATCTGACAGAAGGAACAGACCTTACCGTGGCACAGGCAGCCTTAAACTTTGTTGCATCCCACAAAGAGATAACAATCACTCTCGCAGGCTGTACCACAAAGGAACATGTCGATGATGCCGTGAAAGCCGTGGAAAACTTAACCGAGCGTCCCGCTGCTGAAATCTATGAAGAATATGAAAACAAGGGCATGATCAGCAACGACCTCTGCACCGGCTGTGCTTACTGTAAGCATTGTCCAAAAGATATCGATATCCCCAAATTCATGGATGCCTACAACATGAAGCTGCTGGGAAATGATATGTATGATCGCCTGAAAGGCCATTGGCAGATATCAAAAGACTCTGCCGGAGACTGTATCAAATGCGGCAAATGCGAGAAGCTGTGCACACAGCATCTGCCCATAATCAATAGACTGGCTGAGATAGCAGGATAAAATACAGGCAGCCTGCCATGCAGGCTGCCTGTTAGTTTATCTGTCCACTGTTAAATAACTAACGCCGATTCAACAGAGCATCAGGAATTCACCACATTCACCGGTGATTTTTCTAGAAAAGCACGCAGATTTTCGGTTTCTATGTTCATCAACCGCTCACGGCTCTCTTTCGGCGCCCAGCTGATATGTGGGGTGGTCAAACAGTTTTTTGCAGTCCCGCCGTCTTGCCTGAAAGCTCAATGAGAGGATAATCCCAGAAGCACCAGTCCGCATTATTTTCCCAGCACCCCTCATACACTGCATTGCTGTGATGAGCCACATGATGGCAGATCTCAATATACCCATCTAACACAACTATTTTCATGACAGTTCCTCCTTAATCTTTTAACAATGCAGCTTTTTTTCAAATACTAAAGGTAACAGCCGCTTCTTCATTCTTTTAGATTTTATCATCTTCTATCTCATTTTTCCACTTCTTACGAATAGGTGAATCTTTAGTTTTTCCTACAGTACTCTGCGGCGAAAGGGGTTTTCCACATGGAGCCGGAAGTAGCAAAATAAATCCCATCTTTTTTAATCCATCAATCAGTGCTATAATAGGAAATGCAGGGCCTTCTTACTGCGACCCTGTAATTTTATGCAATGATTGGAGTGATACCTATGAATATCGTATTATTAGAATCCCTGGGCATTCCGGACAGCCTTTTGAATGAATACGCAAAACCGCTGACGGAAGCCGGCCACTGCTTCACCTCTTATCCGAAGGATACGGACCCTGAAGTCCAGATCCAACGGGCCAAACTGGCAGATGTCATCATGATTGCCAACATGCCTCTTTCCGGGCAGGTAATATCTGCCTGTGAGCATTTAAAATTCATAGATGTTGCATTTACAGGGGTTGATCACGTAGACCTGGAAGCAGCAAAAACAAAAGGGATCAAAGTTAGCAATGCAGCCGGATACTCTACCGAGGCCGTTGCAGAGCTTACGATCTGCCTCATGCTCTCCCTGCTTCGCAATGTTCCCCAGGTGGAAGCCCGGTGCAGAGAGGGGAAAACCAAAGATGGCCTGGTAGGCTGTGAAATCATGGGTAAAACCGTAGGTATCATAGGTGCCGGCGCTATCGGTACAAGAACTGCAGAACTCTGTTCCGCCTTTGGCTGTAAGGTTCTGGGATACAAACGGCACCTGACTGGAGACGAGCCTTCATTTATTGAATTCGTATCCCTTGAGGAGTTATTATCCCGTTCTGACATTGTAAGCCTCCATTGTCCTTTAAACGATGAATCCCGCCATTTAATAAACCGGGAAACCATTGCAAAAATGAAAAAGGGCGCATACTTAATCAATGCCGCAAGAGGGCCTGTAGTAGATTCTGAAGCCTTGGCTGAAGCGTTAAATAACGGTTACCTTTCCGGTGCTGGAATCGATGTCTTTGAAACTGAACCTCCCCTTGATCAGGATCATCCACTTTTTAAAAGCAAGAATACCATCGTTACCCCACACGTGGCATTTGCCTCAGCACAGTCCATGGATACCAGGGCAAAAATTGTCTTTGATAACATCAAAAACTGGATGGAAGGCTGTCAGTCTAATATCATTCTTTAAAATTGAAGCCGAGTAAAAAATATGGTAATTTTTGTCTCATTTGTATAAAAAATACTTGTAATTCAGAATCTTCGTGCTATAATTTAGACATGGGGATATAGCTCAGCTGGGAGAGCGATGCGTTCGCAACGCATAGGTCACGAGTTCGAGTCTCGCTATCTCCATGTGACGGAAGTATAGCTCAGCTGGGATGAGCGTTCGCCTCACACGCGAAAGGTCATGGGTTCGAACCCCATTACTTCCACTATTTTTAAACCCTAGTAAATGCAAGAATTCCTTGCAAATACTAGGGTTTTTGAATACTTGAATTTACAGTAACTTGCTGTATAAGGCATGCAACTACTCATAAATACAACACGATATTACACGAAAATGATATAATTCACTCATAAAAGTGGCGGCCCGGAATGTCGGATACCTGCTTATTTAACGCAAACAGCTTTGCAATCTTATACAGTTGCTTCCTCACATCTATTAAATGAATAACAATTTAGGTAATAAAGTGAATAATCAGATTTTGTTGTTAATAAATATAGTTTACGCTTAGGGAAAAAAGAACTACGAAAATTGCAACTATATTTTATCAGAGACATCTTATAGTATACTGTTAATATGAACGATCATCAAAAGCACAATTACAAATAACGCTGTTTAACAGATTATCATAAGTGGTGCCAGTACTGCTGCTGATCTAATAATTAGTGCTTAGGACTACCAGGAGGAACTGCTTTAGAAATTGCCACTTTTATTTACACCGTTTGCGCCGCCTTAACAGCTTATAAGCTGGAAACATGAACAGAATATCACCAGTCTGTTGGCGGATAATCAATAAATCATAGAAATGAGGTTTTTAATATGAATAAAAAAGATACACTTATTCTTTCTCCAATTGGTATTGTTCCGCCATGCATCTTTGAGATATTTATTTTTCAGTGTTTTCGGTTTGCAGATTGGAGAAGTGACTTAAGCCAAGAAATTCAATTTAGGATATTATGTGGCTCACTGGCTATTGCAATTTTTTTTGTTTTATATTATGTTTCCATTCTTATTTGGGTAAAAAAATATTATACTGAAGAAAACAAAACGAAACAGCTTCTAAAAATCAGTTTATTTGCTATTCTAGGTTTTTTATCATTTACTATTAATTATTATTTGTAGTAATTTACTTATAAAGCAACGCAAATGGTTTATTCAGTATTATAAAAGATAATAGAGTGGTTCCTTGTAAGGCGGGCATGGAAAGATGCCCGCCTTTTGCGTCATTTATTCTATCGATCATGAATATTGCAGTGCTCCATCCTATTTGAAAAAATGGTCCTTCATTATCCCCAATGTCTACACCTGCCGTAACCAAGCCAAAGATCTGATTAATTGTTCACAAATGCTCCTTCCTGCCTTACGAGCATAAAAATAAGAGCCAGTAGGCTCCGGTTAACATGTATATTTAGTTTTATAAACAGCGATCGGGCGCTTTCCTATTCCTTGGGTAAATAATAAAAGTACCAGCTAAATGTGGTTAGCTAATACTCTTATTGATATATCATGAATTCTTTTTAATGTATATTTTTAATGCTTTTATTACCAGATATAACACATATATGCCCACTCCTATACCAGCAATGACTAAGAGTAAGATGATTAAATTCACAACACTTAAAAGAGCCATCTATTCGGAACCTCCATATTAAGTAATTTCATATCTGCAACAATATTATAATACCATAACAAAATCGTTTTTACTATATTACTTTCTTAAAAGAAATCGGTAATTCGCCTGCTCATCTACTATATAGCAATTTTGATAACTTAGATTAATACCACTGATGTAACGGCTCCGATCAGGCGGACCTACGGTATTTAATTTCTAATTCTGCAGTTTAAGGTAATATAATTTTTATTAACCCCAAACCACCAAGTATTGATAATATTGAACCTAAAAATCTAAATTTTATAATTGACTGTTCCAAGTAGATCAAATATATATTTGTATCCATGCTGCCACCATTCATTCGCATAAAGCCTGACATATTATTAACACCCAGCTCAGTACTACCAATCAGTATTGCTATGCCGATAATGAATATCGCTCCAAAAAGTGCCAATATCAAATTCTTATTCACCATATGTTCCTCCTATAATTTTTTTCATCTCAGCAAACCCAATGCTAAGAATTCGACAAATGTTTTCTGATGAAACGGATTATGAATGATAAAGCCCATTTTATCAATCAACTATTCGACCTGGTTATTGACTTTCTAGTACAAAGAAACGCTATCACAGCCTTTATTTTTCACATCTGCTCCTCCGTAAAACCTTTTAAGTCCAAACATCGGAACCATTCTTACTTCAAAACAATTTAGAATACCACTTTCATCACGTTTTCCACTTACTTGGTAAAATGTACTTACTGGTAAATCATTCTTACCTGAATTTAATTTATCCTTTTTTATATTTTTCTTTAGTTGTCTCTTATTCACCCTAGTCTCCTCGCTGCTCTTTGTTCAAGTCCCTAGATCAGTTAAATAATATCAATGAAACCTCCAAAATCTCCTAATATTGATACTACAATTATATATCACCTGTATGGACATTGCAAGAAAACGGTTTTGCCAATACGAGGCTATCCGGTGCTTTTGTTTTTCATGTAATATAAAAGTAAGCTTTATAATCCCATGGGCATATTCGGAGAGGATCCTTTTTATTAGATTTTCATTGTTTTCCACCTACCTCACCTTCCGATCTTTGTATAATAATGACTGAAACCCTGTAATAACTTGCAGTTTTATGTCGTATTTTCAGACATTAACAGTTAATCCACAATTATTTCCACAACATTGTGGATAAGTGTCATTTTCTATATAATAAGTTAATCAAGAAAACGCCCATCGTACAAATTCCGACAGGCGTTTTCAAAAAGGAGGCACAGTATGAACAAATCACTATGGATTATTATGTCGTAGTCATTAAAACCATTACACCATTAAGATATAAATCTTCGACATGTCCTGTGACTATCTTCGATATCTTTTTATAAAATTATATTTACATTCTCCACTCGGCTATATCTTCCATTCTTTTACGCGGCCGCGGCCTGGGGCATTCATCTGGATGTCCAAATGACATAGCTGCGACCAGAGTACCTTCTGTACCTAACCACCTGCTCAATTCCTCATAGGCAAAGTAAATATCGCAAATCCATAAACTTCCCAAACCTAATTCTGTAGCTGTAAGTGTCATGTTTTCCATAGCGGCACCTATGGATTGAGCATTGCAGATTTCATAAATTCTATCTTCCTCATTAAGGCTATCCGATAATTCAATACCCAGAGGATTGGTTACAAATACTGTTATCGGAGCTTGTTTCATAATTTCCAGAGTATATTCAGCCGCCGCCAAATGTTGCTTGCTGTTAGGAAGCAGGGATACGCCTTCTCTCTCTCGTAATAGACCTTGTTTCATTAACAAAAGCATTTCATTTTTTGATCGACCGCTAACAACAGTAAATTTCCAGGGTTGTCTATTCTTTGACGACGGAGCAAGTCTTCCTGCATTTAAAATCTCTTCAACCATTTCTTTTGGTATTGCTGTTTCTTTAAACTTTCGAATGCTGCGCCTATTCGATATCGATTTTATCATTTAATTCTCCTAACTCAACTGTGAAATCCGCTTTACAGTGTATCATAATCTTTCCTAACCATCAATTTTCTTTCAGCAGCCTTCGAATAACGCTCATAATGGCTATCTTAATTTTTTGCTGAAATATAGATTTAAGTCATCATCGTTGCAATAAGTTTTATGCGGTTCTGCTATTTTATCTTTATACCATACACCTTTTCCATCGGGTATGTAACCACGCTTATGGTACATTCTTTGAGCACTGCCATATCCGCTATGTAAGCCTACACCAAGATAAACGGTATCCGAATATTCTGAAGCAATTTTTTCAGCAGCGTCCATAAGTTTAGAACCTATTCCATAGCAACGGTATTTTTCTAATACACCAAAATCAACAATTTCACAATAGCCCATGTTTGCAAAAGAGCCCCATAAAGCATTGATATATACATTGATATATCCAGCAACGTTACCTTTGTATTCCGCAACAAGGGCAATGGATTTACCAGCAGCATTATCCGCTAACCTCTTCAAATACTTCTCTTCATTTGCCTGCCATCCTTGAGCTATTTCTTCCTTACAAATAACTTTAGGGTCTGTTTCAATCATTGTTCTTATCAGAACCTCTTCATCTAAGTAATAAACCATACCTGCACCTCCCATTAAAGAATTAATAAGTAATTCAAACTCTTGCTACAGTATGATTTTATCTAAAAAACCGCGAACTATCAACAAATAGTTTAAAATTTAGATAACATTAAACCATGACTGCAAAAGTATTACTTCAGGCAACGGCAGTGCCCCATCGATTCCCGGTTCCCTAAAAAAGCAAAAAACACCGGATTTCCTTGTAATTACAAGAATTCCCGGTGTTTTTGCTTTTCATGAACATTAAAATATTTCTTGCCGAAGCACTTTTATCGCAATTAGTATTTACCCAATTTCATATGTCCTGCAAGTTCTGTTTTTGATCTCTGTTTAATTACCCATGCTTCATCCTTTGCCTGGGTGAAAGCGGATACACATTTAGGATCTAAATTATCCTCAATTCCTTCCTTGCTTAATGCGATGATTTTTTCTGCTAACGTGATGATTTCCATATGAATGGCATTGGTACGGTCAGAACGATATATTTTCTCCGCATCTTCTTCACTAAGCTCTTCAAATTTCTCAGCACCCATTTTACACTTTGGACATTTTTCCGGTGCAGTCTCCCCTTCATAAACATAGCCACAAACTGTACATCTAAATAACTTCATAATAATATGCCTCCTTAGTTAAAAGATAATTTTAATACCTAATGAATATTATATTACCTGCTTTGCTATATTTGTCAATCTATTATAGATATTTTATCATTTTATTTTATAATTTTTGCTAATTCCTCTGTCCAACCGGTCCCCTTTTTCAGCCCCTTCCTTTGTATCTGCAAGGGTTCTGCCATTTATGGAATACCGGAATAATTCTGCCGCCGGCAATCGGCAGGTTAGACAAGCACATTGTCAAAATCTTTATCAGATCCAGGATAAAACAAACCTCTATGCTGCTCATAATAGCACTCCTGCTGCATAATATAAAACAAATGCTCCTTTTGAATCAGACCTGGAGGCTGAAATTTGGAAAAAGTTCTGGACAATAACTACTATGACCTTATGATTAACAATGTTTCAATCCCCATGTATGATACCGGGAACAACATTACTACGCTGAATTTCAGGCACTCTTTAGCTCATGTTCTTAAGACAAACTCAGATCCCTGCAACCTGGGTGTTTATCCTTATCACAGCTTTCCGACTCTCTATGTGCCGACTTCCACTATCAGCATTGAAAAATCAGGAATCGGCACGGTTCAGAGAAATCCTTTTTTAGGCCTGTTTGGGCAGGGAATCATCGTTGGAGTTATAGATACCGGGATTGATTACCAGCATCAGGCCTTTCTTTATAATGATGGCACCACCAGAATCCTTTCCATCTGGGACCAATCCATACAGAACGGTCCTATTCCTGAGGGTTTCACATTTGGTACTGAATATAGAAAGGAAATCATCAATCTGGCCCTGAAATCAGATAACCCCTTATCCATTGTACCTTCCGTCGACACCAACGGCCATGGCACATCAATTGCCAGCGTAATCGCCGGCAAACCAAATGCCGAAGGTACCTTTTCCGGCATTGTTCCAGAATCCGAACTTGTGGTTGTAAAGCTGAAAGACGCAAAACAAAATCTAAAGGAAATCTTTTTTGTACCGAATGACACCGTGTGCTTCCAGGAATCCGATATCATACTTGGAATACGCTACTTGATTTCCTTTGCGCAAAGTGTAAGCCGTCCTGTGGTTATATGCATCGCCCTTGGCAGCAGCAGCGGCGGGCATGACGGCAGCGGCGCGCTCAGTAATTACCTAAACTACCTGGGAAGACTTCCCGGTATCGGCCTTTCTGTTTCAGCAGGGAATGAAGGAAACAACCGCAGGCATTACTTTAACAACACAAAAGAGCCGCCCTTTTACAATGACTTTGAATTACGCGTAGGAGAAAGGGATAAAATGTTTTCCATGGAAATATGGCCTTACGCTCTTGGACGGTTCGCCGTTGATATTTCCACGCCAAACCGGGAATCCACTCAGCTGATTTATCCCACCATTGGATCCTGCAGAATGTTTAACTTCATTTTTACCCCAAGTGTGCTCTGGGTGAATAATTTTATATTTGAAGAGGAAACCGGGGATCAGCTCATATTACTGCGTTTTAGGGATGCCCTTCCCGGAGTCTGGAGCATCCGGATTCAAAGCATTGATAATGAGCCCATATCCTTTCACTCCTGGCTGCCTTCCGGAGATCTTCTTTCAAATGAAACCTTTTTTCTTAACCCGAATCCGGATACCACTATAACGTCTCCCGGCAATGGCCTCCATCAGCTGACGGTTACTGCCTATAACCAGTTTAATGACAGCATACTCTTAGAATCAAGCAGAGGCTATACAAGAAGCGGGCAGGTCAAACCAGATATCGCCGCCCCTGGCTACGAGCTTCCCTGTGCCCTCCCCAGGAATCAGTATGGATCCATTACCGGAACAGGGGCTGCAGCCGCACATACGGCCGGCGCTATTGCCATGATCCTGGAATGGGGCATTTCCAGGGGAAATTATACTTCCATGACCGGATACGATATCAACCGGCTGATTATAAGAGGGGCCCGGCGGGAAGGGGCTAATGTTTTTCCAAACAACATATGGGGATATGGCCAGTTGGATGTAAACAATTTGTTTCGCAGGCTTACCAATGTATAATCTGTCTGCCAGGGCCGGCATAAGTCTCTGTATTCCGGATCACGAAATAAACCATCAGGCAAGATCCGGCAGTTTGATACGCATAAGGGTGCCCCCTCCTATGAAAACCATAGTTCAGGGACACCCTTTAAGATTTGGATACAATGCGTCGCTTAATCCATTAAGGATATGTTATATTTAATCTTCCTGTAAAACTTCCATATAATAACAGCAGGCATACTAAGAAACAAATACAGAGTGGTCAACCCACCTATGATTGCATAAACAACAACCAATAAAATAATAACGGCATTCATATATCACCCCTCCTCTTCTGCCTCTATTTTAGTGAAAATTACCAATAAAAGGAATAGAGATATGATAATCTTAACACTATCTTAACAACTTGCTATCAGAATAAATCCCATAAAAGGAATCAGGCATTGCCGTTGACAATCTACATGGCACTCCTTTATAATAAAGTTAGCTTGTATTGACAATATAAGCGGACGATTGATGAGTTACTCTACGAAAGGAATGATAAATATGGCGGAAGTGACAATGTGTCAAAGCTGTGGTTTACCTTTTAACAAAGAACACTCTCATTTCATTGCAACAGAGCCTGACGGAAGCAGAAGTATTTATTGCACGAATTGTTATAAAGACGGAAAATTTATTGAGCCTGATCTAACGATGGAAGAAATGACTGAGATGCTTGTACCTGTCTTAGGGAGATCCATAGGCGAGGAAGAAGCAAGAAAAGATATAACAGCTGTACTGCCAACTCTTAAACGTTGGAAGAAATCATAAACTGAAAAGGTAAGTGATCCCTGTAAGTTATCATTTTCCTAATTAGGCTGCGCATCAAAAAACTGCTGATTTAGTCTTCAATGACAGTCAGCAGTTTTTTTCAATATCTCATCAGAATTCTATGAGACCGATTGCCATAAGTAATCTAGCCTACAAAATTTTTCTTTCATTCATAATCCACTTGCCACAAATCCAAAATCTCTGTATAGTAAATCTGAGGTGATAAATCATGCGCGTAGTTACAAGAATAAGAATCGGAAAAGATAAAATTTTTATTGGCAAAGGCGTAAAAGAAATGTTAGATGCCATTGAACTGTGTAAATCCATTAAAAAAGCAACGGAACAAACAGGAATTTCCTATCCAAAAGCCATTCGAATGATTCGGACTCTGGAAGAAGAACTGGGATTTCCTGTTGTTATTTCCGAAAAGGGCGGAAATGATCGGGGAGGAACACGTTTAACCGAAAAAGGCAAAGAAGTCCTTGAAACGTATCGAAGGATTGAGAAAGCCGTGGAAGATTATGCGGAAAATCTGATTGAACAGGAATTCCGTTTTTAAAAGATGGGCCTGATATACCAAAACGTATAATTTTTCAGCCGCTGCGCATACTCAACTCGTGAGGTGATCATATGAAACTTTTGAATCTCTGCGAGATTATTTTTCGGTGCGCTTTATTTGCGTTGGCAGTTTATCATGTTTTCAAACGGGAATTTAAGTTAATGAAATCCGTTATCTTAGTATTTGCATTGTCCTTCTTACCGGAACTTCTAAATGCCGTATTTAAAATAAGAATTGACGGCTTTAGCATCCTCGTGTATTTTACCATCATATTCATGGCATTATACCTGGGCAGCTCATACCGCTTTTATGATAAATATAAATGGTGGGACCGGGCGATCCATTTCCTGTCCGGCGTAGGTTTTGCGGGCTTTGGAATTGCATTTGCCGGTACAGGTTCCGGCATTATGAAATTGGTGATCCTGTTGTTTGGATTTACTTTTTCCGTAACACTTCATGTGATTTGGGAAGTGCTTGAATATATAAGCGACTGTATCACTCATGGGAATGCGCAGCGCTGGCAAAAGTTCCATACTTCGAATAACCATGTATCTGAAAAAGCACTTCAGCCTGCCGGTCTTGTGGATACGATGAATGATGCGATCTGCTGCATAGCAGGTGCTGGTCTTTCCATTCTTGTCTGGTGGTTTTTTATTTAAATTTTCTGTACCTCCCTTTCAGGCAGTGTCTGCCGGGAAGGGAGGTTATATTATGCTTCTGAATATTTTTTCTAAAAAACCTCATAATACATATAAAACGAATTGAGGTGATTCTATATGCCAAACAGAAATGTAATTCCGGAAGCAAGGGAGGCTCTTGACCGGTTTAAGTATGAAATCGCCGAAGAAACCGGCTTCCCTATAAAAAGCAATGATTATAGCAAAATGACATCTTATCAATATGGTTATATGGTTAAAAAGATGATTGAAGAGCAGGAAAAACAGATAATAGAAAGATCTTAATGCAAAGAGGTTTAAAGATGGGAAATTATACAAGCGGTGCAGAATTGCCGGTAGGCCTTGGTTTGGCGCTGGAAGAATATAAAGCAATGGATTATTTTTTCTCCTTACCCACCCAGGCGCAGCAGCAAATCATCGATCATACTCAAACGGTACAATCCAGAGAAGAAATGCTTTCGTATGTACAATCTATCGTAGCATCAAAATAAAAGAAGCAAATCTCCAAAAAAACAGCAGTCACTCTTGTAATGGACAAATACCCTTACAGGAGTGACTGTTTTTTATAAATAGCAATAATAAATAACAGATTATGACAAGAGGTGTAAACTACCGGAGTTCATCTCTCCAATATGCCACTCTCTTCTCATTAATTTCCTTTATCTTCTCAGGATCCACTTTAAAGTTTCTCCTGATATCCATTAATCCATTGACTTCCTGCTGCACATCCGTAACCTGGGTGTAGCAATAGCCGCATACATAGGGGATCTCCTTAATGGCAGTCGTAATACTCTCAAACCTATTTAAAAACTCCTCTTTTGTATTGACCTTGTTCCCATACCCCCAGCCCTCTTTGTCGTTGTCAAACGCGATGCCGCCAAACTCACTGATCATCACCGGCTGGCCCTTGTAAGAAAAGCCATTGGCAAAAGCTGATTTAGATGTGGAGTGGTAAACCTCTGCCGCCAAAATCTCATCCTTGTATTCTGTATAACGCTTCTTGAGCACCTCCCCCTTCTCCTCGTAGTCATGCAGGGTGATGATATCGGAAACCGTATGCTCCCAGCCATCATTTACAATTACCGGACGATATTTGTCGATGCTTTTTGTCAAGTGATAAATCCCTTCGGTAAAATGCTGCTCACTCCTGTTCGTCTCGACCCGGGGAATCCCCCAGGATTCATTTAACGGAGTCCATGTAATAATGGACGGATGATTATAATTCTGTTTTACAATATCAAGCCATTCCCTCGCAAACAGTTCCACTGCGCGGTCGGAATAAACATAAGCGGCAGGTGCCTCACTCCAGACCAGCATCCCTTTAACGTCACACCAGTAAAGAAACCTTTCATCCTCTATCTTCTGATGCTTCCTCAAACCGTTGTACCCCAGCGCATGAATTTTATCAATATCTTCGATCAGCGCTTCCTCATCCGGCGGTGTCAAATGGGTTTCTTCCCAATACCCCTGATCAAGAATCAGTCTCTGATATAATGGTGCCCCGTTTAAAAGAATGTTTGGACCATCGATCCGGATCTCACGCATTCCAAAATAGGAGCCAACCTCGTCACAGACCTCTCCATCATAAAGGGTACGGAAGCAGATATCATAAAGCCGGGGCTCTGCCGGGGTCCATGTACATATCCCCCATGGGTTATCTGCCTCGGCTGCTTCCAGGTCAATGAAAGTCTTTGTGGGATTTTTCCCTATGCCGGTCAGCGTCTTTATCACAAACCTGCCACCAAAACTGACAGCTGCCTCTACCTCCAGCCTTCTCCCGTCAAGGGGATTTGGACAGTCCACGGTATATTCCAGCTCAAGCCCGCCTGACTGTATATTGGGCGTCATTTTTACCGAGCTTAAGCTGATGTCCGGTACATACTCCATCCATACAGTTTTCCAGATTCCTGTCGTCTGCACATACCAGCAGCCAAAATTTTCAGAAACCCAACGCTGTTTTCCCCTAGGCTGCTGGGGATCCATATGATCCTCGGCTTTTACGACTACAAGGTTTTCTCCATCCTTTACAAGGTTTGTGATATCAAAGGAAAAACGGGAATATCCGCCTTCATGCATACCGGCCAATTGCCCATTGATCCATACCTTCGTCAGGAAGTCACTTCCCTCGAAATGTAGAAACAGCTTATTTCCTGATAATTTTTCTTTTTCCGCCTGGAATCTGCGGCCATACCACACATAGTGGTGTACCCCTTCGTCATGGATCTTACTTTTCTTTGTTTCATAAGTAAAGGGTACGCATATCTCCTTTTCCGTATGGAAACCCTCATACCAGCACTTAGCTTCTCCTTTATTGTCATCATCAAAATCGAAGTCCCAAGCACCGTTTAAATTGATCCAGTCCCTACGGACAAACTGTGGTCTTGGATAGTCTTTTTGATAGCATAGCATGTAATAATTCTCCTTTCCTCTTTCCAGCCTGCTCATCCCTTAACGCCGGACATCGTGATTCCCTGCACGATCTGTTTTTCAAATATAAGATAAATGATGATGGCAGGGATGGATGCGATCATATTAGCCGTCATCGGTTTCACATAATCCACGGTATAAGTTCCGGCAAAAATGGGAATACCCACAGGCAATGTAAATTTACTACTGTCCATGGCGCAGAGCAGAGGCCACAGATAATTATTCCAGCTTCCGATAAATGCGAAAATGCTGATGGTAGAAATCACTGTCTTTGATAGGGGCATGATGATCCGGGCAAAAATCATAATTTCTCCGGCTCCGTCGATCCTTGCGGCTTCGATGAGGGAATCCGGAAGGCCCTTAAAAAACGTCACCATGATAATCAGATTCATGGATACTGCCACGGATGGAAAAAGCAATCCTGCGTATGTATCAATCAGCTTTAATCCATTAGCAGTAATAAACAGCGGCACAATAGTCGCTTCCCCCGGTACCATGAGTCCTAACAAAAAGTAAATATACAGCTTATTTCTCCCCATAAATTTAATTTTTGCCAGAGCATAAGCTGCCATGGCGGAAAACAGGACTGTTAAAACTGTAACAAGCACAGCAACGATCACAGAATTCAACAGCCACTTGGCAACATCGGAACCGATGATTAAGTCCAGATAATTCCGAAATGTATAGGGGGGCGTAAACCAGCTGCCCACGCTTATGATCTGCTTTCCCTCATACTGCAGGGATACGAAAAAGGCCCAGATCACAGGTGCCAGAAAAATGACGGCCAGTCCTGCGGATAAAAGAGTCAACGCAATGCTCCCTGCTTTTACTTTCTTACGCTTCATCTTCCTTTTCCCCCTTCCTCTGAACCGCCTTCTGGATAAGCGTACATACGACCAGAATGGCAAACAGCACATAGGACATGGCCGCAGCATAGCCCATATTGTTCTTCGTAAATCCTGTCTCATAAATATATTGAATCAAGGGTTTTGTACTTCCTGCCGGCCCCCCTGCCGTGATTAACTGGATCTGGCCGAACACCTTGAAGCTGGCAATGATCTGCAGCATGACGATTAAGTAAGTGGTTGGCTTTAATAAAGGCAGAACAATGGAAAATAACTGCTGCCATTTCGCCGCTCCGTCGATTTCCGCTGCCTCGTAAATCTCCGGTGAAATATCCTGCAGAGCCGATAAATATAATAGCATGGAAAATCCCACGGTCCACCATACGGTCATCATGGTTACTACCGCCCATGCATGATTTGTGTCAATAAGCCACTGGATTTCCGATCCGGGACCTAAAATTCCGGTCAGATGCAGAACTCCGTTTACAAAACCCATATAGGGTGCAAACATATATTTTGCAATAAAGGACGCAACAGAAACGGATATAATACTGGGAAGATAATATGCGACCCTTAACCCCCGTCTGATTTTCACCGGCCTGTTGGCAAACAGCGCCAGTATCAAAGCCATAATCACCAGAAAAGGTACGGAAAGGATGACAAAGATGATCGTATGTTCCAGTGCGTCAACAAACTTCTGATCCGTTAAAAATTTAGTATAATTATCCAGTCCTACAAATTTTACCTTGCCCATTAAAGACCACTTATGCAGGCTCACATACAGCCCCTGAATCACCGGCCATATGGTAAAAACCGTATATAAGGCCAAAAAAGGAAGGCACAATCCCAGGCCTGTAGCCATATCTCTTAATTTTCTGCTTCTGCTCAAATTACTGTCCTCCCTAACCATGCAATCCTTTTTACAAAGAGGGGAGAACGATTCCCCCCTCTATTTCATTAAAAGTTACGGAAGGTTTGACTCAAGCTCATCATATAGGGCATCAATTCCGGAGGCAGCATCTCCCTTTCCGGTCCAGATGGTATCCAGGCTGTCGATCATCCCTTTCTTCATTCCGTTGAAGGTAGATACCTTTGCCGGAAGGACTGCTTTCTCCACCTCAGACATGTAGCTGCTTCTGTATGGAAGTGCCTTATAGGCGTCACTTGCAAGAACCTCCTTGCATGCCGGGATCTGGCCGGAGCCGGCCCAGGTCACACCGCCTTTCATGGAGGCTGCTACCATGAATTCTACCGCTGCTTTGCTGTCGGCTTCATTCCTTGAATTCTTTGTAGGTAGAATGAAGGTATGGGAATCAGCCCAGCAGTTATCGGTATCAAAAAGCTTGGGGAATGCCATGGGTACAAAGCTTAAGTTATCCGTTTGCTCAAAAGCGCCTACCGCCCAGGTTCCGCCGATGCAGATTCCCGCTTTTCCGGTCTGGAAGAATTTCTGGTGGTCATCAATGCCTTCGGCAACATAACCCTTATCATACAGTCCCTTTACAAATTCCGCCGCTTTTACTGCCTTTTCCTTATCAAGGGTAACTTTCTTGCCGTCATCGCTGACGATAGGGGTTCCTCCCATCTGGAAATAGGTTGCCCACCACAGACGGTACGGATCGTCTCCGTTATTGGTAATAGCAATGGTTGTGCCATCTTCCGGGATCACGGCCTTGATCTTATCACAAACGGCATAAAAGTCATCCGCACTCTTAATATCAACGCTTCCTGCCGCATTCAAGGTCACGCCGGCCTTTTCCAATATCTCTTTGTTGAAATACATGATCTCTGCATGGGTGTCCAAAGGTACCGCATAGATTTCTCCGTCAAAGGTCACGGCATCAATGGAGGCCTGTGAATAATTCTGGCTTAAATCGATCCCCAGCTCGTCAAGATAGGAAGTGATCGGCTGTACCACACCGTCTTCCACCAGCTGAGGAAGAGAAGATGCGTGGGAAATGCCGATATCCGGCCCTTTTCCGGCAGCAACAGCTGTCTGGAGCTTTGTATAATAATCCGCCCATACCAGCATGATGGACTGTACCTGTTTCGTCGGGTTTGTGCCATTATACTCCTCAATCATCTTGGTCATGAAACCGCCGTCACCGCCGCTGAACAGAGACCACATGACAAGCTTGTTGGCATCCACTGCCACCTGCTCCGGATTGTTAACCGTTCCGTCGTCATTAACATTCTTTGTTTCTTCTGCAGCTGCTGCCGACGTTTCTCCACCGGAAGTTTCCTTGCTCTCCTGGGTCCCCTGTGCCGCCTGGGTACCCGCAGTTGTCTGCGTTGATGCGCTGCTTCCGCATCCTGACATTGCCGCCATAACCAGTGCCGCTGCACCTAATGCAGCCATCCATTTTTTGCCCTTTCTCATAATTACCTCCTTGTCTTGTTTAGTTACCTCGCAAACCATAAAACAGCCTGTCGTATTTTGTCCAATAAAAGCTTGACTAACAACAGTATTACTGTTCCAATAAATCAACAATACACCTTTCTGTTGTGTTAGTCAATATATTATTCTCTGTTTTATTTAATAATTTGTTTATTTTATCTATTTACAACAGTATTAATGTTTTATTATTTATTTCTATCATTTAGAAAAATAGAATCCCTGTTATAATACATCGTTTTCTTCTCCCATGCACAAGGCAGCAAAAAAACAACCGCCCGGAAAATATGCATATTTTCCAAACAGTTGTCTTATCTATCCCCATATATCATCAATATTCGATTTCCATAATAATGTCCTGGGCATAATCGCCGAAGGTCTTACCAAAAAGATTAAAGCCGCCCTCATATTTTGCATCCTTACGATTCCCGATGGTCATGCTGATAAAGGCGTTCTCTGACAGCCCGATGTCGTTGATTCTGACTTTGGAGGCCCGCTCTCCATTGATATAGCTTCCGTCTCCCTTAATCTCCCATTTTACCAAAAGACCGTATTGGGTAGAACCATTAGGCCATAGGGAGGGAGTAAGTCTCCCTCTTCTGGATCCGAAATCCCCCGGACAGCACCAGGTGGCACATTCCACACCGTTTATCCACATGGTAATGTCGGACTTCCAGTCCTCCGCATACCCAGGCGCTTCCGAGCATATCTCCATGGAAAAGGACAGCCGCACGGGCCGTTTTCCTGAAGGAAGCTGATTGGGGAACCGGTATTCCACATGGCCTTTGGAGGTCCACAAAAGACCGGCCTCCATTCGTTCCGGCAGATAAAAGCTGTATACCTTATCCTCCATTCCCACCACTCCAGAATGAGTATATAAGCCGCAGGTAGGAGAAATACTGCAGTCCACAAATGCACCCACCGGCATTTCGACGCTTAATACCTCATTGATCTGGCTGCTTCTGGGCAGAAAGCAAAGATTGGCATAATCCTGTTTCCTGCTGCATACCTTCATGGTCCCATGGCTCCCCGGCTGTTCTTCCATGCGGATCAAATCCGCCGCCTCAAGAAGCTTCAGATGGAAAGCAGCGCTGGACTGGGGAAGTTCAAGAGCTTCCGCGATCTGGCTGATTGAATAATTGTCCTGGTATAACAGCTTTATGATCTCCAGCCGGACAGGCGACGAGATCGCCTTACCAAACTCACAGATCTCTTTGATATTTTCCAGAGTATACTCCTTTATTTTTGCCATGACCCTCTCTCCTTTTACTCTTTTTTGCGCCTCAGGCGCGAAAAGACTTCCCCCATATTTGATATTTATCATACATTATTTCCGGTAACGCTGTCAATCCCGGCCATTCTTTTGTGCCTATATTTACCTTTATTGGAAAATTATTATCTTAACGAAAAATAAACTTCAAATAGAAAAAATATTGCTGTTTTATATTAAATTTTATGATAAAATAAGAAAAGTTTCCTCATTAATAAATAGGGCCGTCATGTTATCAAATCTGGTTGTATGGCATTTATTTTCTTTGATGATGAAAGAATAATAAAAAAAGGAATCCTATGGAATGATAGGACTGGTTAAACTATGGAACCGAAATTAGAAAAGAAATATGGCCTTTTTACAGCCATTGCAATGGTTGTAGGCATCGTCATCGGAAGCGGTGTGTTTTTTAAGGCGGAAAAGATCCTTACGGCAACCGGCGGTAATTTAAAGGAGGGCATCCTGGCGTGGGTGATCGGAGGTATCATAATGATTTCCTGCGCTTACACGTTTTCTGTCATGGCTACCAAATATCAGTTTATCAATGGTGTGGTAGATTACGCAGAAGCAACAATGGGGAAAACGTATGCTTATTATGTGGGCTGGTTTATGGCAGCGATTTATTATCCCACAATTACCTCTGTGCTTGCATGGGTCTCCGCCCGGTATACCTGCGTAATCTTCGGCTTTTCCATTACAGGCGGAGAATGTATGACCATAGCCTGCCTTTATCTGGTTTCAAGCTTTACAATGAATGCTTTATCTCCTGTTCTGGCAGGAAAATTCCAGGTAAGCACTACGGTTATCAAACTAATTCCCCTATTCTTAATGGCAGTTGCCGGAACGTTTGCAGGACTTCGAAGCGGTATGACGATGTATAATTTCACCCACTACGTGTCCCAAAGTACTACCAACGGGTTATTTACGGCTGTTGTTGCAGCAAGCTTTGCCTACGAAGGCTGGATCATTGCAACCTGTATTAACGCAGAATTAAAAAATGCAAAGAAAAATCTTCCTTTGGCTTTGATTGCAGGTACTTTTATTACTATGTCTGTTTACATCCTGTATTATATTGGTTTGGCAGGAACGATTAAAAATGAGGTGATGATGGCTGGTGGCGAAACCGGTGCCAAACTGGCATTCCAAACAGTTTTCACCTCGGCAGGCGGTTCCCTATTATTTGTATTCGTCATCATATCATGCCTGGGGACTTTAAACGGGCTGATGCTTGGCTGCACACGGGGAATTTACTCTATCGCTGCAAGAGGCCTTGGTCCTAAGCCCAGAGTGTTCAGCCAGGTGGATCCGGCGACTAATATGCCTGCTAATTCCGCAATTATGGGGTTATTTCTTTGCAGCCTCTGGTTATTTTATTTTTATGGGGCTAACTTAACCGACAACTGGTTTGGGTTCTTCAGCTTTGATTCTTCAGAATTACCCATTATTACAATTTACGCCCTGTACATTCCTATTTTTATTATGTTCATGAAAAAAGGGAAAGAGCTTAATTTTTTCAACAGGTTCCTTATGCCCTGTATATCCCTTGCAGGCTGTATATTTATGATTGCTGCCGCCTGGTTTGCCCACGGAATTGCTGCAATCGCATATCTGATTGTGTTTTTTATTATTATGGCATTTGGCGCTGTGCTTTTGCATAGTACGAAACAGCCAGCGAACGAGATTTAACATAAATATAAAAATAGTACTGATATCCTGGCGGCCGCTTTTTGTAAAGAAAAGCGGCTTGCTGTTTATAATATTTCCTTTACAAATTCACTTTGCAGATATACAATATATCGAAATATGATATGAATATTTGGAGGGGAAAATCATGCAAAGGGAGTACACTGTGATTCTACTAAATTACCAATAATAATGTTATACATGATTTCATATCAAAGGAGACTTTTATGAATGATAGAAAGCGTGAAGTTAAGACTGTTACTTTAGCATATTTCTCTGGAACAGGAGGCACAAAAGCCATTGTATCCTGCTTTGAAACCCAGTTTATAAAATCGGGAATACATGTAAATGTAATTGATATATCTTGCTGCAATACATATCATGAGGAAAAAGCACCGGATCTTCTGATCATCTTCTCTCCTGTATACGCCTTCAGGCTGGCTTCTATCGTGGAACACTGGATAAAGAATCTGCCCAAAGTACAGAATATGCCTGCCGCAGTTATCTCAGTTTCCGGCGGGGGTGAAACCTCACCCAATACCGCCTGCCGCGTTCACGGGAAGCGTTTGCTGGCAAAAAAGGGATATCATATAATCTACGAAAAAATGTTTGTTATGCCGTCTAATTATGCCTCTCAGGCGGATTACCAGTTAAATCTCCAATTGCTTAATGTCATTCCGCTAAAAGTAACCCAGGCCATCACAGAGATTTCATCAGGTAAAATACACCTTACAAAGCCCCGGGTTCTTGATTATTTTTTTGCATATATAGGCAAAGCAGAGCACTTTGGTGCAAAAATCTTCGGCTTATCTATCCATGCCTCAAAAGAATGTACCCAATGTGGTCTATGTGCAAGAAAATGTCCGGCTAATAACATTAAGATCCATGACAGCCTCCCAAAGTTTGGATCTAATTGCATGTGGTGTTTGAAATGCATCTATGATTGTCCGCATCTGGCCCTTTCTCCGGGAATTTTTAAGTTTTCTGTTTTAAAGGACGGCTATAACTTAACAGAAATGAGTGAGAAGGCAAAAACACAATTAGACCCAGAATATCAGCCATCTGGAAGTATGCTCTGGCAGGGAGTTATCGATTACTTAAAAAATTAGTTTTATGAAAACATATAATAAGCGAGGTGCCGCTTCATAGCTGATTCACAGCTGCGAAGCGGCACCCTCTTTATGAATCACCGTCATGCTTATTTCCCGTTTTGTAATCGTCCCTAGCCCAGTTTGGAGCATTGACCGGACCGGCCTTGTCATTTCCATTTTTCGCAGCACCCTGGATTTCGGGCACATGGGCCTGTTCATTTTTGGGGCGATGCATTTTCTCATGATTCTCCGTTCCATGATTGTTTGAATCATAAGGACTCGGTCTTCTCATACCTGCTTTTGCCATAATGATACCTCCTATCTGTCGATAGTTTTTGTATTTCCCCGGAAACTATGCAGATTAAATCATGAAATGACCGGTAATTACTTTTTCAACTTTTTACTGCTTTTTGTCCTGTATCATAAGATATCTTTTATTGTTTCTTCACACCAAAGAATCGTACCCTCGCAGGATATGATTCCTTTTCTAAGAACCGCTTTGATAAAACGTGACCGTTCCTTCGTTATCTCCTTGATTCCCTTCTCTAAATTCGTTTGCATTTGAAGATATTGTTCCAGCTTTTTTTCATGTATATCTTTATAATCTTTCAGCATCCGGATTACGCTTTCCTTGGGCCGGCTGCTTGAGAACAATAATTTAAGCATAAACTCAGAGCGCACCGGTTGGAGTAAGGTCTCTTCTAAAAGCCATGCATCAAACTCCTGCTTTCCTTTTTGAGTAATCCGATACTCCACTTTCCTGGCATTCTTTTCCCCTGATACAATATCGATCAATCCATCCTCCAATAATTTTTTCAGCGTTGGATAGATATGACCGAAGTTTTCATTCCAAAATCCTGCAAGCACCGTATCGCAGTACTTCTTGATATCATAACCAGTGCCAGGTGATAAACTTAAAATCCCTAATATTGCATACATGGATTTATTTTTCAAAGCCATGGCTATTCCTTCTCCTTCCATGTCATCCCATATCGTTCCATCTTCTTCACAACCTGTTCCAGATCTCCTGCTTCCCTCATCTTTTGAGAGATTTGGATACAGCATTCTTTCACTTGCCTGTTCAAAAGGAGGGCTTCTGTTTTAGTTCTAAGTATTTCTGATGACAGTTCTTTCATACTTTCTGCCATGCCCAGGTGCATGGAAACAAGCCGTTTTGCCACCATATGCTGATCATTTACCTGCGGCAATGCAAGCATCGGCACTCCAAAATACAAAGCTTCGTTCACACTGTTAAAACCTGCATGGGTTATAAATACTTCCGCCCGTTTTAATACCTCCAGCTGTGGAAAATAACTCTTTACCATAAAATTTGATGGTATTTCAATCAATTCAGAAATATCACACTTTTTTCCAGTGGACATACACACAAAATAATCAGTATCACGAAATGCAGAAATACACAAATTATAAAAATCAATATGATCTGTATTAAGACTCCCAAGAGAAATATAAATAAGCGTTCTGTCCCCTATTTTCCTAAAATCAATATCTGCCGTTTCCTGATACCTGTCAATGGATGGGCCGGTAAATAAATATTCCGGCTCCTCCATACCGTTATCTCCGTTAAATTCCTTGGTAGTGTATACAATATTCATATCTCCTTTGCTGGTAAAAACCTGATCCAGTTCTGGTTTCTCAATATTATAGCTTTCACATATTCTTTCTAGAATTTGATAGCAATGATCCAATTGTGAGTGATATCCTTTTGCAAGCATCTCCTCAGGAACCGGAGCTTTACTCATGGCAAAGGAAGAGTGGGAACACAATACCGGTATCTTGAGAATCTGTTTTAAAAAACATGCTCCTCCAAAGATAGAATCGCAAATAATCATGTCATACTGGTTTTCAGCCACATTTTCCAGTATTTCCGGAAGCATCACTTCATCATATTGTAAAATGTATTCCATAAGCATAAAAAACGGATGCCTGTCCGTTGGCCGGTAATCCTTTAAAAACTGTTCCAAGCGACTGCTATAACCAATCCACCTCGCTCCGGCCTGTATGACACTACCCGAAAACTGGGCGGAGCAATAATAGTTGACTACGTTTCCTCTCCCGGTCAACCCCTTTACCAGTCCAAGCGTCGGGTTTATGTGACCGTATAAATTTGCATTAACAAACAAAACGTTCATTTTCCAGCCTCCTTATATCACTCTGATATAGTTATATTATATCAGAGTGATATATATGTCAAGCACGAGTATTAAGTAATCTTCCCCTTTTTAACCCTAATTAAAAGAACAGAGAGATCAGGTTTTTCAAACCCAACGTCTCTGTTCTTTTACAAATCCCTTTCGACTATCCTATATCTTCTAACAATCTGTATCCCACTCCCATTTCTGTTATGATGTATTGAGGATTCGCCGTATCTTTTTCAATTTTCCTTCTCAGGTTTGCAACATTTACCCGAAGGGCTTTACTTTTGTTCACATAAGGCCCCCAAAGTTCACGGCATAGAAATTCATGTGTCAATACAGTGCCTGCATTCAAAGAGAGAAGAACGATAATCCGATACTCAATAGGGGTTAAATGTACCGCTTCTCCGGCTACCGTAACGATTCTCTTATCATAATCAATATATAAATCCGCCGATTGAAATGGCTGATTTAATATGCTGTTCTTTATTTTCGATATATGCCCTCTTCGCAGAGCAGTTCCGATTCTTGCCACAAGAATTGCATTGTTGAAAGGCTTTGTAATATAGTCATCTGCACCGCTGTCAAGAGCAGAAACAATGCACTTCTCATCATTCCTTGCCGATATAATAATCACAGGAACCATACTCCAGCTTCTGATCGACTTAAGTACTTCCATGCCATCCATATCCGGCAGTCCCAAATCCAACAAAATTAAATCCGGGCAATGGGATGAGGCAAAGGAAATGGCTTCTTGCCCATTGACGGCTTTCAATACCCTATAGCCTTGTAATTCCAATTTTACAGAAATAAATTCGATGATTGCGTCTTCATCCTCTACTATCATAATAACGTGTTTATTTTCCATAACAACACCTTTCTATAAACTGCATTCTTTGAGCCGCAGGCGCAAACAATCTTTAAAAATCATTACTAATCATCAAGCGGTAACGTAAACACAAATTGTGCTCCGCCTTCCGGCCGATTATTTGCTTGTATTTCTCCTCCATGGGCTCTGATTATGGTTTTACAAATGGAGAGCCCGATTCCCAAATTTCGTCTTGAATCTTTATATGGATTCTCCTGCGTAATCGTAAAGTTAAATAGCATAGGAAGAATCTTTGGATCTATTCCCGGACCTGTATCTGTTATGATAAAACGCACAAAATTACCCTCTTCTTTTACCTCTAACGTCACATCCGATCTCCGGCCCCCTGCATGTCTTTGTGTATTTTCCAGAATATTAGTAAGGACTTGTGAGATCAGCATAATATCCATGGGAAGTAAAATCACATTATCAGGCTGATTAATCGTAATTTTAGTATTAGGAAAGCGCTTGTGAAAAGTTAAGACGGCCCCTTCTATCACCTCTTCAACGATTTCTTCGGATTTATCAATCACCATATCATTATTCTGAATCTTTGTAATGGACAATATGTTTTCAATCATATTTAAAAGCCATTGGGAATCATTTTGTATCCCTTCTACCAGTTTGGCCCGTACTTCATAAGGAACTTTATCCCCCTCTTCCAGTAAAGTAGAGCTGGCACCTATAATACCGGTAAGCGGGGTTCTTAAATCGTGAGATATACTTCTTAAAAAGCTGTTCTTTACTTTTTCCGTTTCCATCATTACCTTAGTTTCCTGCTGCTCTGACATGAGCCGGTACATTCTAAGTGCCTGAGCCGTTTGCTCCGCAATTAATTCCAGAAACATCTTTTGCTTCTTATTCAAATCCTTCTCACTAAAAGAAAAAGCAAATACTCCATAAGTAATGTTCTGAGTCATGATAGGCATAAAATAGCCATAGTCTTTATCCTCCAAAGCCTCCTGCTTATCCAAAGCAAGCCTTACGAAGTCAAATACTTCCTCTCTCTTAAAAAATTCAATCCCAACATCATCTTCTTCATATAAGAAGTAAGGAGTCAGCTTTCCATTAGGTATGATATCTTCAAAAAAAGCAACAGAATGCATTAACTCATCCTTTAAGTAATCCATCGAGTACCTTATAATCGTATCAAGATCCCTTGTAGAAAGAAGCTTCCGGTTAATACTGTATAGCAGTTCAGCATGCTGACACTTCTGCCTTGCTTGTTCCGCCTGTTTCTTAATGCTGGTTGTAATAATGCTGCTTGTTACAACGACTAACAGCAGTACAATAAGAGTTACCGGAAAGTTCACAGTAAAACTAAAACCAAATCTTGGAGAAGTTATGAGAAAATCATAAGTAAATACCCCTATAACTGCTGATGATACTCCATAAATATATCCTTCTGTAACAGCTGTAATAATAAATATTGCCATAGCCATAACAATATTTATATTCTGATATCCAAAATTATTACGGTAAAGAACTTCGCAGATAAGTAATGTACAGCAAAGAATGCAGAAAGAGAAAATAATATTTTTAGCCCTTTTCTTATTCACTTCAAGTCACCCTACACTTTTTCATATGTTATTAAAAATTGAAAAGATTGCTCATTGCTTTTACGACTAGTATACCATTGTTTTAGCTATTTTAGCTATCATTAATTTATTATCCGAACATGGAAATAAAAATTCCTGCTATAATTGCTGAACCTATAGTACTTGCAACAATAGGTCCCATTGCATGCATTAAAAGATGGTTTGTCGGATCGTATTCATGACCTAATCTTTGAGATATTCTGGCAGCCATTGGCATCGCAGATACTCCTGCATTTCCAATGAGGGGATTTACTTTTCCTCCTGTCAATTTATATAAAATTTTAGCTACCAGTACTCCACCTGCGGTCCCCATGATAAATGCAAAAAGGCCTAGGATAATAATAAAAACTGTTTTAATATTTAATACCCTCTCAGCGGTTGCACTTCCTCCAATGGATAAACCAATTAATAAGGTAAGAAGATTCAGTAAATCGCCCTCAAGCATTCTGACTAACCGTTCTGCCACACCGCTCTCTCTGATAAGATTACCAAGCATCAGCATTGATATCAATGTAGCAGCGGAGGGTACAAAGATTAGAACCAATAACGTAGTTGCAATAGGAAAAAGAATTCTCTTTTTCCTGGACACCTCTTTCGGAATAGGCATAATTACCATTCTTTCTTTTTGAGTGGTGAGCGCTCTCATGATCGGCGGCTGAATAAGAGGAACTAAAGCCATATAGGAATACGCTGCGATCGTGATTGTGGGAAGCAGATGACTTGCCAGCTGCTTTGTGATATAAATAGAAGTCGGACCGTCAGAACTTCCTATTACTCCGATGGCTGCCGCTTCCTGCATGGTGAAGTTCACAAAACCGGGGACAAAATAAGAAATTATATGTCCTAAACCTAATGCTCCAAACATCGCCGCAAAAATACCAACCTGACCTCCAAGACCAATTAATGCTGTCTTAGGTGATGATATTAAGGGACTGAAATCTGTCATTGCACCAATGCAGATAAAAATCATGGGAGGATAAATCCCAAGCTCAATGCCCTTATATAAATAATAAATCAGTCCGCCTTCATCATAAGAGGACAGGCCCGCATTCGGTATATTGGCAATGAGCATTCCAAATGCCAATGGAAGAAGAAGCAGGGGCTCATATCTTTTTTCAACCGCCATATATGCAAGGGCAAGCGCCAAAATTATCATTATAATTTCCGATAGAGTTAAATTGCTTATTATGTAAGTAATATAATTAATAACGATCATCTCCTAATTGTTTGTATTATTACACGATTGTGCGCCTATTAAAGTTAATAATTATATCTATAATTGGGTTTTCTTTAAATATTTTATATCCAGTGGTTTTGATAGATAAGAAATAATCATCTTTCTCGTGGAATTGATTGCAAAACTACAATTTTGTAACATAATTTTCTCCTTTTTATCATTATTTTATTTATTTGTATTAATTATAAAAGAAATATGTATAAAGAAGATGTTAAGAAAATCCGAGATACCGAATAATCCCCCTGTCTCATACATCACTTTTTTGTTGGCAAAAGAAAAAAGCCAGTATATTGCCATAGGCAATATACTGACTTTTAGAATTAGATGTTTAAACAAACCTGACAATTTCATCAAGTGGCTTGCGGGATTTCTTCCGTACCGTCTGGTCAGCGGGATATCCAGCTGCAATTAAACCGCAGATATGCTTTTCCAAGGGGATATCCAGCAGCTTAGCAACTTTTTCTCTATCGAACATTCCCAATATGCAAGTTCCGATTCCCTGTGATTCGGCTTCCAGGCAAAGATAAGCCATTGCCGCGCCAATATCCCCGGGAGCAAAATACTGGCTGTCTACAAGGCTTTTTACATGAGGCATTAAATTTGCGTGTTCTTCAACCACAACAAAGAACGCCCGTGCTTTAGAAGCAAATCCATTCCCTAACTGCTGTGCAGTTTCCGCTATCTTTTCCATAAGTTCCGGATTTTCGACTACCACAAAGCTCCAGGGCTGGCCATTACAGCCGGAAGGTGCCAGGTGGGCCGCCTCAACACATTTAACCAGCTTTTCATGTTCTATTGACTGATCTTTAAAATTTCTGCAGCTTTGCCTGCGAAGGCATAAATCCATAAAATCTTCCATTTTAATTGCTCCTTTCTATGAAAGCCTTTTATAAGGCAGAATAAATATTTTAATCTTGTTTTAAAGGGATCACCATATTCCAGGTGTTTTCCGCATCAAAAAAGCTTTCTGTCCCGTCGCTCGTTGCAAAGAACATATGGGTTGCCGTACCGTTTTCAAATAAGATAAAGGGCCGATCTAAATTACCCATTTGGCGAACTTTTCCATCATCCCATAACACCTGACGGGAATAGATCCGTTCTCCCATGTTTAGAGTCCAATCAAGTCCGTTCTTGGAATAGCCATGGACCCCTCCATATTTTTCACCGCATATATTTCCATGCATATCTTTTGCAATCATCTGATAGTAAAGACCTTCCTTCCAGATAAACGGGTCCTCAATCTCTATGGATTCATCTACAAATAACGGTCTTTCCTGCATCACCTGATATGACCCGGAAGCTTCCTTTGCCATTGCCACTCCGATTGTCATCTGTCCATACGTATCTCCTGTATATGGCATCGGTTTATATGACCTCGCTTTAAACATCAGTACGACCGAACCATCTTCTTCTATGCACGGTGCCGGATTCGAGGTCAGGAAATTGTCAAAATGTCCTGGCCTGGTTGGAAGTATCGGTCTATCATAACGTGTCCATGGTCCAAAGATGCTTTTTGCAGTTGCAATTCCGACTCTTTTATTCGCACGGGCTACAATCGAACGATAGTCGTTGTGGACCAGCCGCTCTCCCTCTTTTAAATCCGGAAATGGATGGGTGGAACCTGTATAATACAATATGTATGTATCTTCACATTTTATAATTTGAGGATTATGTGTCATCCTCCCATCCCAATATTCGGCTCCTCTGGCCGGGAGTACTACCTCTTCAAACTGATATGGACCCTCCGGCGTATCGGAACTGGCACGTACAATTTCCGACAGGGAAAGCCAGCCCGGATGCATCGGCTGTGATTTCGGCCAGCGCGATGCAAACATATGATACCGGTTATCTTCCCCTTTGATCACAGATCCGCACCATACCCAGTATCCTTCCATCCGAAAGCCTCCGCCAACTGGAGCCGGAAGCATTCTTTTCTTTAGATCAATTGGATTTCCCATCAACATTTTCCTCACTAAATAATCAACGTCAGGCAAAAACTGTACTATAAGACAATCAGTACAGTTCTTACCAGTTGCTTCTATTTTATTATATCATCCCATACTGCATTTATTAAGTAAAATTTCTATTATTTTACAACTCCTTTTTGCAGCATGATATTGGCATACAAGGCCTGTTCCCCTGTAGCGATTACAGCATAGGCTTTCTTCGCCTCCCTATAAAAATCAAAACGCTCCAGATACCCTGTTGCTTCCTCACCAAGTCCCTCTTTTTGCTTCATTATCCTTTTATAATCTTCCCAGATCGGAACTTCCGTCTGATCGCCTTCCACCACTTTCATTAAGTGCACTGGTTGTTCTACATAGCGGTCAAGAGGAAATACTGACAGCACGGCTTCCAGAATATCAGGGACGGAATGCCCATCCATACGAATCACATTCCCGTCTTTTCCAACTGATTCAGCGGGAAAATTACCGTCAGCAATCACAAGCACGTCTCCATGCCCCATCTCACATAATACCTTCAGAAGATCCGGCGACAAAACCGGAGGAATTCCTTTCAGCATACCTGCCTCCCCAATTATTTATTATATTTTTTGTATCCAGGATGTCTTCCTGTCACTCCGTAGCCTTCTCTCATGGAAATCAGCCGGTCGATATTCTCCTCGGAAATTTCCTTAGCTCCGCCTAATAAATGGGCATTCAAGCTGATTTTTGCAAACAGTTCCAGGGTTTCCATCCGGTAATAAGCAGTGAGCAAGTCAGCTCCTACCACCAGGGCACCGTGATTTTGCAGCAATACGGCATCATGACTTTCCAGATAAGGTGCAATCGCATCCGGTACTTCATATGTGGATGGAGTTCCATAAGGGGTGACCGGTACGGAGCCCAATGCAATTACAGTCTCAATCATGGAGTATTCGTCCAGGGATTTTCCGGCCACCGCATATCCTGTTGCTACCGGTGGATGGGCATGTAAAACGGCCCCCACATCCTCTCTCTCTTTATAACAGCGCAGATGCATTTTTATCTCAGAAGACGGGCGGAATCCATCAAGTCCTTCTAAAACATTTCCATTCTCATCAATGCGGAGCAGCCTTTCCGGCGTAATGAAGCTTTTGCTGATGCCGGTAGGTGTCACTAAGTAGCTCCCATCCTCCAGTTTCACTGACACATTTCCATCATTGGCCGCCACCCAGCCTAACTGCCACATCTTGTGGCAGATATCACAAATTTGCTCTTTTAATTCTTTATATTGGCTATCTATCATCGTTCTTCCTTTCTTAGAGATTCCCGCGGTACCACTGATACGCCTCTTCCCACCGATCTGTATGCTTTGGTTCATATAGGACCGGCTCCACAGATTCTGCCAGCACCTTTCTTGCTTGCTGCAAATCCGAAAACTCATGATCCGCTATATACTGGACCATCACATTACCAAATGCAGTTGCTTCGATTGGACCGGCAACCACCGTGCAGTTACAGGCGTCAGCAGTCATCTGGCAAAGCAGCCTGCTCTGAGCGCCTCCTCCCACAAGATAAATCATGGAATATGTTTTTCCCGTACACTCTGCAATTTCATCAAGAGCTTTCCTATAGGCCATAGCCAGACTTTGGTTTATGCAGCAAATGATTTCCCCTTCTGTCTCCGGTACCGGCTGACCGGTTTTTCTGCAAAAGCTGCGGATCCGTTCTGGTACATCACCTGGAGGAAGAAATTCCGGAGCGTCCGGCGTAATAAAACTTTTTAATATATCAGCCTTAAAAGCCATCTCTTCCAACCCGGCAAAATCGTAGTTCTTTCCTTCCCGGAGCCACTGTCTCTGGCTTTCCTGTACCAGCCAAAGTCCAATGATATTTTTAAGGAACGAATACTTTCCCTCCACCCCAAGCTCATTTGTTATGTTATATTTCAGCGACTTTTCGCTGATTACCGGTGAATCAAGTTCTGTTCCCAAAATGGACCAGGTTCCGCAGCTTAGAAAGATATAATCTTTCTCCTGTGTCGGAATTGCTGCCATAGCGCTCTGTGTATCATGGCCGGCGACTGCAATGACATTCGCCGGCAGTATTCCAAGCTCTTCGCAGACCTGGCTGCTTACTTTTCCGGTTACGGCTCCCCAAGGTACCAGAGGTGTGAACAATCTTTCCGGCAGATTAAGCCGCTTTATCACTTCCCATGACCATTGTTTTTCCCTCATATCAAAAAGCTGGGTTGTTGATGCGATGGAGCATTCACTATTTTTCTCCCCTGAAAGAAAATAGCGGAATAAATCCGGCATTAGTAAAAGGGAGTCTGCCTGCTTAAGGAGTTCGGGCGAATCCGCATGGTATGAAAGAAGCTGAAACGCCGTGTTGATTTCCATGAACTGATTACCCGTAATTTCATAAAATCTTTTTTTATCGATCATCTGTTCACTTTTTTTAAGATAGCCTTCCGTACGGTTATCCCGGTAATGGACCGGATTGCCCAGGAGCCTTCCCCTAGAATCAAGAAGTCCATAATCCACACCCCATGTATCAATTCCGATACTGCCAAATCCGCCATAGCTTTTGGCCTTTAAAAGTCCGTGTTTTATCTCATAAAACAATCGGGGAAAATCCCAGTACATCGTATCCCCCATAGTGACCGGATCATTTGAAAAACGATGGATCGTTTCTAATGTGATTCGTCTGCCATCATATCTCCCTGCCATGACCCGCCCGCTGGATGCTCCAAGATCCGCTGCCAATACTTGTTTTTGAGCCATATTTTCCCCCATCTTATTTATAAAGAGGACCGTATGTCTGGCATGCCCGGTAATCCTGCCCCTCTTTATCCATACCAAAAGCATTCCATGCAGCCGGCCGAAAGATCTTTTCTTCCGGAACATTATGCAAGCTGACAGGGATTCTTAATATGGAACACAAGGTGATCAGGTCAGCTCCCACATGTCCATAACTGATTGCCCCATGATTTGCGCCCCAGTTATTCATCAGGTCATAAGCACTTGTAAATGCGCCCTGGCCTGTGATAATTGGAGTAAACCAGGTACAAGGCCAGGTATAATCAGTTCTCTTCCAAAGAATATCCGACACTTCCTCCGGCAGATGAACCGTATACCCCTCTGCAATCTGCAGAGATGGCCCAAGGCCTTTGACCAGGTTTAAACGGATCATGGTCACTGGCATCTCACAGTCAGTAAGAAAACGGGAAGAAAATCCGCCGCCTCTAAAATATCCGAAATCAGCCTGATTCCATGTGGTCGCTTCCAATATCTGTTTTTGGTCTTCTTCCGTCACCTCAAACCAAGGCTTTATCATGCGGTTTCCGCTTTTATCCACAGCCTTTCCACTGGCATCCAAACAAGCGGCACCGGAATTTATTAAATGCAGGAACCCGTCGGCTTCTTTTGACCGTCCTTCCAGGTTATAGCCTGTGACACGTTTTACGGCTGCTTCACTCCAGTAGGTACGAACATCAGCGAAAATCTGTGCCCGATTGGTAAGAAGCTTTAAAAATAGCATACCGATCCCATTTAAGACATCATTTTCTGTAGCCAATATGTATGGTTCCCTGGCGCCATTCCAATCAAAGGAACTATTAAGCATGGCCTCGGCAAAGTCGCCATTGGGATAGAAATCCGTCCACTGACGCTGTCCCTGAAAACCTGCAGCAATTGCATTGTGGCCTAAGGATTCTTCTTCGAAGCCTTTTTCCAGATTCGGATTGCCATTCATCAGATCCTTGATAATGCACATCATCTTTACTACAAATTCCCAGTCTTTCTCTGTTTCTTCCTGACTCTTTTGTACCGCTTCCGGGTTTTTGTCAAAGCCTATCACACAATTTTTCTTTGTCCATGCCAGCGCCCTGTCAAATTCTTCTTTATCATAAATGCCTTCTGCCATCCTCCGGATGATCTCCACTTCATCCACAGATTCAACTCTCATGCCTAAGTATTCTTCTATGAAAGATGGATCAATGATGGATCCGCCGATTCCCATACAGATAGAACCAATCTGGAGATAGGATTTTCCTCTCATGGTAGCCACAGCCACGGCTGCACGGCCGAAGCGGAGCAGCTTTTCTTTCACATCCTCAGGTATCCCTGTTTCATCAGCGTCCTGCACATCATGTCCATAAATCCCAAAAGCAGGAAGGCCTTTCTGAGCATGAGTCGCCAGTACCGAAGCCAAATATACAGCACCCGGACGCTCTGTTCCATTAAGTCCCCATACCCCTTTAATGGTTTTCGTGTCCATATCCATTGTCTCTGCCCCATAACACCAGCATGGGGTCACCGTCAAGGTAATATCCACACCTGCCCTGCGGAATTTATCCGCGCAAGCGGCTGCTTCGCCCACACCCCCAATGGTGGTATCTGCAATCACCACGTTTACAGGCTCTCCATTGGAATAACAAATGTTACTTTGAAACAATTCTGCCGCTGCCTTAGCCATATTCATGGTCTGGTCTTCCAGCGATTCTCTTACTTTTAAGTATCCTCTTCTTCCATCAATTACAGGCCGAATACCTATCACCGGGTAACTTCCAATTAATCTGCTCACTGCCATATTCCTTCCTCCTTCTATTTGCGTTAGAAAACGATTATTTCTAACTGTAGTGTATCATATTGTACCCGATGATTCTTGGCTGATATTTGCAAAAAGTATGATAATATTCATATGTTTATTTAAAATATCGTTGATTTTTTAATTCTGTTGGTATTATAATATCAAAAGATATTACAGATATTACTGTTTGCTTACTGTATACCAATAATAACTATTGACCTTCACTCAACATCAGATCGAAAGAGGTGAAAGCCATGCAATATATTAAATACAAAGAAAACAAAAGTCACGGTACATCTGAATTTCCTGTTGGCTATTACTATGTAAATCATCTGCATCCGCAATATACAATGCCCTATCACTGGCATGAAGAGCTGGAACTTATTCATATTATAGAAGGGGAGTTCGAGGTGACGATTGATGAGAATAGCCGGCTCGCCCTGCCTGGAGATATCCTCATCGTCAACAGCGGCTGTCTGCACGGAGGCATACCTCATGACTGTACTTATGAGTGCATCGTTTTCCCCTGCAGCCTCCTGTTGGGCAAATCCTTTGCTTCTCCCTTTTTGGACAAATTAAATAGATTTGAACTGAGATTAGATGAATACTATCCATATGATCCAAAGAACAAAATCTATTCCCTCATGGAAGATTCCTTTCAGATTATGGGGTGTATCACGGCCAGACAGGAGTTAATTGCCGTTGGGTTATTAAATCAGATCATAGGGTATATCTATTCAGAAAACCGTTATGTCATCCCTGACCAGGCGGAACGTTCCAAACACAAGAACATTTACCTTTTAAAAAATGTATTGGATTATATTGATCATAATTACTCCAATAAAATAGAACTGAATGATCTGGCAAAAATTGCCGGAATGTCTCCTAAATATTTCTGCCGTTTCTTCTTCGAAATGACTTCCCGGACGCCTATCGATTATGTAAATTATTATCGCATTGAACGGGCCTGCTATCAGCTGATAACCACCAATGACTCCATAACAGAAATCTCCCTTTCCTGCGGATTTAATGATATCAGTTATTTCATTAAGACTTTCAAGAAATACAAAGGGAAATCACCCAGACAGTATTTTAAGGAACTTATGCCATAACTACAAAACCCTGCGGACCGAATCCAAAAACGGTCATTATGCACTGGATTTATACCATGCATAATGACCGTTAAACTAAGAAATTAACTCGCAAGAGCGTTCGGAATAGCCACTGTTCGCAGCTGTCTATCTTACTGGAATATACAATTCCACTTCAGAGTCCGGATGATCATATCCTAGGAAGCGATCATCATAAAGCTCGAAGTCCTCCCGCCAGTCTAATTCTTCTTTTGTGGTGAGAAACCATGTGCTCCAGATGTAGTCAAAGGTCTGAGGCAGCATCCGCAGAGTACCTCGGTGTGTAAAAACCGCATAGCGTCCCCCAGGGATTACCTTCTGTACAAAGGATTCGGTTAGTCCCTCAAAAGACGATACTTCCGTTCCCGCTACTTCGGTGAAAAGGATATCGTCATTCATGGTGTACAGCGTATTTTCTGCACATGCCTCGCAGATACCGAAGGATCTCCCGCCTGGGATTCGGTTGGGAATTAGTCTATATAGAGAATTAGCCCTATCCCATAGTTCTCGCAGACGGTTGTCTCGCAAGGTGGTTTCTCCCCGAATCCCCGCGACCTTGATCTCCGACAGTTCAACTATCCGCGGATGGACAGTCACATTACGGGCCAGATGATCCAACAATCCTGTATCCAAACGTTCCTTACCGCCGATGAAGATGTCCAGACGGTTTTGACGATAGCTCTGAGGACTGACCTTATAGATTGCTTTAAATGCACGGCTAAAAGCTTCCGGAGAATCAAAACCGTATTCAATCGCAATATCTATAATTTTAAGGTCGGTATAGAGAAGCTTCTTTGATGCGTCAGCCAAACGGCGCTTCTTGATGTAGCTGCCTATACTTTCACCCAGGATCGCTGTGAATTGTCGATTTAGATGATAATAAGAATATCCGGCAGCCTTTGCCACATCCTCGACCATGATATTGTATCCCAGATGGTTTTCAATGTATATAACCGCCTGCTCCAATGATTTTCGATAATTCACAGCAATCCTCCTTCCGATTTTAAGTCAGCGGCTGCCAATCGTAAGTGCCTGGTACCGCTTTCTCCAAATTGATCTCCACAGCTTGCATACCATCTTCTAATGGTTTGTTAATATCATAGGTATGCCAGCCATTTTCGGATCGGCCACCCCAGCAAAGGTTAATGATACCATCTGATGGCGAAATCACCATGCTCTTAGTGGTTCCGAAATACTCTTCAAAGTAATGACAGCATAGGCCTTCCGGATACTTAGCCAACAGCATTTCCTTGAGCTGTGCTTGCGTTATTTCGCTTTTATGTGCAATCTTTTTTTCGATAAATTCGTATCGTCTTGCTGAATGCGCCATCACCTGTGGTTCCATCGACTGAAGATCTGGAAAAAGTGCATGGTTTGTAGCATACAGCATCTGCTCTTGGGAATCTGGATTAATCTGCTTGACAGCAGTGCGGCCATCCATCGTTTCTACCAGAGCGGCATTGCCTGCCTTATCTAGCAGAAGCATGTTGAGGTTGTAGGCGATGGGCATGCCTTCCAGATATTCGAGTGATTCCATTACGTCCTTACAATTTTCCAGCAGAGCGCGGGTAACCGCCCAAAACTGGAGACCTTTAAACTTCGGTGATCGCATATATGGAAGAGCCCCTACCGGAAAGCCACAGGAACTCATCGTGACGGCGAGGCCGTGTTCGTTAAAGCCATCATCCCGTCCGAAGTGGAGTACGCTGGTACCCATATGCGAGTATTTTCCTGTCACGCTGGTTTTAATCAGACAGAAATCCTCAGCTTCGTGACTGAACTCATAGTTGCGGGCGAGCAGGGGTTTCCTCTCGGCAGTACGGCTTGGCAGCAGTGCAATATGACTGCACCGTGGTAGCAGATAGGTCATTCCGTAAAAAAACACCTGCTCAGGTTTTACCTTCAGCGCATCAGCAAAACCGCAAAGCTCTTCTGTGAGACCGGGACACCAGCGGTCAAAAAGTTTTGCCGCCTCCTCAGCCTGCTTTAGTCCAAAGTCCTCCATTCCGGCAGTATGTGTTGCTTGCAGCTGCGGAATTGCAGCGGTCAATTTTCCAAACTGATATCCAATTTCATAGCTTGTACCGACAAGTTCTGCGGTATAGGTTTGTATTTTTAGCATAGTATTGATTCCTCCTTGTATTCGTTTTCTTTAGTTTACCGAAACAATGGAGGGGCTGCATGATATTTTCTGCTGTTTTGCAATGTGTTTTCTGATAAACCATTATACCATAGTGGAGTTTGAAAACAAAGCAATACACTTACAGCATTAATAAAAGGTACATCTTCTTAACAGAAAATGTACCTTCATTATTGATCCTAAATTTTTACCAGGTGACCTTCCTATTTAATAAATATAGCTAAAATTCCTGAAACGAATCACCTGCGAGGCAGCGTATGAATCGCTCCGCCAATACAATCCTCAAGCGCTTCCCCTACGGATTCATTATAGGTAGGATGAGCCCTCATAGCTTTTAAAATCTGCTCTGCAGTAAGTTTATTGGTAATGGCAGTTCCCATCTCTCCAATCATATCCGTAGCTCTGGCGCACATCATCTGTGCTCCCAGCAATGCGCCCGATTCCTTATCTGTTACAACTTTAACAAAGCCTCTCTCTTCCTTTGTTATAAAGGATTTACAGTTGGCATGGGTTAAGGTTTTCCCGGTAACGGTCTCAATTCCTTTCCCTTTTGCTTCCTCTTCTGTTATACCGACACATGCAATTTCAGGATCCGTATAAACACACGACGGGATAACCGACAGATCAATGGACGGCTCTCTTCCGTTCATAAGTTCCACGGCACAGATGCCCTGGGAGCTTGCAGCGTGGGCCAGCTGGATGCCTCCGATCACGTCTCCGATCGCAAACACACCCGGCATACTTGTTTCAAAGTTTTCCTTTACCACAATCCTGCCCCGGTTCATTTCCAACAGGGTTCCTTCCTCCAGCAGTCCGTCCGTATTGGGTATGCGTCCGGTGGCAGAAAGCAGATATGGCGTCTTTATGACCTCAATCTTTTCTTTGTCTTTTGCCATCTCCCCATAGGTACAGATAAAATTCCTGCCCTCTTTTTCAATTTTCCGGACAAAGGCTCTGGTATGAATGTCAACGCCTCTCTTTTTCAAAATCAGCTTTAAATTCTGTGAGATTTCTTTATCCAGACCGGGCAGAAGTCTTTCTTCCGCCTCCAGCAAGGTGACCTTGGAGCCAAAGGAAGCGAATACGGTGGCAAACTCCACCCCAATGACTCCTCCGCCTATAATCATCAGGCTTTCCGGTACATGATCAAGCTGAAACAGCTCATCGCTGGTCATGACACCGGGAAGACGGATTCCTTCTATAGGCAAAATGGCTGGTTTCGACCCTGTTGCCAGCAGGATATGTTTCGCCTGAAGGAGTTCTTCCCCTTCCTCTGTCTTGACCCTGACCCTTCCATCCTTGGTCAGCGTTCCAGTCCCGTGTATCCGATCAATTTTATTTCCCTTAAGAAGCTGTTCCACACCCAGTCTGAGACTTTCGGAAGTTTCATTTTTATAGGACATCACTTTTCCATAATCACAGCTCACCTCTTTTGAGATGATTCCGAATCGCTCTCCTGTCAGGACCTCCTGATATAATTTGGCAGCATGCAGCATGGCCTTTGCAGGAACGCAGCCGCGGTTTAAGCAGGTACCGCCCACTTCCCGGTTTTCGATCACAGCCGTCTTCATTCCAAGCTTTGCAGCCTTAATCGCTGCTACATATCCTCCGGGCCCTGCACCAATAACAAGCAGATCATATCGTTCTTCCATCCTATCCCTCCCTGGTCTTTATAATTCTGCAGCAGCAAAAAACTCTTTTAAGTCTTTTATCATGGCCGACTGGGCCTGGGTTTCCGTAGGCACCTGATCCAGCTTATTGCAGATATCTTCATTCTCATATCTGCTTCCCTTTATATATCCGGGGATCCGGTCCATAAGATCCGGTTCCATGGAATCGGAAAACAACTGCAGATCCTGTATGATCCCGCTGTTTACCTGAATCTGCCAGATTACATTTCCCCAAACAAAACGCTTGGACAGTTCGTACTGAAAATCCATGTTGCGCCCGTACAGCCAATCCCAGGAAGAAAATTTCTTTCTTCCCTCAGACAATGCTTCCTGGTCTAAATCCTCCTGCCTGCAGAATACCGCCTTACGTCCATAAGTTTCCTCAAATGCTTCCAGAAGCTTTTCCTTTAGCATATCAACGGTTAAATCAGCCCGGTATTCCGATAGATTGGTTACTCTGGATCTGACGGAATCCACTCCTTTTAATGCCAGCTTATCCTTTGAAACCTGCAGGTATTTGGAAAGCTTCTCCATATCTGCATGAACCAGCAGGGTCCCATGATGATAGCATTTCTCCCCTCTGGTATAAAAGGCATTGCCGGAAAACTTCCTGTCTGATACGGTGATATCATTTCGTCCGGATTTTTCTGCATGTATTCCCAGTTTCCTGACCCCATTTAAAATGACCTCAAGCTGTTTATCCAAATTATAATGATTCTTATTAACAAGAAACGTAAAATTCAAATTGCCGAGGTCATGGAATACGGCGCCGCCTCCTGAAAGCCTTCTCACCAAGTGACCGCCATCCTGCTCCAGTTCCCGGATCCTGCATTCCTTCCATGGATTCTGGTTTTTACCGATTACAACGGTATTTTCATTCTGCCAAAGGTATAGGATACAGGTGTCCCGCCCTGCTGTTTCTAATAAATACTCCTCAATTGCAAGATTCAGATACGGGTCATGGCTGCTTCCGTCTATAAATTTAATTTCCTGTATCATCTTTATTTGTTTCCTTATCTGAGAAGTCGTACTTTAACTTTGGATTTCTGGCTGCTCTTACTTCATCAAGTCTGGTGACCGGTGTATGGATGGGTGCCTGATGAAGAGTTTCCGGATGAGTCATTGCAGTTTCATGGAGGCTGCGCAATACAGATATCACTTCATCCAAGGTTTCTTTTGACTCTGTTTCCGTAGGTTCTGCCATTAAAGCTTCTGGTACGATCAGTGGGAAATACATAGTCGGCGGATGGATCCCATGGTCCAAAAGTCCTTTTGCTATATCCATGGCTGATACACCGGTTTCTTTTTTAAGCCTTGCCAGGCTCATGACAAATTCATGCATGCAGGGTCCCTGGTATGCCATATCATATACATCCTTTAATTGCGCCATCATATAATTGGCGTTTAATACGGCATGCTTTGAGGCTTCCGGAACGCCTTCCTTTCCAAGCATAAATAAATATGTCATGGCTCTGACCACAATTAAAAAATTACCATAAAAGCTTTTCACCTGTCCAATGGTACTGGCAGGATGATGAAACGTATATCCCTTATCTTCCTCCACCATGCTGCCCGGTAAAAATTCAGCCAGTAGATCCTTGCAGCCAACTGGCCCGCTGCCCGGGCCTCCGCCGCCGTGAGGAGTAGAGAATGTCTTGTGAAGATTTAAATGGACCACATCAAATCCCATGTCACCTGGTCTAATCATGCCCATAACGGCGTTTAAGTTAGCTCCGTCATAGTAGTTAAGTCCTCCGGCTTCATGAACGATTTCTGTAATCTCCAGTATGTTTTTATCAAAAAGTCCTAATGTATTGGGATTGGTTAACATCAGTCCGGCCGTATCTTCCCCGACCGCTTTTTTTAATTCCTCCAAATCCACTCCCCCGTCTTTTGCAGACGGGATACTGATTACGGAATAGCCCACCATTGTCGCACTGGCAGGATTGGTTCCATGGGCGGAATCCGGTACTATGATCTTTGTTCTTTTTTTGTCGCCGCGGCTTTCGTGATATGCTTTTATCAGCAAAAGTCCGGTAAATTCCCCGTGAGCTCCTGCTGCCGGCTGAAAGGTCATACGGTTCATTCCAGTGATCTCACATAAGTACTTCTCTGCTGTCTTTAATACTTCCATGCAGCCCTGTACCGTATGCTCCGGCTGCAGCGGATGAATCTGCTTAAAGCCAGGAAGACCCGCTATGTCTTCATTGATCTTGGGATTATATTTCATGGTGCAGGAACCCAAAGGATAAAAGCCGTCATTGACACCATATGCCTTTTTTGCTGTTTCTGTATAATGCCTGCTTATATCATTTTCAGACACTTGGGGAAGGTTCAGGCTCTTTTTTCTAAGGCTGCCTTCTTCCGGCAGGCTCACCGGCACATCACATTCCGGCAGAATGCTCATCTTTCTTCCATCCTGTCCTTTTTCAAATATCAGCATAACCTTACACCTCCTTCAGAATGCCAATGACACGGTCAATGTCATCCTTTGCATTCATTTCCGTGCAGCACCATAAGATCTGTCCGGCTCTTTCACCGGTTAAGGGATAGCCCCCAAGAATTCCATGTTCTTCCAGAATCCCCAGCACCTGTTCCGCCGGGACCTTTGAAGTGGTCACAAATTCATGGAAAAATTCTCCGCAGTTTACAACCGGATACCCGATTGCTTCCAATTGCTTAGCCATATAATGGGCTTTTGACATACACTGTATGGCAGTCTGTTTCAGTCCTTCTGCTCCCATAGCAGATAAATAGACTGTCACTGCCAATGCACAAAGTGCCTGATTTGAGCAGATGTTGCTTAATGCTTTTTCTCTCCGGATATGCTGTTCCCTTGCCTGAAGGGTCAGGACATATCCTGTTTTTCCGTTGGAATCAACAGTTTCTCCGACGATCCTTCCCGGCAGCTTTCTGATCAGTTCTTTCGTACATGCCATGAAACCGATATATGGTCCGCCGAATGCCAACGGCAGTCCAAGGGGCTGCCCCTCTCCCACTGCAATATCAGCACCGTATTCCGCCGGCGTCTTAATGATTCCCAGGGAAATAGGATTCACGCCCATAATATAGCGTGAATTGGCTTCCCTTGCCATGTTGCCGATCTCTTCTGCCGGTTCCAGACTTCCGTAATAATTTGGATGCTGAATATAGACACATGCGGCCTGGCTATCCAGATGTTCTTTCAGAAAATCCAGATCTGTTATGCCGTCTTTCTCGGGAATAACCGTCAGTTCCATCCCATTTCCAAAACAATAGGTCTTTATGGTTTCCATCACCTGAGGATGAACCGCTGCAGAGACAAAGGCCCTGTTTTTCTTTCTGTCCCTGCACATAGCTACCGCTTCTGCCGCCGCTGACGCACCGTCATATACAGAGGCATTGGCAGTATCCATTCCGGTGAGCTCACAGATCATCGTCTGGTATTCAAATATGGATTGTAAGATACCCTGGCTGATTTCCGCCTGATATGGGGTATAAGCCGTGTACAGGGTTTCCTTGGATAATACGCTTTTCACAATGGATGGAATATAGTGTCTGTAAGCACCTGCCCCCCGGAACATGACAGGAAATACCGTATTCTTTGCTGCGATGTCTTCCATTTTCTTACATACTTCCATTTCAGACATTCCACCGGAAAGATTCAATCCTTCCTTTAAAATAACTTCCTGGGGAAGCTGCCCAAAAAGGTCTTCTACGCTATTAATACCGATCGCTGACAGCATTTCTTTTCTGTCTTGATCAGTTGCCGGTACAAATGAACCCATATGCAGATCTCCTTTATTCGATTTCATTTTTTACAAATTCTTCGTACTCCTCAGGACTTAAGAATTCTTCTTTATCCGTGATATCGGTTATCCTTGCAAACCAGGCTTCATAAGGAGCTTCGTTGATCTTTTCCGGTGCATCAAGAAGTTCTTCATTGATTTCCGATACAACTCCGGTTACCGGGCAATATACATCTGAAACAGCTTTTACAGATTCCACATCGGCAAATACGTCTCCGGCTGTCGTCTCGTCGTCTTCTTCCGGAAGATTGACGAAAACAAGTTCTCCCAATGACTGCTGGGCATGATCCGTAAGCCCGACCAAAGCTGTTGTTTCATCTTCAAACTTCACCCATTCATGTGTTTTAGTGTAAACCAGATCCCCTAATACTTTCATAATTAATTCTCCTTTTCCTTGTGGATTATTTTGATTTTTTATAAAATGGAAGGGTAACCACTTCCGCTTCTACTTCTCTTCCCCGGACGATTACCGTTACCTTTGTACCTGTTTTTGTATATTCTTTATCCAGGATAGCCATGGCTGCCGGATAGCCCAGATATGGGCAATGGGTTCCCGATGTTGTAAAACCTGCCTTCTTCCCGTCTGCAAGAACCTCTTCCTGTTCCCGGATGATTCCCCGTCCGGTTACCCTTAGGCCTACTCGTTTTCTTGTTAGAGAATCTTTATTCGGCAAATGGCTTTTTCCGATAAAGTCTTCCTTCTGCATCTTCACTGCAAACCCAAGACCGATTTCCACCGGATTTATATCATCGTTCATTTCATGTCCGTATAACGGCATGCCGGCCTCCAGCCTCAGAGTGTCTCTGGCCCCCAGCCCGCAGGGGATCAGTTCATATTCCCTGCCTGCTTCCATGAGCGTTTCCCACATTGTCTCAGCATATGCATTGTCTAAATAAAGCTCAAAACCATCCTCCCCTGTATAACCGGTTCTGGATACCATACATGAAATTCCGGCCACTTTTCCATCAAAAATTGCATAGTAGTATTTTTCAGGAATATCTGTGGTCAGTTTCATAAGTATTTCCTGTGATCTGGGACCCTGCAGGGCGATTTGTGTGATTTTATCAGAAATGTCTTCAAACACCACTTCTCCTAATTTATGTTCCAGCATCCACTGGTAATCCTTTTCTTTATTGGACGCATTAACAACGATAAAGTACTCCTCTTCTTTTTTCTTATAAACAATCAGATCATCCACCGTTCCCCCGTGCTCGTTGCACATGGGACTGTATCTTGCCTGTCCGATCTCCATATCGGTGAAATCATTGGTCAGCAGCCGATTAAGATTCATAAGCGCATCTTTCCCCTTACAGATGATCTCCCCCATGTGGGAAACATCAAAAAGCCCTGCCCTTGTTCTTACTGCCATATGCTCCTTTATGATCCCCTCTTCATACTGGATGGGAAGAAGATACCCGGCAAAAGGGACCAGCTTGCCGTGATACTTCAGATGCATTTCATAAAGCGGTGTTTTTAGTTCCATGTTTTAATCCTCCTTAAATAATTTATATGATAATATAGGAACATCATCCGTTTATATGCACAAAAAAAGGCAGAAAGAAATATTCCTATAGGATATTCCTGTCTGCCTCTGTCCTTTTACCTGAAAGATTAACTTCGTCGGTACATAAATGTTCTCCAGAGTTACGTCCGAATCCGATCCTTTTGCCTGAGAGTTTCTGCCTTCCCCTTCGGCGGCACAGGTTTGTGCTCTCTCTCTGATTCATCATCCGTTATTTATTATTGATATTATCAGAGTATTTTGGCACTGTCAATCATTTTTTACACAACCTTTTAGAATGATTCTGACAACTATGATGCTGACTTTCATATGCCTCCAAACGGCCTCCTGAATCATCTTTTTTGTTAAAATCATAACAAGGAAAATGGTATACTCGATGTTATTGCAGTACAGGCAAATGATTATAGACAGAATATAAATTAGAGGTATAATGTGTTATACTAGGATTAAAAGGAAAACCCCTTAAAGGAGGAAAAATAAGCATGCAGCTGCTTGAGATTGTTTTAATGCTTATTATTTATGATATCTATTATTTTAGCTATTTCAAACATATGTTTCCGGCAAAAAGAGACCATTTGTTTTTTTATGCGGCCGCAGTTTTCATCAATATCAGCATTACTTTACCGGCCTATCTGTTTCTGGACCATCGGATCGCAGTCTTTTTTATAATGGGTTCGATTATGTTAGGCTTGATTCTGCTGTTTCGTGTAAACCGGGTACAGATTATTTATGCCGGCAGCGTCTACATGTTTTCTATCTATAGCAGCAGAGGGATTGTCTGTTCGATCTATTCGATGGTGCTGCATACCAGCATCCAGGATGTCCTGCAGAATGATAAATATTATAATGCGGTAACAGCGTTAACCGTACTACTATCTATACTAAGCATCATGTTTGTCCGAAAGATAATTGTTCCGGATAACAAGGCCAGGCATGCATTTAATAACAATGAGCAGCTTGGTTTTACCGTCGTCTGCCTGATTAGCCAATTGTTTTTTCTTATGTTTATTAACGACGGACGCTTTTATAATGAAATCAAATCAACCTGGTATTCTGCTTTATATTTTGGAGCCAGCATTATAAGTAAGCTATGTATGCAATTTGTTTTTCACCACACTGCCAAGGTGGTAGAATTACTTGAATATGAGCTTCACACCCGCAAGCTGCAGGAACAGCTGTCCAGACAAATGCGGCATTATCAGGCGTACCGTAAGTTTACGGAAAGCTACCGCATATTCCGCCATGATTATAAGAACATGATGACTTCCGTTAAAGTCTTAATGAACAACAATGAATATGAGAAAGCGGCACGTATGTTAGATGATATCCAAGATACGATGCAAAGGGAGGTACTTATTCATAAAACTTATTCTGATAATATCCTGTTGGATGCCATCCTGCAGGACGCAGCCAATGCCTGCGGGGAAAAGAGCATCCGTTTTTCAGCACACGCACTTCTTCCTAAAGATGTACGGATGTCAGAGCTGGACATTGTCCGTATTTTTTCAAACACAATCGATAATGCCATAGAAGCCTGCAGTAAAATATCAGATAAAGAACGCTTTATTGAAATCGCAGGCGCCGGAAGCCGGGAGTGGGCAACAATTGAGATAGCTAATTCTTTTAACGGCGAACTGTCCCTATCAGGAGGCGAACCGGCAACTACAAAGGAAGATAAGGATATCCATGGATTTGGGCTGCGTATTATAAAGGATACGGTTGAAGGCCTTGGAGGTCTGGTAATAACGGATCCGGATCAGGAAAAAAGAATATTTAAAATCAGGATCTGTATTCCAAGAAGCTCATCTTGAGATATGACTTTGTAAATTTATGCCCGCGACAGCTGATGGTTTCCGAGAATATTTGGAATTTTTATTATTGTACATAAAACTGTCAGCAGCGGCGATTGCAGCCTCTACACTATCAAACATGGTAAAATCTACGATTCCATAACTAAAGGATAATGAGTGGCCGGTACCGTTCTTAGCCTTTGCTTTTAAGTCTTCCTGTATATTACTAATTACTGCATCAGCGTTCATAACATCGCATGCAAGCAGAATAAGAAATTCATCGCCACCCCACCGGCAAACCATATCCTCCTTGCGGATGCGCCTGGAAATGGCGCGGGCAACCGTGTTAATTGCCTCATCGCCTGCAGCATGCCCGTAAATGTCATTTATGGGCTTTAAGCCATCCAAATCAATAAAACATAATGACGCAGCAGGTTTCGTCACCTGAATCGCTCCATGCGTCTTATGCAGCATCTTGATGCCCCATTCGCGGTTAGATACGCCGGTCAGCGCATCCGTCGAAGCAAAATAGTGTAATTGTTCCTCATACTTTTTCCGCAAGGTAATATCGATCGCTACTTCAAAATGAGCCAAAGTACCGTCTACCCAGCGAATGACAGAATCTTTGACCCAGTACCAGTTACCGGTGATTGTATTCTGATGCTCATATTCTTTCACTCTCTTATCAGGAGCACAGCCGTTGTATTGAAGCTTGGGGATCGGGCAAAAAGGGCAAGGACCGTCCATACCCATTTGCAGCACCTCCCAGCATTTTCTGCCCAACAGTCCTTCCGATTTAACACCCAGTTGTTCGGTAAGGGTCCTGTTGACAAATTTAAGTTCAAAGGTTTCCATATCATTTACGTAGATGATAGAGTCAATATTGTCGCTGATCGTCTGCAGTACCTCGTGACTGCGGATAATCTCGGTTTCCTCGTTGCGCCTGATAATCAATGAGGATATGACACTGCCTACCCCTTTTAAAAACATCAACTCTTTGTAGCTCCATTGCCGTGTTTTAATGCAGTCGTCATAGCCGATAAATCCAATCGGCATATCCTGTTTGAATAACGGCAGTATGGCAAGTGCTTTGATTCCCTGCGGCTCCAGTATGGCCCTATCCTTTTCAGTAAGCGTACTTACATCATCGGAAACATACAGGCCAGAGGGGTCTACTATAATATCATAACTATAGTCATCTTTGCATAGGTTTTGTAAATCCTGTATCGCAGGTTCCACGCCCGGTGCGCACCACTCATAGGTATTGCGCGTGTAATTATTGAAAAGATCCTCAAAGATATATACACGGCTGACACCGATATATTCACCCACTCGGGAAAGGATCATCTGCACAGCCTGATTTATATCCGTGGAGTGGTAAGATGTATTCAAAACATAGGCTAAAATATCATTATATTCATTCGTTGAATCACAGTCTGATTCGTCATAATATATGTATATAATGATATATTTCGACTCTCCAAGGTTTGCAGTATTTGCGGCAATTTTAACGGGAATAACTCCCGCTTCAGGTGACATCAGTTTTAATGAGTACTGGCTAAGTGAGCCGGCATGTCCGAGGGTTTTCCGGATATTATCCTGATCCCCTTCATTCTGAAAACGCATTAATTGGCGGAGTGGAATATGCAAGGAGGAATCTGCGTCGTCAGGTTTTTCTAAAATAATTGACGGGTTAAGAAGTAGATATGCTTCCCGATTGGCAAAGGATACCATCATTTCATCTCCGTCCTCACACACTATGACAGGGATATTAATATCTTTATAGATATTTTCAAAAATAAACTTGTTCAACTTTAACTCCATTCCGCCGCTGTGCTTGCGGCACCATAAATCTGGAATAAGCCTTTATAGCATATCTTTAATTTAGCTTTAAATTTGATGCAAAAATAAATACATTTTATTATCAGTATATAATAACGAAAGCCAGCTTTGTCCTTTCATGTACTTAATTTGTTTTTTTATGTTCTGAATTTATATTTTGCCGCCTTTAAAAAGTTTTCGTAATAAAAAGGCGCTCAAACAGAACCAATATCCGTTCAAGCACCCCTTATATTTTGTAGAATTGTGTTTTACTTCTTTGCAGCTTTCTTCTATAAGCCGCCGTTACCATATTTGAGTACCTTATTCATAGTTTACCTCACAGACAGCTGGTAACATTAATTAAGATTATTTCATGGATAGTGCCTTATCAATTGCATCTTGAATGATTTGATGACAGCACTTACCCAGTGGATTATTCTTCTGGCACTGTGCAGCGTTCATTGCTCCGGTGAGCTTTAAAACCTCCTCCATACTATCAGCACCATCTGCCAGAACAGCATGTATGACTTGTTCCTCTGTAACTTGACTACAGTAACATGCATATTTAGGATCTGCATCTTTCTTATACCATATTGGTACTTTTATTTGCTGTTTATTGAATCCAATGTTAGATTCTTTGTTGTAATAAGTAATATCACAGTCCTCACTCAGGCATAAAAAATAATCCTTATCACCGATCAGCTCCGTTAATTCGTCAAGTATCAAATGCTTTACTGTGATGTTTTTAACAAGGGCACCATCTTTTCCGCATACCGGACACAAGTGATTTGTTTCCGTATTACAGGTATTCTTTTCCGAATAACAGCAGCTTAGAGTTTTCTCTCCCATGATATATATTTCTCTCCTAATTCATATTCTATTTTATTTTCTTTTCTCCCAACACCGATGTTAAAGATTTCCGGCCTTCTAATTTCCATACGCTGCCGCTTTTCCGCTATTAATGTACGGCATTAACTTTTATACCACACATTGTACCATTTATTTTGATAAAAGTGTATTTATTAAATTTTCACAATAATAATCTTATGATATTTCATATAATTAATATTTGAATATATAAGTTCTCTAATATCAAAAAAATAGCATAATTATTACTTTATTATATAAATAGGTAATATTTAGTTTTTCAGTATACACTTATATAAAGTCTGGTTTAACACTTGATCGATCATGCACAATACAATTTTCTGGTTGATATGGAAACTAGTTAAAGAATGAGACTTATAGCGGAATGGTATACTAAAAAAAGTAATATACGAAAAGGAGGCAAATCATGAGTAACGATAATTCAAAAAAAAGTACTAAGAATCATAAAAAGGAAGATGGTACTTTTCATTCAAAACATATTAATCATAATCCACAAGCAGAAAGCGCTCGTGCAGTATTCGGTTTAAAGGCAGATAATTCGAAAGATAAAGAATCTTAGACAATATCATTGAAATATTTCGTAAAGTAAAATTAAACGGTAAAGGAGTTAACTTATGAACAAAATTCATTATGATATATCAGGCATACAGAATTCGGAGATTAAAACACAGCTTAAAAATGCATTAGATAAAGTAGACGGAATTTCTATGGTCAATATTGATGCAGCAAGAGGTTCCATAGAAGTTGGATACAATCAATCAACGGACGAAAATTCTATTAAATCTTGTATTGAAAATGTTGGTTGCACTATAATGAGCCAATCTGATGAATTCTAGAAAATGAGTATATGAAAAAAGAGTAGGGAGAGAAAAAGTCCCTATTCTTTTTTTGTTACAATGAACCTAAATTCTGAAATAACAAAAAACTATGTATTGTAACTATTACAATTTTATATTACAATTTAAATAGTACACTGTACAATTTTAAAACCCAGGGAGGCATAGCCATGGATTCACCGATCAACCGGCATGATAAATATATCTATTCAAAAGACCGTACCGTACTGACGCAGCAGGAACTGAACTTGCCGGGTATACGGCTGTTTGCCATGCACAATATCCACAACACGATTTTTCCTATTATCCCACATTATCATGAGAATGCGTTTGAATTTACCTTTATATCCAAGGGAAGCATTTCCTTTCATATGCAGGAGTCTGAATGTGAAGTATCCGGTGGAAATATCTTTATTTCTTTTCCTGGCGAAGTCCACGGCACAAGAGAAATCCCCATTTCCCTGAATGAGCAGTACCGGCTCCAGGTCGATATCAGCGATCCAAAAAACCTGTTATTTTTAAATGAGGAAACTGCAAAACAACTGATCCAAGATTTAAAAAACATAAAAAGACATATCGTATCCACGGATATCAAGGAAACCCGTCCCCTGCTAGATAAAGCCTTTGAGCTGGCCCTGTCCGAAGGAAACCACCTGCTGATTGCCGGATATCTGATTATCTTCTTCCAGTTAATGATCGCGGCCTCCAAAGAGGACAGATATTATCTGACCCATGATATCGAAGCAGCAGTCCAGTATGTGGATGATCATGTTACGGAAGAATTATCACTGCATACCCTGGCTGGAATCTGTAATCTTTCCGTCTCACAGTTTAAACAGAAATTCAGGCGGATTGTAGGCATCTCTCCCCGGAATTATATCAATAAGAAAAAAATTAACTTTTCAAAAATGCTGCTTCTTAAGGATATCCCTGTAACAGAGGTTGCCATGCAGTTGAATTTTAATACCAGCAGCTATTTCTCTACTGTTTTTAAAAAATATACAATGATGACCCCCAGCGAATACATTCAAGCAAAACTGGGTAATAAGGAAACTGAATAGCGCATTGGGAAGATACTGCTGCGCGGTCTCGCCTGTAATCACTGCATTTCCCGTCTGTTTCATTGCCTTATTGGAGCGACTTCCCCATCTGACTCATAACCATTTCATAATACCGGCCTTTCTCGTTCATCAGGCTTTGGTGATTTCCATTTTCCAGGATCTGCCCGTCACCAATTACCATGATGTGGTCCGCATCGCGGATGGTTGAAAGACGATGGGCTATCAAAAAGCTGGTCCGGTTCTGCATGAGACTGACCAAGGCCTTTTGTATCTCCTTCTCCGTCTTGGTATCAACACTGCTTGTTGCTTCATCAAGGATCAAAATCGGGCTGTCACATAGAACGGCTCTTGCAATGGATATCAGCTGTCTCTGTCCCTGACTTAAATTATCGGTAGCTGCGGAGACATTCGTCTCATAACCTTTCGGAAGCTTATCGATAAAGTCGTGGGCATGGGCAAATTTCGCCGCTTGGATCACTTCTTCCTCCGTGGCATCATTCTTGGAGTAACGGATATTGTCCATGATCGTTCCGCTGAAGAGACTGGTATCCTGAAGCACAACGGAAAAGCATCTTCTTAAATTGTCCCGTTTGATATGGGTAATCGGTACCTTGTCAATCATGATTTCACCGCTGTCCGCATCATAAAATCTTGTTAAAAGATTGACAATTGTGGTTTTACCAGCACCTGTTTCCCCGATTAATGCAATGACCTCTCCTGGATTTACGTGAAAACTTATGTTTTTTAGAATCGGCTTTGTTTTATCATAAGAAAAACACACATTATGAAAGGAAACTTCTCCGACCGGATGTTGGATCTCAACTGCATCCATATGATCTTCAGTTTCTTCCTCATGATCGAGTATTTCAAAAACCCGCTCGGCTCCTGCCAGTGCAGATTGTATCGTATTAAACATTCCTGCCACCGAATTAAGCGGTTGTGCAAACTGCTTTGAATAACTTAAAAAGCTCACTACCGTACCTACTTTCAGGCCATAGCTTACCGATAAGATACCACCTAAGATTGCAACAACAGCAAATACAAAATTATTAATGACATTCATTAACGGCATCATATAACCGGACCAAACCTGGGCTTTACTGCTGCTTTCACATAAGCGCTCGTTAATTTCTTTAAACTGCTGAATGACATCCTCTTGTCTGTCAAAGGCTTTCACCATTTTTAAACCAAGAATGTTCTCTTCGATGACACCGTTTAGTGCTCCAAGGCTTCTCTGCTGTGCCAAAAAGTAAGCACGGCTTTTGGTGGCAATCGTTTTTGTCAATAAGGAAACTAACGGCACGCACAGCAGAACCGTAAAGGTAAGCGGCATGTTCAAACGGATCATGACTGCAAGAGAACCCACCAGAGTTAAGATGCTGGAGATCAGCTGTGTTGTTGTCTGTGCTATGGTGGAACTGATATTGTCCACGTCATTTGTAATTCTGCTCATGGTATCCCCATGAGACCGAGTGTCGTAAAATTCAAGGGGAAGCTTCTGCATTTTCTCAAAAAATTCCATACGAAGCGTAAAAACCAGCTTCTGGGAGATCCGCAGCATCATTACACCATTAATTAAATGAAGCAGCCAGTTGATCAGATAGAAACTTAATATGATGATAAGCAGTGAAACCAGCTTGGCGGAGTCCACACCCCTGTTCGTAATATCAAAGGTATTGAAGGTTTTACCCACATAATATGGAATCGCTACTGATATCAAGGAAGAGAGGATGGTCAGAAGGATTGCCGCAAATATGGTCTTCCCCCACCGCATATAGATTTTAACAATCCGAAGCAGCGTTCCTTTTGCATTCTTGGGTTTTGCAGTCGGAGCAAAACGATTCCTTCCGCCTCCCGGACGCTGACTCATCGTCGGTACTTTTGGCTGTTGCTGACTGTATTTTTCTGCCATACATTATGCCTCCCTACCGCTTTCAATCTGCGTGTGATAGATATCCTGGTAAACTTCACAGGACTCCATTAATTCTTCATGAGTGCCAAAGCCCACGTTCCGGCCATTCTCCATAACCAGAATTTTATCCGCGGACATGGCAGTTCCGCAGCGCTGTGTGATCATAATCACAGTCTGTTTTAACTCTTTATCCTTAAGACCTTCCCTTACCTTTGCCTCGGTAACGGCATCAAGCGCACTGGTCGCGTCATCTAAAATCAGTATAGAAGCTTTTTTCAGGATCCCTCTGGCAATGGATAGACGCTGCTTCTGCCCTCCGGATAAATTAACTCCGCCGCTTCCAAGAATACTGTCATAACCATCAGGCATCTGCATGATAAAGTCTGCCTGTGCTTTATCGGCGGCCTGCCGAAGCTCATCAGTGGCGGCGTGCTTATCCCCCCATTTAAGATTATCCCCTACTGATCCCGAAAACAGCATCGGTTTCTGCGGAACCACCGCTACATTACTCCGTACTTCATCCGAACCCAGCATTTTAATCTCGTAATCGTCCAGAATTATTTTTCCGCTGTCCACATCATAAAAACGAAGCAGAAGCCAGGTAATCGTTGATTTTCCGCTCCCGGTGGGGCCGATAATCGCAAGGCTTTCCCCGCTGTTTACGGAGAAAGAAAGATCTTTGATTGCCGGAACTCCGCTGCCGTTTGGATAAGCAAAGGTAACATTTTCAAAAGTGATTTTCCCACTCAGTTTTCTGTTTTCATAACTTCTTAAACAATCTTCTTCACAGCCAAATACTTCACCGATCCGGGCCGTAGAAGCTTTGGTACGGACGAACATGGTAAATACATTCGTTATCATAATCAGAGAGGAAAGTATCTGTGCCATATAGATTGTAAATGCCGTAATATCTCCTGTATTAGCAAGGTCCATTGTAAATAGTCTGCTGCCAATATAAATCACAACCGCTGTTCCGATTCCCACAGCCAGTGTTAAAAGAGGTGAGATGACTGTATTGACCATTTGGGAGGAGATCCCTTTCTGCATTAAATTCTGGTTGGCCTCTTCAAATTTATCTTTTTCCTTTCCAAAAGTACCAAATGCTTTGACGAGCCGCACACCGATCAGATATTCCTGTACCTTTGAATTAACCTGATCCATAGACTTTTGCAGCTGGTAGAATCTTGAATAGCTGATTTTCATGCTAAAATAAATTAATATGGTAACAACAGCTACTACTCCATATATGATGAGACTAAGCCGGATATTGAGCAGGCTTGCCAGCACCATGCTGCCGATACAGACAACAGGAGCCTTAAGAAAAATACGCATCATTCCATTTACAAATTGTATAATTTGAGAGGTATCATTTGTCATCCTGGTTATGAGCGAACCGCTTTCAATCTTATCTGCACTTACTTCCGAAAAAGACATGATTTTCTCAAATAAGTCTGCCCGCAAATCCGCTCCCATACTTTGAGAAACGCGGCTTGCCAATATATTTCGGGCAACAGCAAAGCAAGCGCCTATCAAAGTTACAAGGAGCATCAGCATGCCCCAGTGGTAAACCTCTGGCAGAGAACCTTTTTCAATTCCGCTGTTTACGATATGTGACATCAGCGTCGGTCCAAGCAAATCGCAGACCGCTTCCAGCGTCACGCACAAAACGGCTATGAAAAACGGCTTTTTATATCTTCTGAAATATTTGCTATATAATTTCATCATTCTCCTCTGCTTCCAATATAATCTTATTCCTGAAATCATTGCCAAATGTGATAAAATATAGTATATCACGCAAGATGCCGAAAGTTAATAATTTCAGAGTTTTTCTTTTGCAGTCAATTGATATACGCAATCCGCTCCGATATTTGATGAGGTTAAACAAAGGCTGATAACTTAATTTGCTGTCTGCACCTGCATTTTTTTATTTTCTAAATATTTCCATCATATTTTTTTAGATTATGCTCATAATAACATTGTGTTCAAAAACACATCATTATAGACGGAGGTGTCAAGCTATGGATGGCAATGCGGAAATAACAGTTTAGCTGTTAGCGAAGTGTTGTTAACAGCTTAACCCTAAGTGCGAAAAATGTCCCAAAATTTAAATTTTGGGGCATTTTTCTTTTTATCTTATGATTCCACCAAATTTATCATAAACACTTCCTATGTACAACAAAAAAACATACGCCCTGGGCCAAACTGGCCGCAGGACGTTTCAATAAGAACCTGATCAATTTTTTTCCTATTTGCAAATGCTGTTTATGCGCTCCGGAGTTATTTCACCGTAATACTTCTCCTTAATCTGTCCATCTTTGATCCAGACGAAACAGGGTGTACTCTCAACATCAAGCCGTTTTGCAATGCCATCTGATTTATAAACATCGATGCAGGATACCCGGATATCGCTGTGATCCTGTTCAAACTCTTTGAAAACCGGCAGCAGTTCTCTTGCCTGGGGATCAATTGCATTATATATGTATGCCAGCGAAGATTTTCCTTCATTCATAATCTGCTTTTCAAATATTTCACTTTCCGATACATATTTTTCTGCGCCGTATCCGGCAACGGCACCGTCTCCTACCGCTGTTGCAACCTGCTTTAAGTATTTGTCCCGTACATCTCCCACTGCAAATACTCCGGGGATGTTTGTCTCCATCCGTTCATTTGTTAACAGATAACCGCCTCGGTTCATGTCCAGAATATCACGGAATATTTCTGTATTTGGCAGATAGCCGATAAACAGGAAACAGCTGTCCACGTGAACGGGAACTTTTTCCTCTGTTTTCACATTTTTTAAAACAACTGTGTTCAGCCTTTCGTCTCCTTCAAAGCTGTCCACAACCGTATTCCAGATAAATTCCATTTTCGGATTTGCCAGTGCCTGTGCCTTTGCAATCTCGTTACAGTCCATTTTACCATTCTCATGCATGACAGATACCATAACTTTATCTGCAAATTTAGTTAAAAATATACCTTCTTCAATGGCTGCATCTCCGCTTCCGATGACCATAACAGTCTTTCCGGTGTTTGCCGCTGCGTCACAGGTGGCACAGAAAGAGATACCTTTGTCATAAAGATATAAATCCTCATTTTTGGCACCGGTCAAACGTGGCTTGCCGCCGCTTCCGACAATTACAACCTTTGCCTGGTAAATGGTACGAAACGTCTCTACCTGCTTGATATCTCCTTCCAGAGATACGGATTTTACATCAGTTAATTTAAACTCCACACCGAACTTTTTCGCCTGTTTATGAAATAATTCCATCAGTCCAAGGCCTGTCGCCCCATCCGGAAAACCGGGATAGTTCTCTATTTCATTGGTATATGTGGCAAGCCCGCCTACCAGAGTTTTTTCTATGATCAATGTTTTCAGCTTGGCTCTGCCGCAATATATCCCTGCAGTTAAGCCGGCTGCTCCGCCCCCTATAATTACAACGTCATATGATTCTGTTTTTTTAGTCATTGCAACCTGTTCCTCTCTGAATATTCTTATATTTTTATAGGGGCAATCAATATGATCGCCCCATGATTACAAATTACATAAAATATTTGGCTAATAATTTGCTTCCCAGAAAAGCTCCTACCAGCAGAAATGCACCGAATACCCATCCGGATAAGGAAAAGGATGAAATTGCGGTAAATAACGCTCCAATATTACATCCATTTGCAAGTCTTGCTCCATAGCCCATTAACAAACCACCAAGAATAGCCGCTATTACCTGACGTAAAGATTTGATCTTCTTGATCTTAAACTGTGATGCAAATAACGTTGCCGCAAAAGCACCCAGTACAATGCCCAGATTGCGGATGGAAGCACCGTCTGCCAGAAAGCTGGTATTTAGTTCCTTCTGCATCTTTTCTGAGGCATAATATACCCAGCCGCTTGCGTCACCGCCAAGAGCCTTGTAGATCCATGTGCCCCAGTTGGCAAATGCGCTTGTTACGCCCCAGCCGCTGCCAAGAGCTGCAAAATGGGCAATTTGAAATACTGCAAGCAATACAGCACCGGCCACGTATGTTAAGGGTTCTTTTAACAGCTTTTTGTAAATGGGATGATCGCCAAGCTTAATAAAAAATTGTTTCAATTTATTCACCTGCTTTCACAGAAGTTATCTACTTCGTCTTCTCGATGACAATTTCCCATTCTCCATCATCTACTTCTTCAATTTCTACGTTATGTCCCTGTTTTCTTGCCCACTCAGGAATATTCTTCATTGCACAGCTGTGATCGATGGATACAGCAAGAACGTCTCCTACAGATAATTCATTGATTTTTTTCTCAGTTTTCATAAGCGGGACTGGACAAGCCTCTCCCAGACAATCTAATGTAAATTCAGCCATTTTATTTCTCCTTTAATTTTAAATTATTTTATTCTGCACTTCCCATTTTCTTTTCCTGCCATTTGACAGCCGCTATGTATAACAGCACAATGATCAATCCCTGTACAACGATTGCACCAAACCAGCCAAACACGTCCGGTAAAAAGATCTTCGGAGCATTTGTATTGAATTTGCTCCAGAAGTTCATATCATGTGCACCCCAGAAAGAGCCTGCTATGAAAAATACCAAAGACAGCATTTGCATGGTAAAGCCCTCTCCAACGCGCATCAAGGTTCCGGATGCACAGCCGCCGGCAATGACCATTCCGATTCCAAACAGGACCGCACCAACAGCCAAGGGTAAACCGATAGGCGCTACGCCAACCATGTTGAGATTGGAATCCGCATTTGCCAATACACCAGCATACTTAATTGCCCAGAAACCAACGCTGCCAACTGCAACTGCAACCAGTACGGCTCTTGTAACAGATGTGCTTCCTGTTATACATGGATCACGGAATGCTGCTGTAAAGCAGAAACGTGAACGCTGCAGGATATACCCGAATGCAATACCGAATCCCCAATAAACAGGCAGCTTATTGCTCCCTCCTGCCAAATAAGATCCAAAAGCAATAATCAGGATTGTAACCAGAATTGCGTATGGGATCTGGCTTTTTTTCGGTTTTCTTGGCTTACGCACTCTTTCCCCACCAACTTTTGTGTTAACCTCTGACACGTAAATCCCCCTTTCTTAAAAATAGTATTTGTTAATATTATAACAAAATCACAATTCAAATTATACCATACTTATCAGAATCCGGTTAATCAAGAATCTGATATGTCATAAGATTTACTTATAACCCATTATTTTATCACTCTAGCCACACCGAATTATATTTGCTATAATAAAAGAACAAAAAAAGAACTGTTAAGTTTTTAACAGCTCGAACGACTGATTTATAGTCATATTCAGAAAGGCGGGGTAATATGAACATTCATAACCTGAAAATGTTTATAAAAATAGTGGAATCCGGCAGCATCTCAAAAACTGCCGAGCAGATGAATATCAGCCAGTCCGCATTAAGCCAGCAGCTGCGAGTCATGGAACAGGAATTCAGTGCGCGGCTTTTTGAACGGAACTATCAAGGTGTGATTCCGACTAACATCGGTATGATTGTTTATAACCGCGCTCTTGAGATTTTATCGTCCTATGACAGAATGCTGGTTGATATCACCAACGCACAGAATCAAAATAAAACCGTACATATCCTCGCCTCTCCCTGTGTATATTCCTATGCCCTGCCATGCACGTTCTACCATGTAAAAAACAAGTATCCGGAATATACCCTTAATATGGAGATGATGTCCAGCAGAATCATAGAGGAGAAAATATCAAAAGGCGTTGCCGATATGGGAATCATCATAGGCAAGCCAAAGGATAAAAATCTATCTGCCAAAAAAGTATTTACCGACCGTGTTTTTCTGGTTGCAGGAGAAAAAATGAAGGTTCCTTCCCAGTTAGACTGCCAGGATCTTTATCATTATCCACTGCTGATGCTGGTAAAAGCCCAAAAAACAAGGCAGGTACTGGATAAAATGCTGAACAAAAACGGAGTCCGCATCAATCAGCTGCATATCCCTTATGCTCTTGAATCCACGGAATCCATTAAGCTGTCTGCGATCAATGGTTTCGGGCTTGCTTTTCTTCCCTACATGGCGATCAAAAAGGAACTATACAATAAACAGCTCCGCATTGTTGAATGTCCATGCCTGGAGTTTGATAATGAATATTATTCCATAAAAAATGCCGGCAGTGTTCCTCTCAATTATGAATCGTCCAAACTTATTAAGTATATGGAAGCGATATTAAAAGAAACTATTTGTTAACAGAAATGGTGACTTCCCATACACCGTTAATGACTTCTTCCGCATCATATTTCAAATGATTGGCATTGCAAAACGATTTAATATTAGAAATTGTACAGCTATGATCCGTAACCAACATGCATTCCTCACCATTTTTTATGGAATCCATAACATTTTTTAGTCTCAAAACAGGTACCGGACACATATCACCAAGGCAATCAATTTTAACCATAAGCGCTCCTTCTGCACATTCCTAAACCTTCACAGGCTGCTGTGCTTAAGATCCAACGAAAAACAGGGGACAGATTCATTCTATCTAAAATATTGCTGACTATCAATAGGGAACTTTCCATATATCCTGCAATAAAAAAAGCTGCCGCTATATAGATTTCTCATCTATTTAGCAACAGCTTCTTTTTATCCCCTGTCTCCCTGCTAACCAATGCTGGTAAAAAGCAGTCTACAATTGTCCCAGCCGGTACAGAGCCAGTGCATAGATCTTAGCATTGGTCATTAAGTCTTCCACACTCATCCACTCATTGGGATTGTGGCTGATGCCTTTCTGACCCGGGAAGCTTGGGCCAAAGGGGACAATTCCCGGCATGGCTTTGGCATAAGTGCCGCCTGTGGTGGTTACAGGGGTACCATCCTGGCCTGTGACCAGTTCATAGCTCTCCTGCATGGCCTTTACCATAGGTGTGTCTTTGGGGAATACCACCGGGTCATAATTCTGTATGAGTTCGGCCTTAAGTCCCTCCGCCCCGGCCTTAGTGCAGATGCGCTTCATGAGTTCCTCTATGGTAACGCCTCCCGGATAGCTTAATGTTACATCAAAGGCCGCCTGTTTCCCCCCGCAGAGATTGTCTGTAGCTACACTCAGCTTATATCCCCGCATCTCCATCACGCCATATTCCTCATGGCTAAAGTCGATCCCCAACCGGTCGCCTGTATTCCTGGCTCCGATGAAATATTTGTTTACAAAATCAAAGAATGTCTCCAACTGGTCCATACTGCCTGTAATCCGCACCACAGCTCTTCCCCGCTCGCTGTAAACCACCGGATACTTGCAGTCCGGTGTGAATCCATAAAGAGGAGGTCTCTCCTTTGAGAGATAATACTTCAGATCCTCAAATCCGGATTCCTCGTCGCATCCGAAGATGATGCGTACCGGATTCTTAAGAGCAAGTCCTGCCTCTTTAATGGCTGCCAGGCCATAGAGGCATGCCATAATTGGTCCTTTATTGTCCAGCACTCCCCTGCTGTAGATGACTCCGTTTTCCAGATAGCCGTTAAAAGGCGGCTGCCTCCAGCCTTCTCCTGCCGGAACCACATCCACATGACCGATGGCACAGACATAATCTTCTCCCATGCCATACTGGGCATATCCCATATAATGATCCAGGTTCACGGTGTCAAATCCCAGCTGCCCGCTGATATCCAGGGCGCATTCCAATGCGTGCTTCACACCAGTGCCAAAGGGAGCCCCATCACAGGCCTCCCTTTCCACACTGTCAATGCGTACCAGCTCCTGGACACTGCTGATGAACCGGTTCTTTAACCGGTCCACGCAGTCCAGGATCTTCTTATCTGATTCATTTTCAATCGTTCCATATCCCATATCTTATTCCTCTATGGGCGCCATACGCGTCTTCATATAATTTTCCATCCATTCCTCAGAGGCTTTCTTATAAGTGCAGCGGCCGTCCTCCCCGCGGGTTACCAGGTAAACCGTAGGTTCCAGTTCCTCCGTAACCACTGCGAAAGAAAATCCCTGGATATTTGTGGCGACACCCCACTCCCCCTTCGGATTCATGGCAATGAGGGATATGTCACCGGCTTCGCCCCGACGTTCCCGAAGTTCCCCATCCAGCCGGTTCACCGCTGTCTCACAGGCTTCCTGAGGGTGCATTCCTTCTCCCATAAGCCGGACGATCTCATAAGAAATGCAGCCTTTCATCAGATCCTCTCCCAGTCCGGTGGCGCTGGCAGCTCCTTTCTTGCTGTCGGCATAGAAGCCGGAACCGGATATAGGAGAATCGCCTACCCTGCCCTTTTTCTTCATGAACAGGCCGCTGGTTGAAGTGGCTGCCGTCATCTTGCCGTTCCCATCCAGGCAGGCCATACCCACGGTGTCATGGCCGGAATAAGGTTTAAGCTCCTTAGCTGTTGCCTTGGCCGCCATCTCCTTTACCCGATTCCTGTAATGTGCCCTGGCTCTGTCTGTCAACATATTTTTGCGCTCAAAACCTTCCTTGTGGGCGAATTTCTCAGCCCCCTCAGCCACCAGCATGCTGTTGACTTTCTCCTGGCTTAAGCGTCTGGCGATGGAAACCGGATTGGCAAAGTCCCTGATAGCAGCCACAGCTCCTATATCCAGTGTGTTGCCATCCATATAGGCGGCGTCCATTTCCACTTCCATTTCCTCATTAGGCAGTCCGCCGTAGCCCACGGATTTATAATAAGGGAAGTCCTCCACCTGACGGATGGCCAACTCGATGGCATCTCCTGCGTCGCCGCATACCTTTAGCATCTCAGCTCCCTTTGTAATCCCTTCTACGGCCATACGCCAGGTTGCTATTATCCCCCACATGGCAAAGGCCTCCTTTTATTTAAAACAGAATTCATGAATCAGTTCTGAAGTGTCAGCACCGTCGGCCAGGGCCCTGGCCAGAGTACACATATTTCTTAAGGCATCATTAAGGCCCAAACCGCCCTTTTTCGGCGTCTCCACAATTGATACTTTATCCTTATAAGCTGCAATGGTATCCGCATTCTCCACAGACATGGCTGCAAATGCCTTTGCCGTGGTGGTGGCGTTGATATCGCAGGCCACTTTGGCGCACATCTGTGCGTAATCCGCATAGTTAAAGGCTGGTCCGCACATTACCACATCCGGCTGCAGCTTGTTCACCATGGCACAAAGCTTGCGGCTGACCTCCTTAGGATCGGCAAGGTAAGTGCCATTGCCGCAGCACAGGCAGGCCATGATGTGTCCGTCCACCTGTTTTAAGAAAGGCTCCATCATGATTGCTGGGCCGATGGGCTCTTTTTTTCCTGTAAGGGGAACCATGGTGTCGTCCTTGGTTCCAAGTCCTGACTGAATCTGGTCATATATCATAATAAGCTTCATACCGTATACCTCATTTTATAGATCATCAAAAGAAAGATCGTTAAGATCAATATCGTCATCGTCGGTTTTCTCAGTTTTCCTGGACTCTTCTTCCATGTACTGTTTATCCATCATCTTGATGAACGGCATATAGATGAATACGCCCAGAACAAGAAGAATCAGCTGAAGCACGGCGCCCTGCCAGCCGGTTGCAAGGAATCCGGAAAGGATGACAGGCATGGTCCATGGGATTGCCACACCAGAGCACAGAGGAACCAGGCCGATGCTCATGCAGAAGTAGGAAATCACAATGTTGATGGTGGGCACCAGCATGAAAGGAATGAGAATCATTGGGTTCAGTAAGATGGGAAGGCCGAACACAATGGGTTCATTGATACCAAACAGGCCAGGGATAAATGCCAGTTTCCCTAACTCTTTGATACGCTTGGAGCGGCAGAAAAACAGCATTGCAATCAGCAGCGACAACGTGGAGCCGCAGCCGCCAAACGTGGCAAACAGATCCTGGAACTGCTGGGATATAATATTGGGCAGCGGCTGGCCTGCCTGGAATGCAGCCAGGTTCTCCGCAGACAAGGTCTGAAGGATGGGATTGAATACCGCGCCTACCACGGAACCGCCGTTTACTCCGAAGAACCAGAAGAGATGGAGGAAGATATAAGCGATTACCATAGCCGGTAGGGTGTTGCCCAGCTTAAGGAGAGGAGTCTGCAGGATGGTGAACACAAAGTTGAATGCGTTATCATATGGAGTCATGGCAAAAATAATGTTTATGATGAAGAACACCAGCACGGAAATTCCGGCAGGAATCAGGGCAGAGAAAGACTTTGCCACTGTAGGAGGAACACCGTCAGGCATTTTGATGATCCACCCTTTTTTATTGACCCACGCATAGATGTGCACAGACAGGAATGCCACAATAATTCCTACGAAGATTCCCTTGGAACCCACCCAGCCCAGGGGAATGCCGGATACAGCAGTTTCATTTACCATGATCTTATAAGGCATGATCAAGAACCAGCATACCAGTGATACGGCAGCCCCGAACAGCTTATCTACCTTCATCTGTTCGGAAAAGGAATAGCCGATTCCAACGACTGCCAGCATTGCCATAATTGAGAACGTGGCATCGGTCGGCTTGGCAAAGTAGGCATCCCAGTTCTCCCCAAAGAACCTTGCCCAGAAATTTGTCCACCCGGGAATCGGGAAATTGGCAATGAGCAGGAAAAAGGAACCCACGATTAACAGCGGCATGGACAGCAGGAAGCCGTCACGAATTGCAATAAGGTACTTGTTCTTTCCGATTCGCTCTGCCAAAGGCATGAGTATTGACTCTAATTTACTTAACATATTGTTATTCCCCCGTTTTTATTTGTTTTTGCTATTATGGAAGTTCTGCTTTTATAGCCTTATTTGGAAGCTTTTAAAAGTTTTATTGCTGATTTAAGGACCTTCTCACCATTCATCATTCCGTAATCGGTCTGGTCAATAACCTGTATCGGGATTCCTTTGCTTCCAAACTTTTCCACAATCTCACCGTAACGGTACTTGACCTGGGGTCCCAAAAGGATCACATCCGGATGCTTTTCATCGATGATCTGTCCGATCTTGCCATCCGGGAAAGCTTCCACTTCAATGGGAAGGTTATGCTGGTTGGCTACGCTCTGCATCTTGCTTGCCAGCATGCTGGTTGACATACCTGCACTGCAGAATAAATACACTCGTTTCATTGTAAAATCCTCCTTGCTATTTGCATTTTTTATTTCCTTTATTTACTCCCCACCTTCTCCTCCAGCTCTACGATCCTCCTGTAGCTGGCAATCATCTCTTCTGCGATGATTTTGAATCCTTCCGCGCTCATAAGCTGGTCTTCCGCATGGATCAGAATCAGGGAACCACCCACCGGTTCCCCCTGGGCCTCTTTCTGGATCAGTTCAAAGTGGGCCTCATGTCCTGCCAGGAACATGTCCTGACCGGCTTTCATGCATTCCCCGGCACCGCCGAAATCCCCATGCTTTGCTTTCTGGATCGCCTCAATATAGCTGGACCTTGCTCCTCCTACATTGGATATGATTTTAAAGCAAATGGTCTCTAATCCCTCTAACATATTGCTGCCTCCTGAATGTGTTGATGATATGCAAAATGCAGCAAAACCGTTTTGTTTGCTGCATCTTAACTTAAGCTGCCTTAATTAATTATAATTATAAGGCTTATATTCACTTTTTTCCTTAAAGGCATTTCCTAGCTCTTAGGAAATTCACTCCATGATCCGGTCGATAAATTCCTCATATCCGCAGGGAGCCGCCAATTTTGCCAGCTCCTCAGGCTGATTCACGATGTTGGATATCCAGTCAAAGAAGATTTTAATCATCCTGGCATCCCCTATATTGATGGCAAACAGCATCACCAGACGCACCTCAAAGGCACCCCATTTCACAGGATTCTTAAGCTGGGCCACCGCAATGGTGGAATTCCCGGCAAAGGCTCCGAACGCGTGGGGAATCGCAAATGTATTCACAAAAGAGGTTGGGGACATCTGCTCCCTCTTTAATACCACATCGGTAAACTCCGGATCCACAATCCCATCCTGTACCAGACCAGTGCACAGCATGCGGATAATTTCCTCCGGGTTTGTACAGTTCACCTCTGTATGGTAATGTTCCCGGCGGATTAAGCTGCCGATGTGGGATGAGAATTCCAGCCGGAATCCTTTCTTATCCAGCCGGTTGATGGCCTGGAGAATCCGGGACTCTGTCTCGGAATCCACGAATAAGTTAATGGAGACGGTCTCTACGTTCAACCTATGTTCCAGGGGAAATGTACTGAGCAGAAGATCCGGATCCAGAGAAGACACTACCTCCTCTTCAAAATAACCAAAGACCTTCACCACTTCCATCCTCTCACGAAACATATCTGAAATTTTCTTCACGCACATATCAGAAAAAGACTGGTTATGAGGCAGGATCATTACGGCATGATATTTTCTTTCTGTTTTCATACGCTCACTGGCAGCTCCCAGATGAAGGGCAATATAGCAGCTCTCTGCATCGGATATGGGAGTCTTAAGCCTATCTTCCAGAAATTCCACCACGTAGATGCCCATCTCGAAGACCAGAGGGTATTTGCGCTTGATCTCTTCCACAAACACATCCTCCATACGGACCTGGTTCCTGACACGCTCTACCAGACCATGGATGTGCATCTTAAGGCCGGCAACAAGATCCCCATCCTGCCGGAAATCCAGCCCGAACAGAGTGTATATCTGCTCCAGGGCCTCGCCTACCAGCTTCCTGGTACTCAGCCACCTGCCGCCGAAATTCACGTAATCGTCGGTATAATTGGAAGCTTTTCTGCCCATGACGACCAGAGCGAACATCCCCACTTCTCCCTCATGGATCTTTATATGCAGGCGTTTGGAAATGCGGTCAAAAAAGTCCTTTGAAATCTGGTACTCGATGGTATCCTCTAACCCTTGTATCTCCTCTTCCATACTGATGTAGTTGGCGCAGTTCATTCTCTCAATGCTGGTACCGGCGTGCAGGATCAGCATGGGAAACATGGATTCATGAATGGAATAATCGTATTCCTTCAGTACATCCACGAATATGTCCTTTACCTCAATTAAGTTGAAGCTTTTGTATAGATTGGCCAGCATATTTAAGTTGAGGAAATTCTCCTGCACCTCGGCCATAAGTAAATCCCTGTAAAACCGCCGTTTACCGGCCTCATCCCCCTTTAAGGATATGCATTCCTTACTGCGGACCAGCCTTAAACCGGGATAAGGCTCCAGCATTTTACGGATACGCTTTAAGTCATTATCAATAGAGGCTCCGCTGACATAGATCTGGCTCTGGAGAAGGGTAAGGTTCAGTTCCTTCACCTCGAATAACAGCTTCTGAATCATGTATGCACAGCGGGCACCCGGAGTCTGGGGAATATCCGTCCCCCTGGATTCTTTTGGCGGCAAAGGCGGCAGACTGGCATTTTCACAGATTCTGTAACCCCGCCGCACATTCGACTCTATGGGAGGCGGGGTCATGTGTCTGTTAATGGATTCAACATCAGAGCGTATGGTACGGTCCGACACCTGCAGAAGAACAGCCAGGCGTCGGCTGGTTATCCAGTCTCCCAGCTCTGATAATATGGTAAGCAGCTGCTCCTGTCTTTGATTCTGCATGTCAAAATACTCCCTTTCTTGCTGTGTTCTTCCGTAAAATCCCTTGTTTAGAGGATGCAGAATGCAAATACCGTCCATGGATTTGCGTAATCCAGCAGAACATGTTCATACTCAGGAAGATGACCGATCACGTTCTTGCGGCCGTCATTTGGCATGTCTTTGGTGACGATTTGCAGTTCCCCCTTATATTTGGGATAGCCATCATTTAATATAACCACATCGCCGGGTTTTAAGTCTCTGGTGTTGGCGGCAGGAATAGACCGGCCCGCAAAAGTGACTCTTGGGCCGGAGGAACGGATCATATAGTCGTTCAAATCACCTCTTACCACATGACGGAGTTCATAATCCAGGATCTGGTGCTCGGTCTGAGTCAGTTCTTTCTCCAATTGAATACCAAAGGTCAGAATGCTGGTATTTAAGTCGGCACAAGCCTTGAGTTCCTCATCAGTGGCATAGGCATTGGCGATAAGCACATCATCTATCATACCGGTGGCAAGCAGATGGCGCACCTGAAAATCAATCGGAAGGCCACGGTGCATCTCCAGAGTACACAGTCCTTCATTTACGGGCCAAGGACCGTATGCTCCTGGCGCGTTGCTGGACACAAAGGCTGCTACCTTAAGTCCAAGTGATTTCATCTTATCATTACAGGTATTAAATTGTTTAAGGCTCAATCCCGTATACTTCTGAGGATAAAAATTGTGGCAGGTGATCAGCTTGTCACGATCCGGATGGTGGTCTATGACATTCTCCACATACGCCAGCTTGGTGCTTGCATTGAGCTCGATCTTAAGCCCCTGGGAGTTATAAGTCATAAGACTTTCTTTCATACCGTCAAAGCCTTCGTCAAGACGGATGCCATCCACATGCATTTCCTGAAATACGGATAAGTTCTCGTAGGAGATTCCCAACCGGGAGAATACGGCAGGGCTCACATCCGGTATGACCTCCATACCGCAGGCGTGAGCTTCATCCGCCAGTCTCCGAAAACGGCCGATTACCTCTTCCCTGCTTTCTTCCACGCTTAAGAGGCAGGTAAAGATTCTCTTATACCCCAATTTCCCTGCCTTTCTGATATAATCCAAGTCCTTTTCTTCGGTAGAATGTTCCGGATAAACGGAAATACCCAATTTTGCCATAAGTTTAACCCCTCTCTTATATTTAACCATCCGGTATATACGTACCGGATGGTTCTTTGATTTAACTATAGTCCGTCAAGAAAGAGTCTGGAGGTAAATCTATTTCCTAATTGCTAGGAAATATCATGTTTCTGCTATAAATTGGTCTGAAGAAACTCTTTAAGGAAATCGATTGCCTTGATTTCATCCTGCCCCTCTACAATAAACTCCAGGCATTCTCCATGGCGTGCTCCCAGACTTATGAGTGAGAGTACATTCTTACAGTCCGCTGTGCCTTTCCTGCTTTTAAGGGTTATACGGCTCTCGTATTCCGATGCCGCCTTGCTCAGCCTCAAAGCATTGATGGCGTGAAGCCCCTGCTTGTCCGATACAATGTATTCATAACTAATCATCTCATCATCACCCTTTACGATTCATGCGAAAACGACGAGCCAATGTCAGAACGGCATGACACTGGCGGTTGCAGTAGGTTGACTCCCGCTATTTTCAGCAGGAGAGAAATCCTCTCCATATTTTAACATACAATCCATAATTATCCACAGTGAAATTATACAGATTTTATCACCACAGCTTAATTGCATGAAGAGAATAATTGAGGAATTGTATAATTAGAAAAAGCGTATTGCCTATTGCTTAGACTTTACGCTTTATATATGATACAATTCAATTGGCTATGATAGTTGTTGTGTTTTTGTAATAAAGCATCATGAAAAATGATACTTATAGTTGTTATGACCGATGCTTATGTGCGACTACTACGCTTGTTTGGGCAAAATGTTTTTTACTTCTAAAACTGTTATTAACGTTTCTATCTGGTCGTTAATCTTAGTAAACTCCTTTTTGCTATAATGCTCCAAACTAGCGACACGAAACGTAAGATCTTCAATTTTGCGTGATGTAATATCTTGCTTGATTTCCAGAATTTCTATTCTATCGGACAACTTATTGATATCAGATTTCATATTATTGATATCAGATTTCATATTATTGATATCAGATTTCATATCATTGATATCAGTCTTCATATCATTGATATCAGTCTTCATATCATAGATATCAGTCTTCATATCATTAATATCAGTCTTCATATCATTAATATCAGTCTTCATATCATTAATATCAGTCTTTAACGGATTAATTTTTTCATCCATCAATGCTGCTATGGCTTGTAGATCTTCATTTGTCAATGCCATGATATCACACCCCTCTATTATTTTATTACATACTAAGATTATATTTTTTCCAATGATAATGCTGACTTTAGTATATCATATTTAATAGCGCAAAGTCTATTCAATTATCAATAAATCACAACTCATCACAGCTACATTAAAAAGTAAGTTCCTTGTCCCACTTCCTTCTTGAGAAAAAAATTCATTTTTCAACAGTCAATAAAACCCCCGCATCAATTTCTGTAATCTGCTCCATATTCTCCGGATCATACACCATGAATACAGCAGTAGCGGTATGCTCCCCGGCTTCTGGTACCTGTTCCAGATCTACATAAGCATTTCTCTCTCCCGGCTTCAGTATATCTGAACAAAACAATTCTTCCCCCGTGTCATCCAGAATTAATTTCACCTTTACATACTGCTCATTCTCTGTTGGATTTCCGATCATCAGATTGCAGCGTTTGCCTCCCCTTGATACCGTTGGACTGGCATTCACCTGGATCATAAAATAAGAGGGTTCCTTTTGGTCTTCATTTTGACCCGGGCTATGGGTTGGGAGTACATATTCTCCATCCTTTGCATCCTCTGCAAACTGATAAGCACTCTCCCTGCTGCCACTTTGTGAGCAGCCGGCGGTGAGCAGGGAAGCAAGGGTAATTAACAGCCCGGCTATTATGGCTTTCATATTTTTACTCAATGATTTTATCAACGATTTCAACGCTCTCAATCACCACGTCTTTCTTCGGCTTTCGTTCTTCAGCTGATACCTTTACCTGGGTAATTGCTTCTGCTACATTCAGTCCCTCTACAATCTGACCAAATACCGTATGACCATAATCCAGCCCCCAGGCACCTCCGGCCTGGCTGTACCGCACTGCGACAGGTGCATACTTTGCCTCATATTCACTTGGTATGCCATCGGTTGCAATGGCCTGAATTTCTTTATTTAAATCGTCCTCAAATTTTTGAATTTCCTCTTTACTCAGTTCTTTTTCCTTACTAATCTCTTCCAATTCTTTCAGACGCAGATTCATCAGGTCATTCATATAACAGTTAGCCGGGATAATCCGGTCATCTTCCGGGATCTCCTCTCTTACAAGCAGGTAAAACTGGCTCAGATTACTGTTGCGGGTATTGCCCCCGTCTCCGGCCATTGCAACCGCACCTTTAAAATGATACAGTCCATTGTCAACCTCATCTTCAAACGGATCCCCCCAAAGGCTCCTCTCCTCTGCTTCCGGATCTCCCGGTTTTCCGCCCTGGGTCAGCTCCCCACGCTTTGCATAATAAAATAGGCTGCCATTGTAGTATCCTTCCTTTGCTAAACCGATAAAATTCTCTACAGCTTTGGGAGCCTGTTCCGGGTACAGCAGAATGGTAACATCTCCAGCCGTTGTATGGAGAATTGCGTAAGGCCCATCGGATTCTACTAACTGCGGATTCTCTGCCGGTTCTGCATTAATGGGAAAACTGTCTGCAATATCCGGAGATACTTCTGCATAGCTCTGCTTCTTTACGCAGCCGGTGACCAGCACAGCAGTCAGGCCCGCCAAACATACCAGTGGAATTATCTTACTCTTATTTCTCATTCTGTTCTTCCTCCATATCACTTAAAACTCCATATACTACATATCTGGCATTGTTATATTCATAGGAGCATGTACAAAGTGCCAATATTCGATCATTTTCTTCTACTGCAACCGGACTTTTAAACGTCGAAGAAACTAAAAGCTTTTTTAACCATCTCTCCCGCGTATCTTCACTTTCAAATTTTAATGGAAATGACCCTTTTTGACCATCCAGTACCTCTCCTGCAAATAAAACTACCCGGTAATCCTGATCCGGAGTATACAAATATAGAACAGGATGCTCCTCATAATAACGTTGTGTCTTATAACCAGAAAGAGAGGAGAACATCCGCCCTCCTCTGATATGATGACCATACAGAACGGTCACATCATCCTGAAACTCTTTCTGGTTTTGGCTCTCCATGAAGATGGAGCCTATGATACTTCTCTCACCATCCGCTGTATGATTCAGATAATAATCATTATCTGTTCCCTGTACAACAGGATAATCAATATCAGATCCCGGCGACCAGATCCAGCCTGCAATATCCGGATTCCATTGTAACAAGGTCTCAAAATCCGGCCTTTTTCTTGTATACGTATTCACGGCCGTAATATCTTTATCACCATCCATCACAGCATCGGATTCCCGGAAAGCCCTCTCTCTTATCTGGTTATATACCTGCTCTGCTAAAACCCTGGGTTTCATCTCCTGATAAAAATTCCAGCCGCAAAAAACAGCTCCTGCCAGACATGATAAAGTCAGCCCCAAAAATAATAATCGTTTTTTCTTCATTCTAATATCCTAATTAAGTACATTCACCTGAATCTTTACCTGAACCTGCCCGATATCATCCAAAGACTCCGGATCGGTCGCAATGACCTGGGCAGTACAAGCGTAGTTTCCAGCCGGAAGATTTTGCTTTAATTTTATCTTATCAATATACTGCCCCGGTTTTATACCCTGACTCTCGTACAACACTTCATTTGTGTCATCTCTGCGTATCACCACACGACAGTAATAACGATTCTCCGGAATATTCTCCAATCCAATGGAACCTTCACTTTTTGCATCATTGAAAATGGCTTTTGCATTCATGGATACATTAAACATACCTTCTTCCACAACAGAGTTTAGAATCCCCTGAACTTCTGTAGGTGTTTTTCCCTGCAAAGAACCATCCTGAGCCAACCTGTCAAACCAGTATTTGGTTGTCGCATCCATCACCTGATTGTGTGTATACCACCAATATCCACCACCGGCACCGGCAATGATAAGCAATAGCAGGATCAGAAGAAGGGCCTTTTTCTTGCCCTTCTTCCCTCCATTTTCATTGTTTACCTTACCAGCTGCCAGGGCTTTTTCCGCGGTTTTCTCTTGAATATTTTGTGTTTCATTCATTTCTTCCAACGCTAAAACCCTCTCTTTCGACTGTGTTAAGGAGTCCTTCTGGACGGGACAATCTCTACTTTATATTTTAACAGATATTTTGCTCTGGCATTGATTACACCGGAGTCAGAAGTTCCGTCCATGTATTTTTGTACTTCGGCCTTGGTAGATCCTTCAATCGGGAAAGAGGCATCCATATACTTATCCACAAACCCATTACCTACGGCCCCGACAAAGGTAAAGTTACCAGACGTCTGCGTTTTCAATGTTCCTAGCACAATCGGTGCTGCGGTAACTGTTGATTCTGCATAGTGCTGTAACGAGGTCTCTGAGATATCAAATCCCGTGCCGCCGATGACATCATCCAGGCCTTTTACGGCAAGGTATAAATCATTCTCAGCTGTTGTTACCGCCGCACTGGAGGTCAGATTCATCAAATAAGCCGGGTCAGTTGTAATACCTGCCTCCATCGTCTTATTCTCAAATTCGCTAATCGATACTTTCGCATCATAGATACCCTTGTTTTTTATCGTATACTCCGGTGCAGTAAATAGATCCATACCTGCAGAAGAATCATTAACACTCATTAATCTGTTCGTACTGTCATAAGAACCTCTCCGACGAACGACTAGGTAAATGTCAGCCGGTACTTCAACTTTTAAAATTTCCCAATCCTGTAATTCGAGAACATCCGGATTGCTTTCAGCTTCTACCAGGAATAAGTTCTCCGGTACCGTACTTCCCAAACGGAAATGCTCATGCTCCGCATCTGCATTGGGATTATAAGCCGAACTGCTGGTAAACTGTACCACATCTCTGCCCTTTACCGCATGATCCACATCGATATCAAAGATCTGATTCTTCGGTATTTCCACCGCCGTCTGAATCACGTGGTCAGTTCCCCAGACCGGACTTTCTGCCGTTCCGGTATTCACAGAGGTTAAGTAGAATGTATTCTGATGGCCATCCAGTTTTTCCGGAGCACTTACGATCGTAAAAATACCGTCCTGATATACCACAGACCCTTTCGCAGCCTTGTTATTCTCAAACAGAGTACCGTCAACCGTCGTCGTTCCGCTGTTTAAGATGGCACCGCCATTCTGGCCATTAAGATCAGTATCCAGTTCATAAGTATTATTATTATTATAAAGGGTTACATTCGACAGAAGGCTCAGAGCTCCGCCTTTTTCAACGGTTATTAACGGTGCCTTTGCTTTACCATTCCGATTTACGACCGCTCCGATCGGTAGATCGATACTGGTCTTTGGTTCACTGTGTCCGTCAAAGTATACGTTCGCACTGAACTGGGCGGTTGCACCATCCCTGACATTTAACAATGCACCGGTAAAGTCCTCCACATCATATTCCGCCGCTGCTCCGGCCACCGCATCCTGAATTGCAAAATCCGGCTGTATATATCGGACAATGTTAATCTTATTGGTACTTCCCAGCATAACAGCTCCGCCTGTGCCGATATAAGACTGTCCCGTCACCTGGATATCACTGTTTACCTGAATGGTACCGACTACATAAATCGTATTTCCACCCCGGGTTTTTAATAACTCAAAAGCTCTTGCCAACGTTTTTACAGGAAACTTCGGAGTCGAACCGGCATACCGGTCTCCCTGGTCATCGATACCGTTTGTACCGTCAATATAGACGGCTACCGGCACCTGCAGCTCCAGGATATGCGGATATCCGCTGCGGTTTGACAGACAGAAGAAATCTTTTACCCGCTCTTCCAGCAGGAAATAACCGGCATCATTGACTGTTGCGTTGATTCCAACCTGGTAATGAACCATATCTCTGCCCATATACGAATCTCTCACCATAACATGGAAATTATTTTGTATTGGAGTACCATATACATCTACGGTCAGATATCGGCTGGTATCATGGTTTGCCTCTTTAGTTCCGAATCCCTCCAGGAACACACTTCCGCCAAAGTTCGTATAACGGCTGAAATGCAGGTATCCATTGCTGTATACATCCGTACCTCCGGAAACTACTTGATCGCCTAATGCAAGGTTGGAAAATTCAGTATACTCAAGAATACAGGTTCCTTCGTCCAGCAGCTCAATACCAGCGCTGCTGCCTTCCATAATATCAGAATCATTTAAATGGCCCACGATATATTCCGGTCCATTCTTATTTTTTGTATTGAAATTATTAATAAATAGCGTTGCGGTAGGAACACCATTGCTCACACCCTCCGCACGGTAACATTGCAGCACACCGCTTCCTTTTACGGTAATCAGCGGGGACTGAGCCACTACAGCCGGTGCCACTAAGGTAGGATTAATGCTGTCACTGCTGATAGAATGGCCATCCAAATAAATACCGCTTAAAGTAAGTTTACCGCCATTGCCGATATAGAACAGACTATCAAGCAATGTTTCATTGCTGTATCCATCATAAACAGGATCAGCAGCATCATACCCTTTTGGCTGGGAATATCGCTTGAAATATACCTGGCCCCGGATATTGACAGTCTCACCCGGATCCTTATAGTATCCTTCATAGTGGGAGGTTCCGTTGCTATTGTAAACCTTAATATTCATTAACTGAATATCGGCTGGTTCACTGGTTCCACCATTAATATCCAATGTATCTACAATATAAATCAGGACACCATTGGTACCTGCCTGATTTCCTATCGCCTCAAAGGTACGTTTTAATGTCTTAAACGCCTTTTCCGGAGTTGTGCCATCATGACTTGGATCATCTGACCCAACCTGGCCATCCAGATAAATTACCCTTCTCAGACTCAATTCCAGAATGGAAGCATTGGAACTGTTGTTTACAATATCATATAGTGCATTGATAGCATCATCAAATGAATAATATTTCAGTTGTGTCTCACCCGGTATTGTACCGTCCTTATATCGAATCAATGGACGGCCATTGTAGTCATTGCTGACAGAAATCTGCAATGACGTTGAAGGCACATAGGAAACATCAGGCTGTATATACGCCGAAGTTATATCAGCTGTACCATTTAAATATACTTTTCCGGATATAACCGGTGAACCAGACAGGTACAGCTGTCCGAGGGATGATGGATTACTTTCACTTGCATGGAGATAAATTGCACTTCCATAAGTTGCATTATTACCTTTTATCTCGCCGCCATTGATTGTCAGGATTCCGCGTTCGGCTACCTGAAAAGCACCGCCTTTTGAATCCAGGTTATCCACAAATCCATCTTCGGCAATATAGTTGCCGCTGTTGTTGTTATTCGAAAAGACTGCGCCGCTTTCTACAGTTACACTGATCCCGGTTGGAATTTTCACCAGACTGTCA